>NZ_JAMYRR010000088.1:0-507 GCF_040321535.1 Mesorhizobium sp. M0340 | reverse complement strand
CGCGAAATTCGCGACAAGATCCCCTTCCAGCGGATGATCTATACCGGTCCGATCGACGAGTATTTCGACTGGAAGCTTGGTCGCTTGCCCTACCGTTCGCTGCGCTTTGAGCACACGACGCTTGATTGCGAGCAGTTTCAACCGGTCGCCGTCGTCAACTATCCGCAGACGGAAAAATACACACGGATCACCGAGTACAAGCATCTGACCGGTCAGCAGAGTCCGAAGACCAGCCTCACCTACGAATACCCCACCGACGTCGGAGATCCTTATTACCCGGTGCCGCGGGCCGAAAACGAGGCTTTGTACAAACGATACGAAGCTTTGGCCGCGGCGTGCCCGGAGGTCTGGTTCGTCGGACGTCTTGCAACATATCGCTATTACAATATGGATCAGGTGGTCGGCCAGGCATTGGCTACGTTCGGGCGCATTCAGACACGCCTGCCAGCAAACGGGATGCTCGTCACGCCGACGCAGCGCGAGGCGGCCGAGTGAATGATGCGCCGG
>NZ_JAMYRR010000087.1:0-515 GCF_040321535.1 Mesorhizobium sp. M0340 | reverse complement strand
GAAAGCGTCCTGATCATAGACCGACGAAATCACGTCGGCGGCAATGCCTATGACTGCTACGACGAGGCCGGAATCCTAATTCACCGTTACGGGCCTCACATCTTTCACACCAACGCCCAATCGATCGTCGACTATCTGTCGCAATTCACGCAATGGCGGCCTTACGAACATCGCGTGCTGTCGCTTGTCGATGGAAAGCTGCTGCCGATACCGATCAATCTCGACACCATAAACCGCCTCTACGGCCTTGAGTTAACGTCCGAGCAGCTGCAGGACTTCTTCGCTTCCCGGCGCGAAACGGTCAAAGAAGTCCGCACCGCTGAAGACGTCGTGGTCAGCACTGTCGGCAGAGAGCTCTACGAGAAATTCTTCCGCGGCTACACGAGGAAGCAGTGGGGTGTCGACCCTTCCCAGCTGAGCAAGTCGGTGACGGCGCGAGTCCCAACCCGGACCGATCGCGACGATCGCTATTTTGGCGACAGCTTCCAGAGAATGCCGGCAGGCGGGTATACGCG
>NZ_JAMYRR010000086.1:0-524 GCF_040321535.1 Mesorhizobium sp. M0340 | reverse complement strand
CAACGCCGATGATGACCGACTTGCCCCAGCCGCGATGCGACGCTTCAAGCGCCTGGCGCATGACCTTGGTGTTGCCGGTGCAGTCGAAGGTGTAGTCGGCGCCCCCGATCTGGTCGGCGCCGCGCTTGGTCATGTTGACGAGATGGGCCACGATGTCGCCGTCGATCTCCTTCGGATTGACGAAATGCGTCATGCCGAACTTCTCGCCCCATTGCTTCTTGTCGTTGTTCAGGTCGACGCCGATGATCATGTCGGCGCCGGCCAGGCGCAGGCCCTGGATGACGTTGAGGCCGATGCCGCCGAGGCCGAAGACGACCGCCGTCGCGCCTTGCTCGACCTTGGCCGTGTTGATGACAGCGCCGATGCCGGTGGTGACGCCGCAGCCGATGTAGCAGATCTTGTCGAAGGGCGCGTCGGCATCGACCTTGGCCACCGCGATCTCGGGCAGCACGGTGAAGTTGGAAAAGGTCGAGCAGCCCATATAGTGGAACAGCCTGTCCTTGCCGATCGAGAAGCGCGAGGTG
>NZ_JAMYRR010000085.1:0-524 GCF_040321535.1 Mesorhizobium sp. M0340 | reverse complement strand
TGTCAAACGAATCCAGGAATTGACCCCTTTGGCGAACTGAAGAACTGACCCCTTCATTGGTTTGCTGTTTCGTTTGTTTCGGGCACCGAGCCGACCTTCTGCAGAAGGCCGGACCGTCGCTTTTCGCGCAGCCTGTAGCTGTCCCCCCTGATGGTGATCACCGTTGAATGGTGAAGCAGGCGATCCAAGATTGCCGTGGCCACCACGGGATCTCCAAAAACGCTCCCCCATTCACCCACCGAACGGTGGGAGGTAATCAGGATCGATCCCTTCTCGTAGCGGCGAGACACCAGTTGGAAGAAGAGGTGGGCGGCATTGGCCTCGAAGGGAAGATATCCGAGCTCGTCGATGATCAGCAATTTCGGCCGTGACAGGATCGTCAACTGCTTGTCGAGCGAGCCGTCGCTGTGGGCCTTGGCCAACATCGCCACCAACGTGGCTGCCGTGACGAACTGCACGTTGTAATTCTGGCGGATTGCCTCGCGGCCAAGGCTCACTGCAAGATGGGTCTTGCCCGTGCCCGG
>NZ_JAMYRR010000084.1:0-545 GCF_040321535.1 Mesorhizobium sp. M0340 | reverse complement strand
CTCGATCGGTTTTTTACATCGATATTCACGCAAAATGCGGTCGGCGCACAGGCAAGAGCGGTGGCTCTTATCACCGACGCCTCAAAGGCCTGCGCTCTAGCTCTCAATCATTCCGCTCCGAAAGCGGCGCTCTTTTCCGGCAGCTCGAATCTCAAACTGAACGGCTGCGTCGTGATGTCGAATTCGATAGCCGCGGACGCCATCAAGCTGCAGGGATCGGCAAGCCTTCAGGTCGATTGCCTAGTATCGGCAGGCGGTGTTTCGTTGAGCAACCCCGTGACGACCGTGTGCGCCAGGCCGATAACCCAGGCGTTGCCCGCTGCCGATCCTTTTGCCGACTTGCCGGCGCCACCGGCCACGAACCCCTGTCGAAACAGCAATCAGTCGGTGTTGCAACCTGGAACATACTGCAGGGGGCTCAGCTTGAGCGGCAATGTAACGCTTTCGCCCGGGATATACGTCATTCAAGGCGGTGATTTCAAAGCGAACTCGAACGCGAATATTTCCGGCGACGGAGTCATCATTTATCTGGCCGGCAGCTCCGG
>NZ_JAMYRR010000083.1:0-546 GCF_040321535.1 Mesorhizobium sp. M0340 | reverse complement strand
TTCCGATTTGAAGCCGGCCAGTCATTCCGATTTCATTGCGGCCGGTGTTCCGATTTGAAGCCGGCCATTTTTCGGACTGATCCTAGGTCTCCTTGATGTTTGGATTGGGTTTCGTTTCAGGTCAAGCTTGCGCTTTTTCGGACGCTCTCGGCGAGCGCTGTTTTCGCATGCTTTCACCGGTGAGATCGATGCGATAGGCGTTGTGAACGAGGCGGTCCAGGATGGCATCGGCCAGAGTTGGGTTTGCAATGATCTCGTACCAGCGATCCAGGGGCAGGTGACTGGTGACGATTGTCGATCGGCGTTCGTAGCGGTCTTCAATGATCTCAAGCACATCACGCCGCTGGTCATCATTGAGTTTTTCCGGCCCCCAGTCATCGAGAATGAGAAGGTCGGTTTTGGCGAGTTGCTTGGTTGCTTGAGGATCCGGCCATAACGTCCGTCGCCTCTCGCGAGGGCAAGTGCTGCAAACAGCCTGGGAACGCGGTGATAGGCGACGGAGAAGTCTTCGCGGCAGGCCTTGTGGCCGAGAGCGCAGGCCAGCCA
>NZ_JAMYRR010000082.1:0-585 GCF_040321535.1 Mesorhizobium sp. M0340 | reverse complement strand
CCGAGCGGCGCCGATCGTGCTGGTGAAGCGCCGTGACAGCTGCGGCGTTGCGGCGGGCGTGGCGCCGCAGCACGAGCGGCTCGGTTTCATGCTGCCCTACACGCCGTTGCATCATCTCTTGCTGCGGGCGCTGGACGGTCCGGTGGTGATGACCTCCGGCAATCGCTCGGGCGAGCCGCAATGCACGGACAATGACGAGGCGCGGCAGGAGCTTGCCGGGATCGCCGACTTCTGGCTGATGCACGACCGCGAGATTGTCAACCGGCTCGACGACAGCGTGGTGCGATTCGACGGGCACGGCATTTCGGTGTTGCGGCGCGCGCGCGGCTTCGCGCCGGAGCCGCTGGCGCTGCCGGCGGGCTTCGATGGCCCGGTCAGGGCGCTGGCTGCGGGCGGCGACCTAAAGGCCGCGTTCTGCCTGGCGGGCGACGGCAACGCGCTGCTGTCGCAGCATCTCGGCGACCTCGACGAGCTGAAGAACCAGAACGCGTGGAGGCAGGCGTTGGGGCTGTATCGAAGCCTGTTCGACACGAAGCCGGACCTCATTGTGGCCGACCGGAATCCGGGCTACCGTTCGACCCAGCT
>NZ_JAMYRR010000081.1:0-594 GCF_040321535.1 Mesorhizobium sp. M0340 | reverse complement strand
GGATTCAGATCAACCACTGACGAATCCGGCGCATGATGATGGCGCGCCGTTGAGTGACCCGGCTGCAGCACCGAGGCACCCAGCATCGACCCACTGCCTCCGGTATGCGGTGCCAGGTGCTCGCCACTGCCTCCGGCGTACGGCGCCGCGGCGTGTTCTTGTCCGCTCCCTTGCATCATGGGCTGCGCCTCCCATGGCAATGCACCCACTTGATGGGTGGGGGCCTGCAGCACGCGAGCGCCTGAATTGCCGATCTCGCTCAGCTGCGGCTCAGTGGCAACGTCCTGCAGACGACTGTTCGGGGTCCTTTGCCTCTTCGCTGGTCTCAACTCCGCTGTATCATGCTCACGGTTGATGAGGACCTCCTCGCTTGGTAGCTGGTTGCTCCTGTCCTGTGCAGCGATCCGCTCGTCCGGCGCGCCCTGGTCGCCGTAGATCAGGGGACGAAAGGACTCTGCGGGATCCGAGGCTTGGTGATGGTGCCCAGTTGGCACGAAAGACGATGTCACAACAGCGTCGTCTTTCCCAGGGAGGAGATTCTCTGGCCAACTGAATGCCTCCTGCGGCCCGCTGCGCTGCGCAGCGGCGTCCCCC
>NZ_JAMYRR010000080.1:0-649 GCF_040321535.1 Mesorhizobium sp. M0340 | reverse complement strand
AGGGCCAAGGAACAGGACTGTGTCGCCGTGGGCGATCCAGCGGCAGGTCGCAAGCTCCCTGATCTGTCCCTGATCCAGCGATGGCTGCGCGTCGAAGTCGAAGCCGTCGAGTTCGCGCACGAACGGGAACTGCGCCAGTTTGCTCGACATCAATATCCGCCGCTCGTCACGCCGCGCGATCTCGCGCGACACAAGGAAAGCCAAAGCCTCGCGCAAGGTCATCTTCGAGCGTGCGGCCTCATCCAGCAGCGTGTCGAGTTGATCGCGGATTGCCGTCAGCTTCAACCGGTCGAGTGTCGCGACCAGCATGTCGTGATCCACGGTCGTCATCACCAGCCTCCCCCGACAACCGCCTCGTATTCCGCCAGCGGCCGCAGCAAGGCGCAAGGAGCAATCTCTATAGGGGCTGCTGCGCGCACTGGTCCCTCGGCGCCAGCCACGCCGACAAAATGCGCCCGGTCCACGATCCGTTGTCGGCGACCTTGGCATTGGGAATGATCGGCCACCACCCGGCCCGCATGACGGATGATGACGCGACCGGCCAGAACCACTACCTGAACGCTCTCTCCGATCAGGCGCCAGGGCACTGAGTAGCTGTTCGTATCGAGGTCGATCGCGCAGTCCGCCTGAACCTTGCGCACCAGATCAC
>NZ_JAMYRR010000079.1:0-740 GCF_040321535.1 Mesorhizobium sp. M0340 | reverse complement strand
TGCGTAATTCGCTGATTGTGATTCTCTGAGACGAAGCTCGGAGGGAATCGCGATGGCAGTGAAGCAGATGGGCCAGTTGAGCTTGGCGGAGGCTTTTCTGGGCGGCAAGTTGGCTGGCGGTTCTTCACCGCTTGATCGATTGTCGGGTCTGGTGAAGTGGTATCGCTTCGAGAAGCTGCTCAACCCGCTGCGCGATGGCGGACCCGGACGGGCAGCTTGGCCACCGCTGGTTCTGTTCAAGGCGCTTTTGCTGCAGTCACTCTACGGCCTGTCGGATCGCGAACTTGAGGAGGCGCTTGGCGACCGGCTGTCGTTCCGGCGCTTTGTAGGGCTCGGGCTGGAGGAGAGCGTTCCCGACCACACGGTGCTTTCGCGTTTTCGCAATCTGCTTGTCAGCGAAGGGCTGCTGGAGAAGCTGTTTGGCGAACTGGACCGGCAGTTGGAGAAAGCCGGTGTTATCCTGAAGCGGGGAACGATGCTGGATGCCACGCTGATCAATGCGGTTTCATTGCCCCCGACGGACGAGCGGACTTCGAAGGATACGGATGCCCGGCTCACCGCGCGAAAGGGCAAGGGCGGCTTCACCTTTGGCTACAAAGCCCATGTCGGGGTGGATGAGGGCTCTGGCCTGATCCGCACGGTGATTACCACGCCAGCCAACGTCAACGACACGGTGATGGCCGATAACTTGATCTGCGGCGACGAGAAGACGGTGTGGGCGGACGCCGCCTACGACACCC
>NZ_JAMYRR010000078.1:0-748 GCF_040321535.1 Mesorhizobium sp. M0340 | reverse complement strand
TTTTTTTTTTTAATTTATCCACTCATCATCGCAACATCCCCCCCCCCGCCTTAACTCCCTAGCTACTCGTCCCCACCTATCTACCCCACCGCTGCCGCCGCCCGCCGGGCGCCCCCGCCCGATTTCCTGCCTATTGCGGAGTCATCGATGTCCAGCCCGGAAAATCCGATCCTGTCGGTCAGTCGCGTGGAGGCCGTCTACAACGGCGCCATCGCCGCCCTGCACGGTGTCGACCTGTCGGTCGGCAAAGGCGAGATCGTCGCACTGCTCGGCTCCAACGGCGCCGGCAAGACGACCCTGCTACGCGCCGTATCCAATCTCCTCCCGGCCGAGCGCGGTACTGTTACCGCTGGCCGGATCACTTTCGACGGCGAGGATGTCTCCAGGGCAAGCCCCTCTCACCTCGTCCGCAAGGGTCTGGTCCAGGTCCTCGAGGGCCGACACTGCTTCCGCTCGCTGACGGTCGAGGAGAACCTTCTGACCGGCGCGCTCGGGCGTTCGTCTTCCCGCACCGGCGTCAAGGCCGACCTCGACCGCGTCTATGCGCTTTTCCCCAGGCTCACCGAGAAGCGCCGAACCCGGTCCGGCCTCACCTCCGGCGGCGAGCAGCAGATGACGGCGATCGGCCGCGGTCTGATGTCGCGGCCGAAACTCTTATATGGGGATGGTCAACCACAAACGGCGTCACGTCGACATTGTCATGTACCTCCGGGCAATCCGCAGATCCATTCGATGGGTCCGTTTGCGT
>NZ_JAMYRR010000077.1:0-770 GCF_040321535.1 Mesorhizobium sp. M0340 | reverse complement strand
CATGAGGTCGGCTGGGGTGCGAAGCGCATTGCGCAAGAGTTCGGTTGCGCGCGCAATACGGTTCGCCGCTATCTGCGTGAAGGTGGTGTCGTGGCGTATCGCCAGCCTGCTCGTCGAACTGCATTCGACGGTCTGGACGATTGGCTTAGAGAGCGTTTCTTTCGTCATGATGGAAACGCGGATGTCATTCGCCAGGAATTGGCGAGCGAACATGGTATCGTGATCGGGCTTCGCTCGGTGGAGCTGAGAGTGAAGCGCTGGCGGCGGGAATTGAAGGCGCAGAAGCGCGCGACGGTTCGCTTTGAGACGGCGCCAGGTCATCAGATGCAGATCGACTTTGGCGATACGCGCGTGTGGATCGGCGGCGAGCGGTTGCGCGTTCACCTGTTCGTGGGGACGCTGGGCTATTCGCGACGGGTGCATATCCGCCCCTCTTTACGGGAGCGCCAGGCGGACTGGTTTGATGGGATGGAAGGAGCCTTCCTGCGCTTCAGCGGGGTTCCAGCGGAGGTTCTGCTGGATAATGCGAAGGCTCTGGTCGAGCACCATGACGCGGTGACGCGCGAGGTGAGGTTCAATGCCCGACTGCATGCCTTTGCCCGCTACTGGGGCTTTACGCCACGAGCTTGCGCGCCATATCGGGCCCGCACGAAGGGCAAGGACGAGCGTGGGGTCGCCTACGTCAAGAAGAACGCGATCGCCGGCCGCCGTTTCGAGAGCTGGGCGGCGTTCGAGGCGCATCTGGATCGGTGGACGCGCGAGATTGCCGA
>NZ_JAMYRR010000076.1:0-824 GCF_040321535.1 Mesorhizobium sp. M0340 | reverse complement strand
GGGCAGGGCTATCGCATATGAGTGATGGCATTGATGAGATAGTCGTCGTTCCAGGCGCATTTCTTGATGCGATGGCTGATGGGGACTTTGGCAGCATCGGCGGCCTGAAGGATGTTTCTGGCGAGGCGATTGAGAAGGGCTGTGTTGGCGGGAGCATTATCCTTGCGGGCACGACTGAGATCCTCATCGAGATGGACATCAAGCATCCAATGCAGGCCGTTCTCGATCTGCCAATGAGCTCTGGTGAGGTCGAGCGCCCGTTGCGGCGACATGAGCGTGGAGGCCATGAACAGGCGCATCAACGGCCTGGCCTGATCGCGTCGGCTGGTGATGCGGATGAAGGCCAGGTGGCCGGGCATCAGCGGCTCGGCCGCCGCCACGATCTCGGCTTGCCGCCACTCGTTGCGGCCGTGGCTGGTCTCGGTCCGCTCGGCAATGGAAGGGGTGGCGTCGGCCAGTTGCAGGTTGGCACGGCGCAGCCAATGACGACGGTTGCCCTTCAGCGCAAGCAGGTAATCGCCACCTCTTTGGGTAATGGCCGCAGCCATGCGGGTGTGGCAGTGGAGCGCGTCGGCGGTGACCAATCTGCCCGTAAGATCAATGAGTTCGACGACTTTGAGCGCGGCCTCGACTTCGTTCTCACCAGCGCTCGGCGAGACTGCCGCCAGGCACAGCCGGGTCTCGGCGGCGAAGGCCGACACCGTCAACGGCGGACTGGCTGCCAAGCCCTTCTCGTAGGCCCGCCGCAAAGCCTTGCCGTCAAGCGACACCACCTCGGGCGTCTCTCGGCTGGCTCGGGCGAAAGCTGCGGCAAAGGCAGCAAA
>NZ_JAMYRR010000075.1:0-883 GCF_040321535.1 Mesorhizobium sp. M0340 | reverse complement strand
ATCGCCAGCCGGTCGATCTTGGCGAAATCGAACGGCAGAGCGAGCGGCTTCGAGGCGCCACCGACGAAATCGACATAATGCGCCAGCGTGTGCGAGATCACTTCCGGCTGCTCATGGATTTCCTTTTCCATGAAATGGCGGCGGTTGCCTTTGTCGACCATGAAGCTCGTGCTGAGCGACTGTTGGCGTTTGCGGTCGACCTTGTTGCCGCCCATGTCGAAAATATCGACCTCGTTGCGGCGCACTACCGCCCAGTCGCCGTCTTCCAGATAGGTGATCGAATTGGTGAACGGGGCAAGCGCGATGGCGTCGGAGCCAAGGAACATCTGGCCGTCGCCATGACCGACGGCGAGCGGCGGGCCATTGCGCGCGCCGACGATCAAATCCTCGTCGCCCTTGAACATGATGGCGAGCGCAAAGGCGCCTTCCAGCCGCTTCAGCGCCTTATGCGCCGCCTCGACCGGCTTCAGCCCCCTGGCCAGTTCGCGCGCCACCAGGTGCGCGACGACTTCGGTATCGGTCTGTGAGGCGAAGCTGTAGCCGTCGCGCATCAGCTCGTCGCGCAATTCGGCGAAATTCTCGATGATGCCGTTATGGACGATGGCGACGCCGTCGGAAAAATGCGGATGCGCATTGCTCTCGTTCGGAACGCCATGCGTGGCCCAGCGCGTGTGGCCGATGCCGATCATGCCGTCGAGCGGTTCGTCCTTCAGCCGGCGCTCGAGATTGACCAGCTTGCCCTCGGCGCGGCGGCGATCAAGCCTGCCGTGCTCGATCGTGGCGACGCCGGCCGAATCATAGCCGCGATATTCGAGCCTTTTCAACGCATCGACGATAAGCGGCGCGACCGGCGAGTTACCGACAATTCCAACGATACCGCACA
>NZ_JAMYRR010000074.1:0-906 GCF_040321535.1 Mesorhizobium sp. M0340 | reverse complement strand
GGCGAGCTTCGATGGAAATTCTTCTTGCATCCACTGATCCTCTCAAAAATGAGGGGTCAGTTCTTCGTTTCGTTAGGGGGTCAGTTTCTCACTTCGCCTGACATGAGAAGATTTGGCGTCGAGCCAACCTTCCAGACAGGAGAACCCCAGATGGCCCAGATAAGCCCTCTGCGTCAGCGGATGATTGAAGATCTGACGATCCGCAATTTGTCACCGGAGACCCAGCGATCCTACGTGCATCACGTGGCGAAGTTCAGTCGATTTTTTGGACGATCACCCGATCAACTGGGATACGAAGAGGTGCGCGCCTATCAGGCCCACTTGGTGGGCCGAAGGGTCTCGTGGGGCGCGTTGAACCAGACCGTTTGCGCCTTGCGTTTCTTCTACGGCGTGACGCTGGGTCGATCTGATCTGCCTGAGCGGATCGCTTACGCCCGGACGCCGCGCAAGTTGCCGGTCGTGCTGAGCGCCGATGAGGTGGTCGGCTTTCTGCAGGCCGTGAAGGGGACGAGGAACCTGGTCGCTCTGATGACCACCTATGCGGTGGGCTTACGCGCCACTGAGGCGGCGCGTCTGCAGGTGACGGACATCGATAGCAGCCGGATGGTCATTCGCATCGAGCAGGGCAAGGGCGGCAAGGACCGCTATGTGATGCTGTCGCCGCAGCTGCTGGAGATTTTGCGCGTCTATTGGCGGTTGACCAAGCCGGGGCGATGGCTATTTCCCCGGCGCGATGGCCGCGGCCCGATCCACCCACAGACCTTAGGGATCGCCTGTCGAGCAGCCTGCGAGTTCCTGGGCGCTGACAAGCGGGTGACGGTGCACACCCTTCGCCACAGCTTCGCCACGCATCTTCTGGAGAACGGCACCGACATCCGCATCATCCAGGTTCTGCTCAAAACAACG
>NZ_JAMYRR010000073.1:0-919 GCF_040321535.1 Mesorhizobium sp. M0340 | reverse complement strand
GAGCGGCACTCGGTCTCAACTAATCGGGCGACTGCTGCCAGTTGGATTGCCTTGGCCCGTTCCATTTGCCGCTGGCCGCCAGGCCCAGCAGAGTTTCACGGCATAGGCATCGACCGTCAGCGATTCAGCTGGCAAGTATCATTCTGTCATTTTGCGGCATCAAGCTCGGCGGGAAAGAGCGAATAGCCAGACCGCAGCTTGCCCTGACGTCACTCCCGTCTGCAGAGAGAAGCCTCCAGCTGTAAGCCTGGTAACCCAGCACCAGGTTCGTAAGGCGGAACACCTCAAGCGCGCCTCCGAACGACAGAATATCGAACTCCGGTACCAGATAAAAAACTACATCTCGGGGTACGGTGTTAAGTTGGCCACAGTTTCCCCTGGCATTTAAATCAGTTGGCCTTTTCCAAGCTCGACATAGATGCCGGAAGTGTCGCTGGCAGCATCCGGTGTCCGCTGCGGCGGTAACAGGACTGGCTTGTCGAACGATCGATGAGCTTCAGCCGGGACAGCCAACTTGGAGGACGCATGCTGGGTGGCTATTGGAGCATGTCGGCGAGTTCGAGCAGGTTCTTCGCTTTGTAGTCCCAGCCGTCCTGTGCCTTCTGGTTACCTACCTTGGATGGGTCTTCAGCATTGGCGCGAACGATGTAGGCGGTCTTCAATCCGCAACGACGGGCCGCTTCCAGGTCGTGGTCATGCGCCGCCACCAGCATGGCATTCTCCGGCTGGACCTCGAGCAACTCGCAGGCCCGCAGGTAGACCTGCGGCATAGGCTTGTAAGCCTGAGACATATCGGCGCCAACGATAAAATCCCACGGCAGATTATTGAATTTCGACACGTTCACCAGAAGCCGGGCGTGTCCATCGGACAGCGGAGCGATTATGAAACGCGACTTTAACCGAGAAAGACCTTCGCCCA
>NZ_JAMYRR010000072.1:0-1155 GCF_040321535.1 Mesorhizobium sp. M0340 | reverse complement strand
GTGCCGAACGGGTTGTCGATGGTCTGCAAGGTTCTCTGTTCCAGGTCGATATATCCCAGATCATAGTGCATGAAGCTTACGAGCCAAATGCCGTCGTCGACCTCCTTTATTCCGAGCCTCTGACCGGCGAGCACGGTCGAGACGTTGATCTTCTTCCTCATCATGCAGATGCGGCCGCAGGCGTGACCAGGATGTCCTTGTCATGGAGGGGATAGGTCAGCTCCGGCAGGCCGGAATACGGCCGTGAAGAGGGCGTGTAGAGTTCCGTTGGTAGCTTCATGGCCAACGCCTCATGCGGCCTTTCCTGGTTGAATTCGCTGATGAAAGCGTCAAATCTGGCCTGCTGTTGCAGGGCATTCATGCCCGGGGGCCGCGTGGTCTCCTGCTTCAAGGTGCGGTGCATGCGCTCGTGGCGGCCGTTCTGTTGCGGGTTGCCGGGCTTGATGCGCTCGATGGCAATGCCGAGCCTCAACCACCAGACCGACAGCTTCGACAGATTGTAGAGCCGTAGGGGCTGGCGAAGGGGACCCGTTGTCGCTTCGAATGGCGAGCGGCAGGCCGCGTTCCCTGAACAGCCGGACGAAGGCCTCGATGACCGGCGCTTCCCGTGTCGCTTCAAGCGCTTCGGCGAGAAGCAGGTAGCGCGAGGCCTGGTCGGTCACCGTCAGGGGGTAACAGTAGCGACCGTTGCCGAGCTTGAACTCGCCCTTGAAGTCAGCGCACCACAGATCGTTGGGGACGGCGGCCTGCGACAGCGGCGTGCCCATGGCCTTGTTCGCCCGGTTCCTCTTGCGGGCCTGGCTCACAAGGCCGTGGCGGTCGAGCACAGCATGCACCGTGCTCTTGGCCGGGATGCGCACATCGCCGGCGAGCTTCCTGATCAGCAGCTCCCTGATCTTCCTGGCGCCCCAGTGCGGCTTGTCGCGCTTGCTCTCGACGATCAGCCGCTCGATCTGCTCGGGCAGTTGGTTGGCATAGCGTACCGGCCGCCGCGAGCGGTCGCAAAGCGCCTCCAACCCCTCTTGCCTGTAGCGGTTGAATATCTTGTAGCCGGTCTTGCGCGAGATCCCGAACTCCCGGCACACCGCGCTCATGCCTTCTCCGTCGAGCAGGCGAGCCACAAAGCGAAGACGTTCCTCCATCACCGAACACTCT
>NZ_JAMYRR010000071.1:0-1339 GCF_040321535.1 Mesorhizobium sp. M0340 | reverse complement strand
TGTCGTAAGCAGATGAGTTGTCCGGATTAGGTAGCACATGAGTTGTCCGGTTTTATCGCCAGCCAAAGGGAGGCTGGGGATGAGACGGACGGCATGGCTACAGGGCCGGAGAATGCAGAAGTTTCGAGACGTTTTGAGGCGCTGGAATGGCGGCGATCTTTCGATGATGGAGGCAGGCGAGTCGCTGGGCATGTCGGAGCGGCAATTTCGACGTTACCGCGACCGGTACGAAGAGGCTGGGGAGGATGGCTTACGCGACCGCCGGCTGGGCAAGATTTCGACGCGTCGGGTGCCTGCGGAAGCGATTGAGGAGATGCTGGAGCTTTATCGTCATCGTTACCTGGGGTGGAATGTGAAGCATTTCCACGAGCACTTGATACGCGATCACGACTTCAGCTGGGGCTACACCTTCATCAAGACGCAGCTGCACGCGGCGGGCCTGGTGGAGCGAGCCAAGCGGCGCGGTGCTCACCGGCGCAAACGCGAGAGGAAGCCGTGTGAGGGGATGATGCTGCACCAGGATGGCAGCCGGCATGCCTGGCTGGAGGGTCAGCCGATGCTCGATCTGATCGTGACGCTGGACGACGCCACGAGCACGATCTATTCGGCCTTCCTGATTGAGGAGGAAGGCACGGCGTCGAGCTTTCAGGGACTTCTGGAGACTTTTGTCGCCAAGGGATTGCCGTCTAGCCTCTACAGCGATCGCGGCAGCCACTATTTCGTGACGCTCAAGGCCGGCGAGGCGGTCGACAAGAGCCGGCTGACCCAGGTCGGGCGAGCGCTGCGGCACCTCGGCATCGAGCATATCCCGGCCTATTCGCCTGAAGCCAGGGGGCGCTCCGAGCGGATGTTCTCGACCTTGCAGGATCGGCTGCCGAAAGAACTGGCGCTGGCCGGCATTGCCGATATCCAGGCCGCCAACCGCTTCATCGCGCAGACCTATCTGCCAGCTCACAATGCCCGCTTCGCCAAACCGCCCGCGGTCGAAGACAGCGCCTTTGTCGCCGCCGACCCACAGCAACTGGCCCAGATCCTGTGCATCGAGGAGGAGCGCGTCGTTGCCCGCGACAACACAGTCGCCTTCGCGCGCATGCGATTACAACTCCCGCACAGCCCGATCCGACATCACTTCGTCAAAGCCGCGGTCAAGGTCAGGCAATACCCCGATGGGACGCTCGCGGTCTTCCACGGGCCCCGCCGCATCGCCCGATACACGCCCGACGGCGCCACAATCCAAGAAACCTGCCGCACCGGGCAAGCCGCGTGAACCGCTTCGACGCAAAACTGAAGCGGACAAATGATGTGCTACCAAACCGGACAACTTGATTTGCTACCGACA
>NZ_JAMYRR010000070.1:0-1526 GCF_040321535.1 Mesorhizobium sp. M0340 | reverse complement strand
CTAGCAGGCTGTTGAAGAAGTATGTCGCGCGGCCTTGAGGATGACCTCATCGCCGTTGTGATAGGCAAACGTGATTTCGATGGAGCCATCGTCGAGCAATTCGGCATGGCCATCGCCTGTGACTTCGTCCATCTCGTCGCAGCCGTTCCAGGTAAAGAAGACCATTGATGGGCCGTAACTGAGATCAAGGCCGGCTTGCAGGGCGCCAAAGGTAATCTCGCCGTTGTTGTCATCGCCGATGGTGATCGTGGCCGGGCCGCAGAGGTTGAGATAGCCGCGGTCCCACAGATCGGCCTCGACGATGCGCCAGTGGCCGACCAACTGGCAGCCCGCGGGCGCGCTCATGCTGGCACCGCCAGCAGCTTCGGCAGTCGCACCAGATTGTAGGCAGCGGCTGCGAAGGTGAAGGCCCATCCGACACGGTCGCGACCGCGGAACCTGGTCTTGTGCTGGCCGGCTACGACCTTGATCCAACCGAACGCCTCTTCGATGCGCTTCCTGATGCGCTGGCTGACGGCATAGCCGCCATGCCGCGTCGTGCGCCCGTCGATCGCGGAACTGCGACCGCTCGTATTCTGCGCTACATGCGGCGTCACCCTCATCGAGCGCAGCTCATTGACGAAGTCTTCCGCGTCGTAGGCCTTGTCGGCGCCGAGCGTGATCGCCTGTGGCCGCTCCGCTCGAGGTTCGATCATGTGCAGTGCGGCCACCCGCTCAGCATGTCCGTCGGCCAGTGTCAGGCAAGCGTCGACTAGCAGGCCGTGGCGGTTCTCCATCAAGCCATGTCCCATAAAGCATAGCTTGGCCTCCTTGCCTTTGCCCTTGCGATAGAGCCGGGCATCCGGATCGGTGGTCGAGGCATGTGTGTCGTTGGAGCGCTTGTGGCCATGGAAGTCCGCTTCCGCGTTTCGCCCGCCCCCTTCAGCCGGCGGCTCACCATGACCACCGCTTGGGCCGTCCTTCGGTTTGACGCTCTTTATCGATGCCCACGCCTCGATCAGTGTGCCGTCGACCGAGAAGTGGTCCGTAGACAGAAGCTTCTTCACCTTGGGCTGCGCCAGCACTGCGCCTAAGAATTTCGCCGCGATATCACCTTCCAGCAACCGGTCGCGGTTCTTTGAGAACACCGAATGGTCCCAGGCCGCGTCATCGACGCCGATGCCGACGAACCAGCGGAACAGAAGGTCGTATTCCAGCCGTTCCATCAAAAGCCGCTCCGAGCGGATCGAGTAGAACGCCTGTAGCAGCATCGCTCGCAGCAGCTTTTCCGGCGGGATCGAAGGCCGCCCCATCGGCGAATATAGCGCCGCCAAGTCCCGCTCCAACGCTGCCAGCGCCTCGTTCACAATCGCCCGAATGCGGCGCAACGGATGATCGCGCCGCACCCGAGCCTCGAGATCAACATAACTGAACAGTTCGCCAGACCGTTCGTCTCCGCCGCGCATGCCTCGCTCTCCGAATCTCTCCGAAGACACTGAATCACGCTCACAGCCTCGCTGCGAGCCACTTTTTCAACAGCCTGCTAG
>NZ_JAMYRR010000069.1:0-1540 GCF_040321535.1 Mesorhizobium sp. M0340 | reverse complement strand
GAAGATCCTATGGGGATGGAAGGCGACCAGCGCTCTGCCAGAGTGAAGTCGCCAAACATCACCTGGAGGTCAGCATGCAAGCCAACACCACCAAAGCCCCGGCCGCTATCCGCGTCGATCTTGCCGCAATATTTGTCTCGTTAGAACTGTCTCGTTCAAAATGGCTCGTGACTTCGCTTTCGCCAGGTGGGGGCGAGAGAATGTCCAGACACCTCGTGCCGGGGGGCGACATTCCGGGTTTGCTCGATCACTTCGCAGAGCTGCAACGAAAGGCGGAAGTGCGGACAGGGCAGCGTTTCCGGGTCATATCAATCCAGGAAGCTGGTCTGGATGGATTCTGGATCCATCGGGTCCTCGAACGCGAAGGCATCGAGAGTTATGTCGTGGACCCGGCATCCATTGCCACATCGCGTCGCCGCCGGCGGGCCAAGACCGACAGGATTGATGGGGAAGCACTGGTTCGAGCGTTGTTGGCCTACAACCGCGGCGAGCCTCGGGTTTGCGCGATGTTGCGAGTGCCAACGCCGGAGGAGGAAGACCGTCGCCGGTTGGTGCGGGAGCGGAAGGCGCTGACGAACGAGCGGATCAGGCATGTCAACAGGATAAAGGGCCTTTTGTTCAGCCAAGGTGTGTCCGGATACGAACCGTTGAAAGGCGATCGACGCAAATGCCTCGACGCGCTCATTACCGGAGATGGGCGTCCACTGCCGCCAGCGCTCATGGCGCAGATCAGCCGCGAGCTTGATCGCATCGAGTTGCTGATCCAGCAGATCAAGGATGTTGAAGAGGCACGCGACGCCTTGCTCGTCGCGGCAGATGAGCCAACACCGGCCCTGCTGCTCAGCCTCAAGGGAATAGGTCCGGAGTTCGCGGCCGTCCTGTGGTCTGAGGGATTGTCGCGCAAGTTTGACAATCGACGACAGGTTGCCGCCTACGCTGGTTTGGTGCCAACGCCCTGGCAAAGTGGGCAGATTAATTGCGAGCAGGGAGTCTCGAAGTCCGGCAATCCTAGGCTCCGGTCGACGCTTGTCCAGGTTGCGTGGCTCTGGGTGCGCCATCAACCCAATTCCGCACTCAGCCAGTGGTTCAGGGCGCGAGTCATCCAGAATGGTGGCCGGTACAAGAAGACGGCGATCATCGCCCTCGCTCGGAAACTGCTTGTTGCGCTGTGGAAATACGTGAACGCCGGAGTCGTTATAGAAGGAGCTCTCCTGACGAAACCATCAGCGTAGACGCCAATCGATCATAACAATCTCCAGGCCGATCGGGCCTGGCAGATCCTCGGTAGACGAACCGACGAAACTCATGGCCTCAACAGCCGCCGCTGAAGAATGGTTTCGTCTCTTGGGTCCGAATCCGCCGCAAGCGGGATCATGGAACAGGTGCATGCGCCCTGACCGAATATAAGGTGGACTGGGTTCGTTCGCGAACCGCGTCACGCAAACGGACCCATCGAATGGATCTGCGGATTGCCCGGAGGTACATGACAATGTCGACGTGACGCCGTTTGTGGTTGACCATCCCCATATAAGAGTTTCGG
>NZ_JAMYRR010000068.1:0-2067 GCF_040321535.1 Mesorhizobium sp. M0340 | reverse complement strand
CGTTAACGCCGGTGGCTTCGGAGACCCGGGCGCCGGTCCGTGCCAAGAAGAGCAGAAAGGCGCGGTCGCGCCGACCACGGGGCGTCTTTGGATCAGGCGCCGCGATGAGGGTGTCCACTTCGGCCCTGGTAAGGTGGTACGTCACCTCAATGTGCGTCCGTTTAATGGGAATCGTCAGCACGCGTTGGGCGACGCCGAAGGACGCCGGGTCGGCGGCAGCGACGTGGTGGAAGAAAGATCGGATCGCGGCCAGGCGGGCGTTGCGCATGGCGACGGAATTGTTCCGCTTCTCCTCGAGTTCGTCGAGAAAAGCGAAGAACAAGGTCCCGATCAAGCTCTTCGAGCGTCAACGCCGCCGGCTTCTTCCGCAACCGGGCGGCGGCAAAGAGGATCAGCATGCGCAAGGCGTCGCGATAGCTGGCCACGGTCGCGGGAGTCGCGTTGCGCTGCTTGGTCAAGCGCCGGCGAAAGTAGGACTCCAGGAGCGGGGCCAGGAGCAAATGTTCGCTCATGCTGCACCTTCATCGAGGAAGGCGCGCTCCGCCGCAATGGCGAGAAGATCCGCAGAGCCAGTGAGGTAGTAGGCCGTGTCGCTGTAGCTGGCGTGGCCGAGATAAGTGGCAAGCAGAGGCAGAAGCGCCTGAACGTTGGCGCGCTGTTCGTGCCAGAGGCGCTAAGACGGGTCACGGCGAACCGGTGCCTGAGATCGTGCGGTCTCAAAGGCTTGCCGTCATCAAGGCCAGCGAGCTTGCGGACCTTAGCGAATGCGCTTTGCAGACCGCTCCGACAGACGGTTGCCTCGGGAGCTGAGGAAGAAGGCCTGGTCCATGGGCGTGGGAAAAGCCGCATCGCGCTCACGCACGTAGTGACGAAGGGCTGTTTGGGTGGTCGTGTGAACTGGAACGAGACGGTCCTTGCGGAACTTCCTCTTCCGAACGAGGAGAATCCCGTTGGACAGATCGACGTCGGAACGATCAAGCCTGACCACTTCGCCCGATGGCAGTCCCGAACTCGCCAACACTCCGATCACCGTCACCATCGTCCGCCCCCTGAGAGGGGTCCGTGGCGAAATGCGGTCGCATGCGTGTATGAGCGACGCCAACTCTGCCTCGCTGAGGATACGCGGAGGCGGAATCGCTCTGGATCTGGGGAAAGCTCTGCGCTCCAAGGCCTCGGTTCGGACGTCATAGACGGCGAGATACTCGTAAAACCGGCGGAGCACGCCGTGGCGAGTGGCGCGGCTGTTGGCGGCGCCGCTGAACGATAAGGCGAAATCCAGCGCCATCGTTCGAGTGGCGGGCGCATCGAGCTGAGCGCGCTCAACGTAGCGGACGAAAGCCCGCAACGTGCCAGCTTGCTTGCTGAAGGCGTAGCCGAGGGAGTGGCGCAGCTCGATGTAACGCTCGGCCTTCTCGCCGAGGAAACGGGCGAAGGCGGTCATGCGACGCCTCCCGGAAAAGGGAGTGCGACCTCGGCGAGCTGCGAGGCCGCGATCTTTACGTACAGCGCTGTTGTATTGATGCTGCGGTGCCCGAGAAGATCGGCGACCTCGTTGATCGGCGTTCGCTGCCTGACGAGCTGGGTGGCAAGGCTGTGGCGCAGGAGATGTGCACCTGCGACCCGCCCGAGTTCGACCCCGCCATGCCGCAACCGCTTCCGCACGATCCTCGAAACAGGCGATGCGCACTTGAACGGTCCCACGGGCGGCGTGAAGGACATGAACAGGTATGGGCTATCCACCTTCGGTCGAGCGCGCAGGATGTAGTCGGCGAGCGCGGCGCCGGTCTCCTCGAGGAGCGGTGCCACCCGATCACGCTTGCCTTTGGTGCGCCGGACAAAAACCTCGCCAGCACGCCAGTCGATATCCTGCAGCCGAATGGCGCGAAGCTCGCCGTTGCGAATGCCCGTGGTGGCGAGCAGCAACAGGACGGCTCGATCGCGGATGTCGACCGGCGTTGTTGCGCCGATCGCATCGATTGCGCGCCGAACGTCATCCCATGCAAGGCGCGGCGGCAAATGCGCCAAACGCCAATGCGGCGTCCCTGGGACGAAGCGGGCGAGATCCTG
>NZ_JAMYRR010000067.1:0-2204 GCF_040321535.1 Mesorhizobium sp. M0340 | reverse complement strand
GCCGGGAGCGGACTGGCATCTTTCGAGCATCTAGTTGGCAAAGCAGCCATTCAGCTCATGACCGTATTTACGAGGCGGCCACGCAAGTCCGCAGGTGAGACGCCAATAGTTCGGACGCGGGCTTGCTCGGGCTCTGCAACGGGCTCATTAAGTAGTAGGCGCCACCGGGGATGATGGACTGATTACGGAAGATCACCAACCGCTCTTCCCGGACAAGGTCACCGGTGTTCGCAATCCATCCGAGCATCACTCCCATCCCTGCTAGCGCAGCCTGAGTTGCCTGAACGTGGTTGTCAAATGAGAGATCTCCTTCCCGGTCATGCGGTAGACCGACCGCGTCGAAATATTCGTCCCAGCCGGGCGAAAATTCCTCGTCGGCATTAACGTGGAGGAGGGTAGCTTGCCCGAAATTGCCAGAGCCGAGCCGTTCAACGGCCTTCGGGCTACAGACTGGGATCAAGCGCTCATCGAACAGCGGTTCGCATTTGCCATCAAGCCAGTCGCCCGCCCCATAGCGAATCACCAGGTCGGCTTCGGGCGTAAACTGCGGGCTGCCGGATGTTGGTACAACCCGGACAATAATGTCGGGGTGTCGAGCGTAGAACGTCGCCAAACGTGGCATTAGCCAATATGTGCCAGTGCAGACGGTGCAAGCGATCGTAACGACGTTCTGCTCGCTTCGCTCTAGTGCTCTAATTTTTCCGATTGCGCTCTCGATCCGGTCCATTCCGTCCGAAACTGCGTGAAGCAGAACCTGGCCTGCGTCTGTCAACGCAGAAGGACGCATCCGTCGATCAAGCAGCTTCGTGCCGATGTAGTCCTCGAGATTCCGAAGCGCTTGGCTGACGGCGGGCTGCGTGACATTCAACTCCGCCGCCGCGCTCTGGACACCGCCGGCACGAACCACGGTTTCAAAGGCTGTCAGAAGCCGGAGAGGAGGGAGATGTCGACGCAATATCATAATCCCTTGCTTATGTCAGATTAGACTTTCAGATCTTCCAGACCTAATCAATAACGCAATTATCGCAACTAGCGAGGGCCGATCCACAGTTACAATATAAGCACACCTTAACCAGAGCGAGTTCATGAACGCCCATCCCCATCCCTCCGAACTGACTGCGGAAGAAACACAGTCGCTCCGGGTCGATCTTGCTGCAGCCTTTCGTCTGGCAGCTCAGTTCGATTGGCATGAATCGGTGGGAAATCATTTCAGTGCCGCACTTTCCGCTGACGGGAAGAAATTTCTCATGAACCCACGCTGGCGGCACTTCGGGGAGATTCGGGCGAGCGATCTCTTGGTTCTTAACGCTGGCGACAGCGAGGTGATGACTCGGCCTGACGCTCCAGATCCTTCCGCGTGGACGATCCACGGTTCCGTGCACGGCGCGCGCCCGGAAGTCAGGGTATGCTGCATTGCCATCCGCCGTATACGACGGCGCTAGCCAGCCTGAAAGATCCTCACATGAAGCCTGTCGACCAGAACACGGCCCGTTTCTTTGGCAAGCTCGGCTTTGATCTCGGCTTCGGCGGTATTGCTGACGATGCCGCCGAAGGGCAACGCTTGGCGGCTGCTTTCGGCAACAAGAGCCTCATCATCATGGGCAACCATGGTGTCACGGTCACGGGCCGAACAGTCGCCGAGGCTTTTGAAGACCTCTATTTCGCAGAGCGCGCGGCCAAGATCCTTGTGCTCGCATATTCAACTGGCCAGCTCTGAATGTCATGTCCGACGACGTCGCCCAGAAGACAGCCGATGACTGGCTTCCCTACAATGACCAGGCATTCGCGCACTTCGACTACTTGAAGCGGCAATTGGACAGAAACGACCCTTCATATCGCGGCTAGCCCTGGACTTCACGGCGTAAGGAGAAAACGTGCGTAATATTGAAGTTCTGTTCTTTGACGTCCTGGGGACGATGGTCGACTGGCGTGGCAGCATCACGGCCGAGGTCGGAGAGTTTCTGAAACGCCACAACCTTGGCCGCATAGACCCTGCTCGTTTTGCCGACGCGTGGGTAGGACGCTACGACGCTTCGGTCGACCCGATCCGGGCAGGTGAGCGATCATTCGTTTCCCTCGATCAGGTAAACAGAGAAAATCTCGTTGCCAGCCTCGAGGAATTCGGCTTGTCCTCCGCATCATTGCCACCGGAGGAACTTGAAGACCTCAATCTGTCTTGGCATCGCCTGAAGCCCTGGCCGGAC
>NZ_JAMYRR010000066.1:0-2416 GCF_040321535.1 Mesorhizobium sp. M0340 | reverse complement strand
CACGAAAGACGATGTCACAACAGCGTCGTCTTTCCCAGGGAGGAGATTCTCTGGCCAACTGAATGCCTCCTGCGGCCCGCTGCGCTGCGCAGCGGCGTCCCCCTTGCTCTCAAGACTTTGAAATTTAAATGGGTCCCCGGGAGCAACGTCTGGCGCTGACTGGCCGAGCCGCTTGATCTGCTGGGGAAACGTCCCAACGGGGCTTTCCTTAACCGCGTCTCGGGCCTGTCGGTCCATGAGTTCAAAGTTCGTGAGATTATTTGCCGTTCCGAATGTATCGTCACCCCTGAGGCGGGTTTGTAGTGCCTGCCGATTGACGACGAGGTTGTTGAGGTTCACGTCTGGCAGGTCTGGCTGCCATCTTTGCAATCGCCCAACCAGCGCCCGCGTGCCGTCCACCACGTGGACTCCGCAATCCACCTCGTTTCTCTGCTGGGCGATGCGGGGTGAGTCCACGCGGGTCTCCAGGCTGACGCCCAGATTTTTTGCGAGCTTTTTTGCAAGCGGGTCATGCCATCCGCTGACGGAGTCATAATGATAGGCAACCGGCCGTTCCCGGTCGCTGCGATCAACGAACAGCAGCGACCAATGGGTGCCGCGCTCCGCAAGAGTCTTACCGCCATCGCTCACTGGCACGAACAGGAAGTCGGCTGTGTCGTTACCGTTCTGATTATGGACGATGCGCTGGAATGCGCTTAGCCTGTCGCTCTTGGAGCCCAAGCGCAGATGATAATTGGCTACGAGGGGATCCACGAACCGCGTCCGGGCGGCGAGATCTGGATTGTTCCCCTGCAACTCCTGCTCCAGGAGCTGGTAATCCCTCTGGATATGTTCGTCGCCTAGCAATTCCAATGCGCCGAGCACCCGCCCGTCTTTAGCTTTCCCAGGGGGCTTCTCTGGCCGACCCAATGCCTCCTGCGGCCCGCTGCGCTGCGCAGCGGCGTCCCCAATGGCACGAGCCTCCATGCCGACTGCGTCTTCCGGACGAGCAGCAAGGGCAATTTCGCGCCCGAGTTCGGGCTTCCGGAGATGAGCTAGTGCACTGATCCCACCGGAGTTCACATAGCGCTTGGCATCTTCATCCAGCGACCCCTCGTGAAGCCGATCCGCAATCCCCGGCTTGTTGTTTTCATGCAGGTATTCACTGAAACGTCTAGGAGCAGATCCATAGGTCTGAATGGTACCGGGATTCGGCCCGGTCGGCGCTGCCTTGTACTCTCTGATGGGAGCCGCTGTGTAATCTCTGATGAGCGCGGCGTCGGCAGGGTCGGGATTCCGGACAGCGGCGCGGTCCAGCACTGGCGCTCCGCCCGCCCACGTCTTGAGATGACCCACTGCTCTAGCCACGTCCGAGGAGCCACTCTTGCTCTCGTACTCCTTGAGATCCGGATCCAGCGACTCCTCGTGAAGCCGAGCAGCAAATCCCGGCCTGTTATTATCAAAGAGCCAACGACCAAAGCCGAGAAGAGAATTTACATGGCGCTTGACCGTGCTCTCCAATGCTGACCTCAGCCCTTCGACAACGGTCGCATCGTTGGAATAAAGAGGACGCTTGTCGGGACCGGAGACCCCTATTGGAGGATCTGGCTGCACCGCCGCCGGCACAGAACGAGCAGGGTCACGCAACTCGGACGGTGCGGGGGGATTCAGATCAACCACTGACGAATCCGGCGCATGATGATGGCGCGCCGTTGAGTGACCCGGCTGCAGCACCGAGGCACCCAGCATCGATCCACTGCCTCCGGCGTAGGGCGCCGCGGCGTGTTCTTGTCCGCTCCCTTGCACCATGAGTTGCGCCTCCCATGGCGATGTATCCACTTGAGGGCCGGGATCATGCACTGGTTCGTCCATTTGCTTTTGCAACCGAGCCCACCTTTCGGCCACCGCGGCCTCGCCAACCGCGGAGGGCGTCTCCTCAGCCCTGGCGAACGCTGGCCCGGCAGGCGCCGCCGGCACAGAACGAGCATGGTCACGCAACTCGAACGGTGCGAGGGGATTCAGATCAACCACTGACGAATCCGGCGCATCATGATGGCGCGCCCTTGAGTGACCCGGCTGCAGCACCGAGGCACCCAGCATCGACCCACTGCCTCCGGCGTAGGGCGCCGCGGCGTGTTCTTGTCCGCTCCCTTGCGTCATGAGTTGCGCCTCCCATGGCGATCGTAGAAGGTCCGCGTGCGGAATCGAGTCGAAATATCCCGACAAATCAGCGTCGACCGTCTGCTTTTGCAACCGAGCCAGCCTTTCGGCCACCGCGGCCTCGCCAACCGCGGAGGGCGTCTCCTCAGCCCTGGCGAACGCTGGCCCGGCAGGCGCCGCCGGCACAGAACGAGCATGGTCATGCAACTCGAACGGTGCGGGGGGATTCAGATCAACCACTGACGAATCCGGCGCATGATGATGGCGCGCCGTTGAG
>NZ_JAMYRR010000065.1:0-2492 GCF_040321535.1 Mesorhizobium sp. M0340 | reverse complement strand
GGGCAGCGCGGATGAAACGCGCATCCGCTCGGCGGATTGATCGGGCTTGGCACCTCGCCCTCGACGGGAGCCTTCAGCCGAACCCGCGTCGGATCCGGCACCGGAGCTGCCGCGATCAGCGCCTCGGTGTAGGGATGGACCGGTTTCGCGAACAGCGCCTCGCTCGGGGCGAGCTCCACGATCCGCCCCAGGTACATGACGGCCACGCGATGCGCGATATGCTCCACGACGCCGAGGTCATGCGAGATGAAGACGAAGGCGATGCCCATCTGCTGCTGGAGATCCAGAAGCAGATTCAGAATCTGCGCCTGCACGGAGACATCAAGGGCTGACACCGCTTCGTCGGCGATGATGAGAGAGGGGTTGAGCGCCAGGGCGCGTGCAATGCCGAGCCGCTGGCGCTGGCCGCCCGATAACTCCGACGGGAGCCTGTGCATCATCTCGGGCGACATTCCGACCTTCTGGAGAAGGTCAGTAGCAAGCGCGTTGCGCTGCTTCCGGCTGAGACGCTCAAAGTTCTCGACAGGCTCCGTAATAATTTGCCCGGCAGTAAGGCGCGGGTTCAGCGACGAGTAAGGATCCTGAAAGACCATCTGCATCCGACGGCGCCAGGCGTGAAGCGCGTCCTTCTTGAGACCCGCAATGTCGGTTCCGTCGATCATTACGCGCCCTCTAGTCGGCTGCACGAGCCGCATCAAGAGCCGTGCGACGGTGGACTTGCCGCAGCCGGATTCACCGACGATGCAAAGTGTCTCGCCCGCCTCGACGGAAAAGGATACATCCTCCACCGCCCGGATCACCGGAATGCTTTTCTTGAAGATTCCCGAGCCAAGCGGATAATGCTTGGTCAGGTTCTCGACTTTCAGCAATGGATCGTTCATGTGCCCATCACCTCTTCGGCGCGCCAGCAAGCTGCGGCGTGGCTCGACCCGACATCACGCAGGACGGGCGTCTTTTCGCGGCAAATATCGATAGCGAACGGGCAGCGAGGAGCAAAACTGCACCCGACAATGGGCTCGCGCAGGTTTGGCACGATCCCGGGAATTTCTGGAAGGCGACGCTGTCGGCCGCGCTGCGGATCCGGCACCGATCGCATGAGGCCCTGGGTGTAGGGGTGTGCGGGACGCGCAAACAGAGCTGTCACATTCGCTTGTTCTACGATCCGGCCGGCATACATCACGATCACGCGTTGGCATGTCTCGGCTACAACCCCCAGATCATGCGTGATGAACATCACGGACGTTCCCATGCGCTCTTTCAGGTCGACGATCAGCCGCAGGATCTGCGCCTGGATGGTGACATCGAGCGCAGTCGTCGGCTCGTCGGCAATCAACAGTTCCGGTGAGCAGGCCAGAGCCATGGCGATCATGGCGCGCTGGCGCATCCCGCCCGACATTTCATGGGGATAGTTGTTGACGCGGCGCTCGGGGTCCGCGATGCGAACGAGACGGAGCATCTCTCCGGCCTTCGCCATCGCCACCGAGTGGGACGCTTTCGTGTGGATTTGCACTGCCTCGGCGATCTGGTGGCCGACCGTATAGACCGGGTTCAGGCTGGTCATCGGATCCTGGAAGATCATGGCGATCTGATCGCCGCGAATCTTCCGCATCTCCCGGTCGGACAGTTCAAGCAGGTGGCGTCCGTGAAAGCGCACCTCGCCGCCGACTGTCTCGGCGGTCAGCTTGGGCAGGAGCCGAAGGATGGAGAGCGCGGTGACGCTCTTGCCACATCCGGACTCGCCGACGACGCCGAGCGTCTCGCCTCTCTTCACTTGGAAGCTGATGCCGCCCAGGGCACGGGTGACGCTCTCTTCGCCGTAAAAGTGCGTCTCAAGGTCGCGAACGTCGAGAAGCACATCATCCTCTGCAGATTCTCGCATCAGCATGTCAGCGTCTCCGCTTTGAGCGGGGATCGAACAGGTCGCGCAGGCCGTCCCCGAGCAGGTTGACGGCAAGGACCGTGACGGCAAGGCAGAAACCGGGGGCGAAAATCGTCATGGGCGCGATGGCGAGATAGAGGCGGGAACTGGCGATCATGTTGCCCCAACTCGGAATCTCGGGCGGCACGCCCACGCCGAGGAAGCTCAGCCCGGCCTCCGTGAGGATCGCGCTCGCGCAGACTGTGGCGCTCTGGACCATCAGGGCGGGAACGGTGCTCGGGAGGATATGTCGCCACAGCACTTTCGGCAGGCGCGCCCCGCCGCAGAGCGCGGCCTCCACGTAGGGACGTTCGCGAACACCCAAAACTACCGAACGGACCAGCCGCGCAACGGCTGGCGTCTCGGGGATCGCAATGGCGACGATGAGGATGCTGATGCCGGGGCCGGTCAGTGAAATAAGGGCAATGGCGAGAAGAATGGTCGGGATGGACATCAGGCCGTCCATGATCCGCATGACGACGCTGTCGAAGGGGCGGCTGTACCCGGCGATGACACCGATCAGAGCCCCGGCAAGAGCCGCGCATGCCGCCGACAGCAATCCGACCATGAGGGA
>NZ_JAMYRR010000064.1:0-2621 GCF_040321535.1 Mesorhizobium sp. M0340 | reverse complement strand
ATCCGGGCGCCGAAGATCGTCCGCGCGAACACGTCCCGGCCCAGATTGTCGCTTCCAAACCACATTTTGGCGGAGGGCGGCTGGAGGCGCTTGAACGGATTTATGTTCACCGGGTCGCCGGCGTAAAGTGGGGCGGCGAGCGCCAGAATGATCAAGATCGCCAGGAGGCCGCCGCCTATGAAGACCAGCGGATGCCGCCTGGCTATACGGGGAACCTCGGATAGCTGCAGCCGACCCATCGGCACAGCTTCAACTGGTGCGGAGATGAGCCTCATATCAGTACCGGATGCGGGGATCGATCAGCGTATAGGCCAGATCGACCGCGAGGTTGATAAGGACGTATAGACCTGAAGTTAGGATGAGCACGCTCTGGATGATGGGATAGTCGCGGTTGTTGATCGCATCGACCACCAGACGACCGATACCGGGGATGTTGAACACCGTCTCCGTGAGTACAACCCCCCCAATCAGATAGGCGAAGCTTATACCGATGACGGTCAGGATCGGGACGCCGGCATTCTTCAAGGCATGGTGGAAAAGCATGGCATAGGACGAAGCGCCCTTGGCAGCGGCCGTTCGCATATAGTCTTCCGACAGGACCTCGAGCATGCTCGCCCGCGTAACCCGCGCGATGAATGCGATGTAGCCAATACTTAGCGCCAGTGTGGGCAGGACCAGGTGCACAAACCAAGGCCCTAGACCTTGGTTGATCGGGACGTATCCCTGGACCGGCAACCAGTGTGTCCTGATGGCGAAGAAGTATACAAGAAAATAGCCGATGACGAAGACCGGGACGGAATAACCAAATGCCGAAAAGGCCGCGAGGAAGCGGTCGACGAGCCCGCCCGTTCGCCATGCGGCAAGGATGCCGAAGGAGACCCCGACCGACACCGAAAGGATCATTGTCAGGATTGACAGGGAAAGGGTCGGTTCAAGCCGCTGTGAGATCAGCTCCAGAACCGGTCGCCCGGCAAAGATCGACGTGCCGAAATCGCCGCGCAGCATGTCGCGCACCCAACGGACGAACTGAACCGGCAGCGGATCGTTCAGTCCCAGCTTCTCGCGGATGCCGGCGATCATCTCCGCAGTCGCCGAATTGCCCGCAATCATCGCCGCCGGATCGCCGGGCGCCAGCCTGAGAAGCAGGAACACGAAAATCCCGACCATCGCCGTGACGGCGATGGTCGAAACTATCCTGCGAAGGACATAAGCAGCCACAGTCCTCAGGCCTTCTGCATGTTCCACATCGGAACGACCTGCGGCATGCCGATGAGGCCGGTGAGCGTCTTACGGCGCGCCATCGGCGAGACATAGTGCCCCAACCTCACATCGCCCACGAAGTCCCACCAGAGACCTTGCATCTGGCGAGCTAGGGCCTTCCGTTCCTCAAGCGTTGCTACAGATGCCCACTTGGCCCGCAGCGCTTCATATTCATCATTCTTCGGCCAGCCATACCAGGCGCTATCTCCGTTCGCGAGGAGAAGCGGGGTAGCGAACGGATTGCCGAGGGAGTAATCAGCCTCAGACGTAATAAACATGCTCCAGCCGCCATTCTCGACGGGATCCTTTTTCGCGCGGCGCGTGGAGAGGCCACCCCAGTCGCTCGGCGCAAGCTCGACATTGATCCCGATGTTGCGCAGGGCCGCAGCAAGCAGCTGCGAACCATCGTTGCTCGGCGCCCAATCCGTTGCCTGTAGAACCACGACCTTTTCGCCCGCATATCCGGCCTCCTTGAAGAGCTGCTTGGCCTTTTCCGGATCGCCGCCCTTCTTGTACCAGCCCGTATTCTCATCGTTGGAATAGAGCGTATCGCTACCGAATATCGAAGTGACCGAGCGGCCATACTTCGGCGCAAGGACGTTCATGAACGCCTCCTGATCGATTAGGTGCAGCATCGCCTGCCGCGCCTTCACGTTGTCGAACGGCTTCTGGAGAAAGTTCAGGCGCAGCAACATGCTCTTGCCGGTTTTGTCTAGAACATCGACCACAAGGTTGGGATCACTCTCGATCACCGAGACAAGGTCGTTGGGCGGCTGCTCAACGTAATCGATCTCACCCGCTTGCAAGGCCGCGAAGGCTGTCTGGGGATCGGCGACATTGTCCCAGATGACACGATCGACTTTTACGATCTTCCCGCCTGCCAATCCGTCCGCCGGCTCCTTGCGAGGAACATATTTTTCATTGCGATCGTAGGTGTAGCTCGCGCCCGGCTTGACGAGAGCTTCATTGAACCTAAATGGCCCCGATCCGACATTCGTGGTGACCTGCTCGGTCGCCGGGCGACTGGCATCTTTCTCGCGCATGATGAAAAGGCATGGCGGCGTCAGATCTGCCAAGAGATCGATCAGAATGCCAAGCGGTTCCTTGAGCGAGATCACGAACGTCTTGTCGTCTTTCTTGGAGATGTCGCTCGCGCGCTCCATGATCAACTGCCCGCCTGGAGCTACCTGACCCCAGCGCCGGATCGAAGCCACACAGTCCGCCGCGGTGACCGGAGTGCCGTCATGCCAAGCCAAGCCGTCCCGCAGCTCGAACGTATAGGTCTTCCTGTCTTCGGACACGCCCCACTTGCCGACCATTTGTGGCTGCGGCATGAACTTCGAGTCTGACCCGAACAGCGT
>NZ_JAMYRR010000063.1:0-2782 GCF_040321535.1 Mesorhizobium sp. M0340 | reverse complement strand
ACATCGCCACCAACGTGGCTGCCGTGACGAACTGCACGTTGTAATTCTGGCGGATTGCCTCGCGGCCAAGGCTCACTGCAAGATGGGTCTTGCCCGTGCCCGGCGGACTGGGCTCATAATGCCCGTTATCAGGATGGCGAGGCAAAGAAGATTGTCCGTTACGCCTTTCATCCACGTTCGGGCGGGGAGATTTTCGTCACAGGCCGTCAGCGTTATTGCGGTGAGCCGGCCTATGTCGGGCGACAACCGGATGGCAGCCTGGCGCTGATTCCGATCTGGATGACGGAAGAGATCGCCCTGACGATGGCGGTTCGCGAGGCGCCCCGTTTTCCCCTTTCATGCCTGCGCGACCTGCGCCGCGAGGTCGATGCATGTCTACGTTTTCTGCAGAGCGACTCACGCCAGCCAGGAGACGACCATGCAGCGCAGGCAATGCCGAACCGACCAGCCAGACCTGTTTTCCAAGAAGGCTCCGCCATCGAGTCTTCCAGGCGAAGTCCGGGAACGCACCCTCCCGCTGATCGAGACCTTGCTGAGGGAAGCGGTGGTGAGCCAGACGGGACGGGAGGCAGATCATGAAGATCACCGCTGAACATCTCGCGCGCGGTGCCTATGTCTATGTCCGGCAGTCGACGGCCGATCAACTCGTCAACAATCCCGAGAGCCGGCGACGCCAATATGGCCTTGCCGAGCGAGCGCGGTCCCTTGGCTGGAAAGACGCCATCGTCATCGATGAAGATCTCGGTCGTTCAGGGTCTGGCATCAGCCGTCCGGGCTTTGAGAAGCTTCTGGCGGCGATCTGCGAAGGTCGGGTTGGTGCGGTCCTCGCCATTGAAGCCTCCCGGCTGGCCCGCAATGGCCGGGACTGGCATACGCTCATCGAGTTTTGCGGCCTTGTCGGAACGCTCATCATCGATGAGGACGGCATCTACGAACCGCGTCATCCCAACGACAGGCTGCTGCTCGGCATGAAGGGCACGATGAGCGAACTGGAGCTTTCGATCCTGCGGGCCCGCTCGATCGAAGCCCTGAAGCAGAAGGCACGACGGGGCGAACTTTTCCTGACGGTGGCGATCGGTTACGTCAAGTCGGGCCGGAACCGGGTCGAGAAAGACCCGGACCTGCGGATCCGCGAGGCGATCGATCTTGTATTCCGGCGTTTCGACGAACTGCAGAGCATCCGGCAGGTGCATCTGTGGTTGCGCCGCGAGGGCATTATGCTCCCTGCCGTAAATTACACGCGCGCGGCGGACAGGGCGATCGTCTGGAAGCTGCCCGTCTACAATACGGTGCACCACATTCTCACCAACCCGATCTACGCCGGCGCCTATGCGTTCGGGCGAACCTGCAGCAAAGTCACCATAGAGGCCGGACGCAAACGGATTTTGCGTGGGATCAGGCGCGATCGCGCCGACTGGGAGGTCTTGCTCATCGACCATCACGAAGGTTACCTGAGCTGGCACGATTTTGAGAGGAATCAGCGCCTGATCACGGACAATGCCACAAGCAAAGGCCTGGTGCCGCGCGGTGCTCTTCGCCGGGGCGAGTTGCTGCTCGGCGGTCTCTTGCGCTGCGGCCCTTGCGGCCGCAAGCTGCATGTCTCCTATTCCGGCAGCAACGGCAATACGGGGCGCTATCATTGCCGCGGAGCGCAGGTCAACCACGGAACCGACCCGTGCATCGGCTTCGGATCGTTGCGGGTCGATCAGGCGGTCAGCGCGGAGGTTCTTCAACGCCTTCAACCGCTCGGCATGGAAGCGGCGATCAAGGCCATCGAGACCTCCACCGTGCAGGCTGGAGAGAAGCGGCGCCATGTGGAGCTCGCACTCGAGCAGGCACGTTATGAAGCCGCCCATGCACGCCGCCAGTATGACGCCGTCGACCCGGACAACCGGCTTGTAGCAGGCGAACTGGAGCGACGCTGGAATGCCGCGCTCGTAGCCGTCCGCGAGCGTCAGGACGAGCTTGACGCGCTCGACCGCCACAAGTCTGAGGCTCTGGGAGAAGAGGAACGGCGGAGCCTGCTGCGCATGGGCGCCGATCTCGAACTGGCATGGCATCATGCCAACGCCACCGCCACCACGCGCAAGCGGATCATCCGTGCCGTGATCCGCGAGATTGTCGTCGCCATCGAAGACGACCACATCAAAATGCTGGTGCATTGGCAGGGCGGCGACCATACCGCGCTTTCGGTCAGGAAGAACAAGGCAGGCCATCACCGTTGGGGCGCCCCGCCGGACATCGAGGACCTGATCCGTGCCCTGGCACGCCAATTGCCGGATAGAGCGATCGCATCGCTTCTCAACCGGCTCGGCAAAACCACGGGTCGTCTGAACGGATGGACGCAGTCCCGTGTCTGCACTTTCCGCAACCAGCACGACATCGCCGTCTACAAAAAGGACGAACGGTCGGAGCGCGGCGAGTATACATTGCAGGAAACGGCTGCGAAGCTCGGCCTGCGGCCAATGACCGTGCTGCGCATGATCCGCGCCGGCGATCTGAAGGCCGAGCAGTATTGCAAGGGTACGCCCTGGATCATCCGTCATGAAGATATCGAGCAACTCGATATCCAGCACCATTCCGGCAGGAGCGGACACAGTCCATTATCACAATCACAGGATCAGCAGATCCAGCTTTTTCAATAACATAGCGAGGTGTGCATTATGTCGTGGGATCGGTAGGGCCAAGGAACAGGACTGTGTCGCCGTGGGCGATCCAGCGGCAGGTCGCAAGCTCCCTGATCTGTCCCTGATCCAGCGATGGCTGCGCGTCGAAGTCGAAG
>NZ_JAMYRR010000062.1:0-6657 GCF_040321535.1 Mesorhizobium sp. M0340 | reverse complement strand
CGATCGCATCGATTGCGCGCCGAACGTCATCCCATGCAAGGCGCGGCGGCAAATGCGCCAAACGCCAATGCGGCGTCCCTGGGACGAAGCGGGCGAGATCCTGGTCATTGTGGCCAGCCCAATACAAAAACCGAAGAAATGTTCGGATGTGAGAGGTCGCCGCCGTGCGGGTGGCGGAGGTCGCCGATAGCGACAGCCGATGCTCAACGGCGGCGAAGACATGCTCCGCCGTCAACGCTTGGGGCTCTTGGTCGGGATGATGATGGCGGAACCAATCCAGAAAGCGGCGGCCGCCCAGAAGAACGCCTTCGCGGGTCTTCGGCTCAAGTCCCCGCACCTTGCGCAGATAGTCCGAAAAGGAGGCCAGAAGCGGAGCATCTGGATCATCCTCTACACTTGGAACGGAACCAATGAACCGCTCCGGAGCCACTCGCCGTGCGTGTCCCAGAGCCGATCCTGCCCCGATGCGCGGAGTATCCGTAGTAAACGTGCACAAATAGCTGTCGATGACATCTTGAGGGATCGGCATCGGACCACTGCGCGGCCCGGCAAACTGGCTAAAGCGCGCAATCCGGCTCAGGTAAATCTTGGCGGATGCTGGCTTATAACCAAGCATGAAAAAATGCTCCGCGAAGCGATCCATCTCGCCACCGAGTGCACCGCTACGCAGGCGCTTGAGCACCCTGCGATACGAAAAATAGAAGTCGAGCATCCTGCCCCTCCAGCATTGCGGCGCAGGGGGATCCCGCGTCCGTCAGAGAGGCATGAAATATTATGTGGCGGAGGATTCCAGGCTTGGCAGGCTTGGCGGGCATCTGCGCAGCTCCGCCACTAATCTCGCCCGACACATAAGAACGGATCGGCCCCCATCGTCTCTCGCATCAGCGCAGCCAATCCCTCCGCACCCTTGCGGAAGCCGACCGGCTTCGTCGCCACCATGACCTTGACCGCACCCGTCGGCCCGATCACGACGTCGCCTTCAGCGCGCGGATCACTGCGGCCACCGTCTTGGTATCGGCGCCCCGGCCGACGCGCATCGCGATGCCGTCGATCTCAAGCTCGATCATGCCGGCGTCTCGAGTAGCTTGCCGTTTCCGCTGCTTCGCTGGACGCCTGGCTACAGGCTCCGCCGCCGCCACAACCGCCGGCACGAAGGCAGGAGAATCTTGCTGCACCGAAGCAGCCTGTTTGCGCGCTTCGCGGCGCCAGGCGAAGACCTGCTGCGGCCTGAGGCCATACCGGCGGGCGACCTCGGAAACGACTGCGTTCGGCTCCAGCGTCTCCGCGATGATCCGCGCCTTGTCATCCACCGACCAATGACGCCGACCGCCGGCACCGTTGATCACCTCGAAGCGCCGAGGCTGCCGATCCGGGTCAAGCGTAAGGTCAAGTCCAGACACAAGCCGATCTCCGATCCCAATACAGGATCGGCAACCTCACAGATCGCGACCACTCCCGAAAGGTGGTCCCACAACAGCGCTTACGCCGTGACAACAATCATGGCCATTTTGGTCTCCTTCGCATCTCTCTCGCAGCTTCCCGAACAGCGTCAACAGCCCGACTAGAGCACGTCCGGTTTAATCCGGTTCATAGCCTGCGGCCTTGAAGTAGTTTGCGCATTCTGTTGGCGTAAAAAGGTCGACGAGCGCGCCGACGGTGTCCCATAGGGCCGCGATTGTCCGCTCGGCCCTCGCCCGCAGGAGCGCCTTGAGCTTTGCGAAGGCGTTTTCGATGGGGTTGAAGTCGGGACTGTAGGGCGGGAGGAACATCAGCCTTGCACCGGCGGCTTCGATCGCCTCGCGCACGCCCCCGGACTTGTGCGCCGGCAAATTGTCCATACGACGACGTCGCCTGGCGCCAGGTTGGCGCCAGCACCTGCTTGACATAGGCGAGGAACACGACCCCGTTCATGGCGCCGTCGTAGACGAAGGGCGCGGTCATTCCGGTCAGCCTGAGCGCGCCGGTGAAGGTCGTGGTCTTCCGGTGGCCGTGCGGCACGCCTGCCCGGCAGCGTTCGCCGCGCGGCGCTCTTCCGCGCAGGCGAGCCATCTTGGTCGACAGCCCGGTCTTATCGATGAAGACGAGCTTTGCCGGATCGAGGTCGAGCTGGCCGTCGAACCAGGCACGCCGGCGCTTCAGGATGTCGGGACGATTTTGCTCCAGTGCGTGTGCGGACTTTTCTTGAACGTCCAGCCGTGCCCCCGCAGCCAGTCGCTCAACGTGCTGCGGCCGATGCGCATGGACCGCTCGGCCAAGAGCTGCTTCACCATCTCGTTCAGCGTGATGTCCTTGCGCTCCTCGATCATCCCGACGATGAAGTCGGCATGGGCGTCGAGACGCGAGCCGCGCCGTCGTCCCTGCGGTCGCGGCGTCGTCTCGCCCCTCCGGGCTCTGCCGATCCAGCGGATCGCGCTCGATATCCCGACACGGAACCGAGCCGCTGCTTGGCGGGCCGATGCTCCTTCACCCGCCGCCTTCACGACACGTGACCGCAGATCCTCACCAAGTGCTCTCGCCATCGTCCACGTCCATAAAGTGGACGTTGAATCACTCAAACCGATTCGCGTCACATCACAATCGATTCATCGATCCCCGGACGTGCTCTAGGTCTCCAGCCGGCACGGAATGCTTCGACATCTTCTCGCCGTTCCCCGGCGACAATGACGTCATAAGCCAACTCGAACGACTGAGTTCCATCGAAACGAAAATTGCGCCAAGATCGGTGCGGATGGTCGGTTGTGAGGGTCGTTTAGTCATCCGCATGGGCGCTTTCAGAAGGAGTTGAGACGACCTCATTCTGCAAAAACACCGGCCGTCATCCAGGCCATGGGATTTTTTGCGAAATGCGCACGTAGCGCATCGCCCTGTTCGATCAGATCGAACGCCTTCAGCGAAGCCCTGCTATGGTGGCATAAGCGCGTCGGAGAAGGAGGTACGGCCGCGAGGGCTGGCGCAGCCAGTCGACGACCTGCTTCTTGCCTGATGTATAATCGCCGGATGCCCCGCCGAGCGCCTTGCCGAGCGTGCCGGTGATAATGTCCACCCTGCCCTCTCGTCACCATCAGGACGTGCTCTAAACGTCGTCGTTACGCACAGATGGAGGATGCCACTTGCGTCCGGGATCCTGACCAGGGATGGCTTTCGTCGGCATGAAGGCCAGGTAAGCGAGTTCGGCGTCCTGCCACCGGGTAATCACCGCTGCCTGTAACAGTGACTTCTACGCATTCCCTTAGGGGTTCCCCCTTGCCACATGCGACTCGCTCAGGCTGCGTGATAGGTCCGCACGACAAACTTGCGGTCCCCTGGACGTTGATTTTGTGCGGGAGCCCCCAAACAACGCCGATTCCCTGCTTTCGGCTGCCTGTTTCTGGTGCAAGGGACCGATGACCGGTTGGTAACATCAGGTACAAGCTGGTCGGTCCGCTCAAACATCCAAGTGAGGGAATTTATGATTGCTGAACATCGCATATCGGTTGGCGGTGTATCGACTTCGTATTGCGAGAGCGGGGCCGGCGAGCCAATTTTATTTCTACACGGATCTCCCCCCTTCGTATCGGGAAAGAGTTCTTTTGTGCGGCAGTTGAACGGGCTATCCGACCAATTTAGAGTGATCGCGGTTGACCAGATCGGTTGTGGTGGCACGGACTATCCCGCAGACTATCCGCCAGACCGCAAATATATTAACCGGCTCGGCCGCGTAGAGCATGTGATTGGCTTCATTGAAGCGTTGGGCCTGAAACAGATTACTTTGGCGGGCAATTCAGAGGGGTCGTTCGTCGCTGCGCGTGTCGCGATTGTACGTCCCGATCTTGTTTCCAAACTCGTACTCCTGACCGGCAACTCCGTGTCGCCGCCTTTTGGAGATGACCGTGACGAGGCCTGGATGCGAGCCAACGAGCAAGCTTACGACTATTCCCGCCCTATGCCAACCGAGGAGGAATTCATCACGGCGTGGCGCGGCTACGGGCAGGACGTGGAGGACGCAAAGCGAGAGGCCTATCGGCTGACTGCGGCGCGCGGACAATACGAGGTCGCTCAAAGACTGCCCGAAGAAGAGACGAATTTCCGACTTTATGTTGTGCTGCAGCAGAAATACATCATCCCATATCTTCACCGGCTCCAGACCAAAACATTGATCATCTGGTCCAAGAACGACCCTTTGGTGACCCCAGACCATGGGCTGAAGCTAGCAAAGCTGATCAGGAATTCGGATTTCCACCTGCTGAACAATGCTGGTCATGCCATCCACATCGACCAGAGCGAAGCCGTGAACAGACTGATCCGTAAATGGGCGTGCTAAGTCAATGCCGCAGGGGAACTACAGGCGCACCGCGTGGAGGCAATATCGTCAACGTGTGAGCCGTTGAAGCTTTCTCAAGACCGGGCGCCGAGCTGGCGAAGGGCTTGGCCGCCGCGGTGCATCATCGCAAATCACTTGGAATCGGCCTTTTCCAATTTATGTGAATGCAGCGACAAACACGATGTGAGCTATCAGCAGGTTGTCCATCGGGTCCCGACTGGGAAAGCGAGTTGTCGAAGCTTCAGTGATTCTCGGAGGACCGGATGCGTTCATAAGAATGCCCGGCTAATGCCGCACGGATATACTAAATCTTTAGCGAGCCCGGCAAGCCGGCTGCGCTCCTAAAGGAGAATGGGAAGCCGAACGCCTCTATGTGACCGAAGCCGGAAAGCGCGTTTGGCCGGCATTTCTTCCGATTAGCTAAAACTCTCCCTGTCGCAGGGGCTTTGCTGCTCTGCCGTTCTGAATCCATCTCTTATTCGTGACCTGATGCCGTTTCCGCATCCGCGATTGCATGCCCGCAGAACCCAGCATCAGGATTTCCTTCTCAGTGACGTTGGGCACCAAGATGTCGCGGCTCAAGGATCGCATGTGCGTCGCACTTTTCTGGGATAAGGCTGCTAATTCGCGCCTCAGAGACGCGTCATTGGTTTTAACCTTATAACGCCGACGTCGTTCTCAATATCGATTTGGGTCCCGAACGGCTTCGAAAGCTTCTGTAGCCGCTGCAGGATTACTCTTCCCAGAGGTGCGGATGCTAGACGCGGCACCCCTCGGTTGGCAAACCGCTGCGAGCGACGAAGCTCGATGGGATAAAGCCTCAATTCAGCAAGCTGGTTATGCCCAAAGCGGCTGATGGCGACAACGCTCTCGTAAAAGATGGCGTCGCTTTGGGGGCCGATTCGTCCTTCTGCAGTAGGGTATCCTTTTGCCAAGTGGTCGATCGTCACCTCGGCATCCGTATTGATCCGGGGGTCCTTCCCGAATAGATCAAACATGTCAGCCCCTGCTGGTGTCCGGAGATCCTGGCAAAAGAAATTTCCTAGACTATAGAAGATCGGTCTCCCTTTGTAGATCTCAATGCCTCGTAATATATGCGGTCCGTGTACGATGTATGCGTCTGCACCCGCATCGATAAGCCTTCGGGCAAACGACTGTTCGTACTCGAGTGGCTCTTGGCACCATTCCCCGGGCTCGTGCCCGTGGTTGGTGGCGATGCAGAAGTCGGACATTTGCTTGCCTTGACGGACGTTTCGCAGAATGTCATCGATGTCGCGCGCCTCAGGGTCGAAGTTGTAGTCGACCTTGTCTCCTGCCTTGTACACTACCTCCTCAAGTACAACACGGTCTGGGTGCTGTATGGCTGGAGGGTAACCTGGTAATGCATGCCGTATCAGCCGCAAGGTTTCAAGCAATTCCCGAGGAACTACGATGCTTTTCGTTAAGCGAAGGCTGTTGAGTCCAGGCCTGCCGGGAGCCTCCCCAACGGGATTGCACGCTCGAGCCATAGGCATGAAGGTTGTAGCAAACGAGATCATTGCCACGCGACCGCGAGGGGTCTCCAAGAACCGCGCGGCACCGGCTTGGGCAAGCGTTTCATCTGCACCTGCGTGAACGATTCCATTCTGTTCAAGTGCGCGGCTCGTTTCACGCATGCCTTCAACGCCCCAGTCGAGCGTGTGGTTGTTCGCACGACTAAGCATATTGAAGCCCATCGCTTTTAAGTCAGCTCCAAGTTCAGGTGAGCTGATGCAATACGCACCACCATATTCAGCCTGGGGGCATCCTTTGGATTGAGCATCCAAGATGTTCGTTTCCAAGTTCCCAAATGTAACGTCGGCCCCCTGAAATGTCTTAAGAACGTCAGAAAGGCCTGGATGGTGTCCGTTCGTTACTGGCCGCGCGTAGAGCAAGTCGCCGACTGCTGCCATTGTGAAGCCGTCTGCGACGTTTGTAGAAGTTGAACCAATCGTATCGAAACCGCCGTCCTCTGGAGTCGGACGAATAACACTTTCCTGCGAATTCATGTGATCTCCGTATTTCCAAGAGTGTGAACTAGACTGTCCCTGCCCTTATGCTTCGATACCGGACCAAATCACCAGGCTGAGCCTATATGAGCACGCGCCGATCACCCGCCACTGCTGGCTGGGTAAGAACTTCGGCGGCCGGAGCGCGCACGTGACAGGCCACGACGCGTCCGTCATCCAGCGGGACCAGAGGCGGCACGTCGACCCGGCAACGCTCGACCGCGAGCGGGCAGCGCGGATGAAACGCGCATCCGCTCGGCGGATTGATCGGGCTTGGCACCTCGCCCTCGACGGGAGCCTTCAGCCGAACCCGCGTCGGATCCGGCACCG
>NZ_JAMYRR010000061.1:0-6784 GCF_040321535.1 Mesorhizobium sp. M0340 | reverse complement strand
CGTCCCGCAGCTCGAACGTATAGGTCTTCCTGTCTTCGGACACGCCCCACTTGCCGACCATTTGTGGCTGCGGCATGAACTTCGAGTCTGACCCGAACAGCGTGTCATAAATCGCCAAGCCATGGTCGGCGGTGACGTTCGTCGCTGTATAAATTGGATCGAAGATCCGCAGGTCGCTCGCCTTCACCATGCGCACCGTCGCTGCGCCATCTGACTCAGCCCGCAGAACTGATGAGATCGATAAAGCCGCTCCCGCTAACAAACCCGTTTTGATCAATTCGCGTCGAGAGATTCTCATGTTCCAGTTCCCTTTCGAGTTGGTGGCGCGATTAGTCGCGCTTCTTCGGTCCTGTCGACGCCACGAGCGAACGCCCGATCGGGCGGCGGTAATGATGAGACACTAGCCCTGTGGAGAAGAGAGTGGCCATCAAAATGCCTCGATTGGTGAAATGCAGACCCCACAAAGCGGCGTTGTTTGAAATGTCTCAGCCACCGCGGGCCGCGCGCGGCAACTCATCTTCCATCTCAGGCGCGCAAGCCCAACAAGGGATTTTTGAAGAGCACGCGTTCATTGGTGCCAATCCGGCCGAACCTTTAAGCGCTGCACATCGGGCACAGGTAGGGCGGATCATGGGCACTCGCCTTTTTAGTCAGATCCGTGACAGCGCACGAGGTCAGGTTCACGCTGGGCCAGCGGTAGGCCCTCGTCAAGCCTGATCCTCGGGCATTCAAATCCGGCAGGAACCTGGCTGCCTGCGTCGAGTGCCACGGCAAAACTCCAGCGGCGGCAAGGGAAACGGCTCCGTGGCGTCACCAAGCAAGAGATCGATACCTGCGGCAATTGCCGTGGTCAGCGGGCTCGCGGTCCATCGACTATGCCCAACGCATGGAACGAGGCGACCCTGCTTGGTCCAGTTGCTTGGCTGTGCCCAACGAAGATCGCCGCGGTTGCGCTCGCCGACAAGATGGCGCGGATGATCTGGGCGATCATGACGATCGACGAACGTTACAGAGAGCCACAGGTCGCGGCAGCATAGTCTACCGGTGATTTGAGTTGGGAACCGCAAACGCATGCAATGAGGAAACGGTCGACACTCTGAGATCGGGACACCCACATGCGCCAGAGCGCTTCAAAGCGCGTCCTTCTGGTTGGGACCCCTCTCTGCGCAAGGCATTAAGGCCAGCGGTATATGGCATGTGCCGCACCGACCGATACCGCAGCATATCAAAAATTCTCTTGCCAGCGGGGAGGCGTCCACACACGGCGCAAAGTCAAGGTCACCGAGCGGCGCGCAGCGGAAGACTTTGCCTATTGCATTCGCGACCTCGTTTATATCCATTACCCGCAGACCGAACGCCACAGGGTGAGCTCGACAATCTGTCAACCCGCTCGGCCACTGTGTCCACCAGTTCCTGCGCTTAAGAGGCGTGACGCGTCCTTCGACGGCTGAAATTCCACTACACGCCCAAACACGCCGCGGGCTCAACATGGTCTTAGATCGAAATCGGCGTTCTGCGCCGCCAGTGCCTCAATCTTCGCTTTGACAGCTATGATCGCCTCGTCGCAGAGACCGCTGCCTGGCCATCTGCGAAACACCGGTGGCGCTCGCATCAATTGGGATTTTCTCTACCGAAAACGCACGCCTTTTAGATGGCCAAAGCCTGTCCCTAGCCGGCTTCCAAAGAGTCATAGCCTTATAGGTCATCAACATGCTCCTAAGACAGTAGATTGGACGAGGTAGCCAGCCCTCCGGTTGCACAGATAGACCGGGACCGCCAAGGGCCACCATACGTCCTCGCGGACATCGACGAAGGCGCTCCGCCATGTTGAATCAGATTGCTCCCAATTCCCTGCCTGCCGCTGTGAAGGCCTCGACCGCGCGATCAATATCGGCCTCCGAGTGTGCGGCAGACATCTGCGTCCGGATGCGCGCCTGACCCTTGGGCACCACGGGGAACGAAAAACAGGTCACATAAACGCCGCGCTGGAACATCTTCTCGGCCATTTGCTGCGCGAGGTTCGCGTCGCCTAACATCAAAGGGATGATCGGATGGTTCGCACCAGCCAGCGTGAAGCGCGCCTTCGACATTTTCGAGCGGAAGCGATCGGTATTGTCATACAGCTTTTCGCGCAGTGCATCGCCTTGCTCGATCAGATCGAAGGCCTCCAGCGAAGCCCCTGCTATAGCGGGCATCAGCGTGTTGGAGAACAGATAGGGGCGCGAGCGCTGGCGCAGCCAGTCGACCACCTGCTTCCTGCCCGATGTGTAGCCGCCCGACGCACCGCCCAATGCCTTGCCGAGCGTCCCGGTGATGATGTCCACCCTGCCCTCGACGCCGCAATGTTCGGCCGAGCCACGGCCATTCCTGCCGACGAAGCCAACTGCATGGCTGTCGTCGACCATGACCATTGCGTCATGTTTGTCGGCGAGGTCGCAGACGCCCTTCAGATTGGCGATGATGCCATCCATAGAGAACACGCCGTCGGTGGCGATCAGCCGGAACCGACAGTCGCGCGCCTCTTTCAACCGCGCTTCGAGATCGGCCATGTCGTTGTTGGCGTAGCGGAAGCGCTTTGCCTTCGACAGCCGTACCCCGTCGATGATCGAGGCGTGGTTCAGCGCATCGGAGATGACCGCATCCTCCTCGCCGAGCAGCGTCTCGAACAGGCCGCCATTGGCGTCGAAGCAGGAGCCGTAGAGGATCGTGTCCTCCATGCCGAGGAAGTCAGAAATGGTCGCCTCGAGCTGCTTGTGTTCTTCCTGCGTGCCGCAGATGAAGCGCACCGATGCCATGCCGTAGCCGTAACGGTCGAGCGCCTGCTTGGCCGCCTCGCGCAGTTCGGCGCTGTCGGCGAGGCCGAGATAATTGTTGGCGCAGAAATTCAGCACCTTCTCGCCACCGACCTCGATCTCGGCCGACTGCGTCGAGGCAATCACCCGCTCGGATTTGTAGAGTCCCGCGGACTTCAATCCGGCCAGTTCCGCCGACAAATAGGCAACGAATGCGTTCTTCATCGGCAACTCCCGGGAATGGCATGGAGGACGTCCTACACAAGCATATGCTCAATATCGAGTGGGGATCGCCGCCGATCGCGCAACCTCGCGCGCCACGAGGCCATTGCGACCGTAGCCAGCACCAATGCCGTCATAATCCAACAAATGTGACACGAGCAAACCGGCATCATATTCTCACGGAAAAAAGGCGACGGTCTGATCACTTCTTGAGGTAAGCGTCCTGACGCGCTGCCCCAGCTCGGGGGGCAGAACAGTGCTGTACCATCGCGGATCATGCGCTCGTCTTCCGACAGCTGGTATCCAGCAGTTGAAGACACCGGGTATATGTGTCCGGCAGTCCGCGAACCGAGGACGACACCCGCCGCAGCACGCCCGCTCCATTTCGGTAGCTTTCATGACGAAAGGTCAGTGAGAACTCCACGAAGTCGCCCGCCAACTGCTGTCGCATGGCTACTGATCACGGATACATGACAGCTGTCGACCATGCAGGATCATCGTGCTTTTGCCAGTAGAGATCCATGAGCCGGCGGCTCACGGGCCCGACGAGCCCATTAGCGATCACGGTGTCGTCGATACGCGTCACGGGCATAATGCCGCCGGCAGTCGATGTGATAAATACTTCGTCGGCCGCCTTGATCTCAGCACCACTTACATCGGCGGCCGTTGCTAAGAGCCCGATTTCGGCACAGAGATCGAAGACAGTGCGGCGCGTGATGCCGGGCAAGACTCCAAATGCGGGTGTCCTCAACGATCCGTCCTTCACAACGAACACATTGAAACCAGGCCCTTCCGCAATGTGGCCGTTTGCGTTAACGATAAGCGCAGTCTCCGCTCCTGCGTCATACGCATCGAAGAGACCCTTCACAAGGTCGAGCCAATGATAGTTCTTAATTGTGGGATCGATTGATTTTGGAGGAATGCGAACGGTGTCGCTGATTGCGACGTGCAAACCTCTCTCCAGCTGATCCTTGTTGGCAACCGAGCCAAAGGGGACGGCAAACGCAATGAAGCGGTTCTCCGCCTGGCGGGGATCCCGGCTGAACATCGGCGATGAACCGCGCGTGCAGATCATCTCCACGTATGCCGATCGATGGCCTGACAAAGCGACGCAATTGTTGAGGATCAATGTTATTTTGTTGCGATCATAGGGCTGCTTCATTCGCAGCCTTTTGATACCCTCGAAAAAACGGTCAAGATGCAAATCCAGCCGGAAGAACCTGCCATTCCAAACGTGCACGGTGTCGTAGGTTGCGTCGGAGTGCAGGAAACCCCAATCGAGCACGGATATTTTAGCCTCGGACATATGCACGTATTGTCCATCCATGAAAGCTACCCCGTCCGGATAGCGCCGTCGATCAACGTGATGCTCGTCGATGGTTGGAAGGCCTGGTAAGATCTGTGTCACAAGTGTCGCCATTCGTTTTTCCTCACACCGATTGCTTTCGCGCGCGGAACGGTCGGACAACTCGCACCGTTCTGACGCAAGATGAACTGCACCCTCTACATCGCACAGCTGATTAGGCGAAAAAGATCAATCTGCTGCTTGGCGCGAAACGGCGGTTTCGAAATGAGGCCCGGAGTGATGACTTCATCGCGCCTAGCCCAACGCTATACCGCAACGCGTGGCTCGAACTTGACACGATCAAGCGAAATCATGCTTCGGAATTTTCGGACATTGGGGTTGGTATAGAGCTTTGTCTTGACGAAGACGTCAAAGGCCTCAACGTCCTCGACCGAGACGAGCAGCACGAAATCGGCGTCGCCCGTAACCATGTAGCACTGGGTGACCTCTTTGGCCGCGCGCATCGCGCGCTTGAACTCATCAACGAGGTCAAGACGCTCACGGTCGAGCTCTACCGTGACGACAACGGTGAGCAATTTACCAAAAGCTTTCGGATCCACCAATGAGATGTCCGCAAGGATCACGCCATCCGAACGCAGCTTGTTAACTCGACGCATACATGACGCTGCCGAAGAACCGACCAATTCCGCCAGTTCGGCAAAAGGGAGTCGGTTGTTCTTTTGTAGAGCCGCAAGGATCCTTCGATCTAGGTCATCCATGGAATAATGTCTGCTATGATTGCGACTTCGATAATCGACGGAAGTCGTACTACAATCATTGCATTTTTCCCTGCGAATTGACATAATTAGATCAATCTGACCCGCTCACCGACCAAAAGATGGCGTCCGCCCTGCCGGGAGCGCGTCTACGGCCGTCGCAAAGCGCCATGCGGTGCTCGATCGCCACGGACGAGTGCCTCACCCCCTGTAAGTCCATCTGCCCCCGGCCAGACCGCTCCCAGCTAAAATCCGCTTCCAGCAAACGCCGGGATTAAACATCTAATACTACAGTTGCAGATGGCCTCTTTTCTTGTAGTGAGCGATCATGGCCTGGGCTTGATGCCGTCGTCGGCAAAGCGACCAGGCGAAAATGAAGGCACGGCTGTGAAGCTTTCGCCTGAGGAGGCGCATGATCAACCTTCGAATTTCGGCGACGGTGGGGATAAGAGCGATTTTGCGCGTCAGGCTGCGATTGCTGACTTTGGACTCGTTTCGTTCGGTTTGCCGAGAGCCGAACGGCGCAGATCGGCGCCGAGTTTGGCCAGGAAAGCGGCTGCCGCCATGACCAGCGTCATATGACGGTGCCAACCGTGCCATGAGTGGGCTTCGCAGTGATCGAGACCGAGATCGTCCTTGGCGCGCTGGAAACATTCCTCGATCGTCCAGCGCAAGCCCGCGGCGCCGGCCAGTTCTACGAGCGTCGCGTCCGCGGGCGCAAACACCAGATAAAGCTAAGCGCATGCGGATCGGACCGGCTCCTGCGGATGTAGAGCCTGAGGCCCTTGGCGCCTTCACCCGCCGGAAGCGCCTGCCAGGCCTCGGCGGCGAGTTCCTCGGCCATCTCTTTCGGATCCGTCTGCAGCAGCCCCTGATCGGTCAGCATGCGCAAGGTATGATTGGACCGTATCGCAAGAACATAAAGGCTGTCGGCGCTCCTCGAGCATGCGCCGGGTCTGATAATCCCCGCCATAGGCTGCGTCGGCCAGAACCCACGCGCACGGCACACCCCTGTCGAGCGCGTCGGCCAACATGGCGCGCGCGATCGCCGGCTTGGTCGCGAATGCCACATCTTCGGGAATATGCGCAGCCCTGCGGCGCGCCTCGTCCTTGGCCCACGCTTCGGGCAAGTAAAGCCCCGATCGATGAGTGCCTGGCCGAAACGGCTGGCATAGGCGGCAAACACGCCAACCTGACAGTTTTCGATCCGGCCGGCGGTTCCCGAATATTGCCGCGCGACCCCAACCGAATGCTGGCCTTTCTTCAGGAAACCGGTGTCATCGACAACCAGCACACCCGATCGGTCGCCAAGCGCCTCAATGACATAGTCAAAAACAACAGCGCGCATCATGGCAATCCCAATGCGAGCGGCCAAGCAGCGCCTGCATCCGCCACGGCCTCTCCAGGCCCGCCTTTTCGGCCAGGAGCCAGCGCTTAATCCCCGACAAAAGACCGTCGATGAACGCACCGCAGCTCGCGCGCGCTTCCGAGCGACGGAACACCGAACAAAGCCGGCCTTTCAATGCCGTCAGTTCCCGCTCGACGCGTCCAAGATGGCCGATATTGACCTGTCGATACGCCTCGTCATGGCGGCGGAAGATATCCCGTAATCTCGCCCCGCTCAGCCCATTCGCTCGCGCGGTGGACGGCAATGTCGTAATGGCTGCGGAACGAACAGACCCGCGCTTGGGTCCAGCCATTGCCTCGCC
>NZ_JAMYRR010000060.1:0-6955 GCF_040321535.1 Mesorhizobium sp. M0340 | reverse complement strand
GGCGAGCTTCGATGGAAATTCTTCTTGCATCCACTGATCCTCTCAAAAATGAGGGGTCAGTTCTTCGTTTCGTTAGGGGGTCAGTTTCTCACTTCGCCTGACAGCAAGCACGTCCTCGTCAAACCATTCGGCAAACACCTGCTGGCGATCTGGACGATCCGGCCGGGTCGGGTCTTGAGGGTTTTTGCCCAGAGTCACGGCATGGCGGCGATTATGGAAGAGTACTGACAAGGAAACGCTTCCTCAATCTGGGCAACTGGGCTGACGCGGTCTTGGCGACGAGATGGTCAAGAATGCGGTCGACCATGACGTCAAACACGTGAAGCATTTCCCTGCCCCGAGCTTGCGACGCCCACACACAGGATTCGAGCGTGAGCCGCTCGACCGCCCCATCCTCAATCTCTCGCACAGGCTGGTAGACAGCAAACCGATCGCGGCGTCAGTCATGGGTGCCCCAGGCATTGAGCCTCGCCAAGGAACCGCAGGCCAATGTCGAGCGCTACAATGCGCTGCGCCACGCTCCGGGGAGCGCCATGCGTTAGGATCCCGCCACCGGCGCCTTCGTCATCATGCTCAGGAGCCTGACGGCCAAGCTCTTGCGCGGTGAACGATACAGTACGTCGAGATAAAGAATGATGTCGGCGCACTTCACCGCCGCCTCATATCCACCCGACGAACCGCGATCGATATAGGTTGATGCGCAACGTCCCAGCGCCACACTCGATGCGATACTGCAGTTATTCCTCAATAGGCAGAGCTAACGATGCCTTGATTCGATCCATTACGACCATCGTCTTAACTGCTTTGATATCAGACTCGTGAAAAAATCGGCGGGTAAATGCCTCATACTCAGCCATGTCGCGCACAGAGATCAGGAGAAGGAAATCGGCTTCACCCGTCACATAATACGCACTCATGATCTCAGGCGTGCGCCGAACCGCTTGCTTGAAGCGATCAATGATATCTACCCGCTCGCGCTCGAGACTGATAGAAGCCAGCATGAGCATGGGCCGACCCACGGCTTGTGGCGAGACTATGGCAACGTCAGCCTCAATCACACCAGCATCCCGCAGTCGCTTCAGTCGCCGCTGACAAGCGGTCGCAGAAAGGCCCGCGAGTTCGCCCAGCTCGGCTGTCGTAAGGCGGTTGTCGCGCTGCACAGCGTTGAGAAGCTTCCGATCAACTCGATCCAGGTCCATTTCACGATCACTGCAAAAAATCGTACATTTGCGCAGAAAAACTGCTCGTCTCCGTGAATATTAGCCTGACTTCCACAATGATCAAGCCATAAAATGATCTGATCAGCGAAGGCGCCTTGCCTAGCCCCGGTGGTGAATCTCTTGTCCTTAATGAATTCGGCCCCATGGTACGGTCGCCCGCAAGGTAGCTCGACGGCTTCAATCAAAGGCAATTTCGAGCTCATAACTGTAGAAAATCGGCCGTCTGAGTAGGTTTTTCACTCTCTACCCACGAACACGGATCTAATGACGAGCATGACAAGCCATTTTCTTCCCTTGGACGTCCTCCGGCAGGAGTTTCCGGCCACTAAAAGCGCGATTTACATGGATGTTGCAAATCAGGGGCTCATATCCAGAACGACTCGCAGGTCTATGGATCAGCATCTCGACAATCGACTGAATGGCCTGAATGACGAAGAAGTAATGATGGAACTTGTTGAGCGGACACGTTCCAGATTCGCTCAATTCATTGGCGCCGAAAAAGATGAAATCGCTGTCACGAAGAACGCATCGGAAGGCATTAATATAATTGGAAACTCGATTGCTTGGAGGCCCGGAGACAATGTTGTCCTGTGCCGGCAATTGGAGCACGCAAACAACATCTTGCCTTGGCTGCACCTCAGGGACAAGCACCGAGTTGAACTTCGGGTGGTAGAAGCTGATAGCGGTGCAATTCCGTGCGATGCTGTTGCCAAGGCCATCGACTCTCGGACCCGTATCGTCACACTATCGACGGTCACAATGGTCCCAGGATTCAAGACAGTGATGGAGCCGATTGCCGAAGCTTGCAAGCAGGTCGGCGCCTTTCTTTTGGCCGACGCCTCCCAATCAGTTGGCATACTCCACACTGACGTCACTCGGCTTGGCGTCGACGGTTTGGTGGCATCATCTTACAAGGGGTTGATGGGGCAATATGGGTTGGGATTTCTGTATTGTCGCCAAGAATGGGCCGATCGCCTAAGCCCTGCCTACCTCGCCCGTTTCAGTGTCGATCTCGGTAACGCACCAGAATCGGCTCCCATATTCGATTCGGTAAAATTGCGCGCCGGCGCGCCTCGTTTCGAAATTGGGCATTACAATTTTCCGGGCGTAATAGCGGCCTACGCATCAATGGGCCAGTTAATGGAAATCGGCACGCCGGCCATTGAACAAAGCGTTACATCGGTTGCAAGGCGACTGGCATCGGGCCTCCTAGATCTCGGGCTACCCGTCTGCGGCGGAGCACCAGGGGATCACACCGGAAGTATTGTTGCTCTTGGAGATCCAGCAGCGGTTGCTGGTTCGCGCGAAGCCGACAGCCGCATTCAGTCGCTGCACAAGCATTTGTTGAACAACCAGGTAATCGTCTCAGTACGCCGGGGGATGCTGCGTTTCTCACTTCATCTATACAACACTGCAGACGAGGCTGACCGAGTCGTCGGTCTGGCAAAGAATTGGCTGGCATAGGCGCAATCTTACACCCTCAAGGAGGGATAGGAGCATTTATGTCGTCCATCAGCACACAAACGGTTGCGCTTCTCCAGCAACTCATCAGAATTGAGAGCATCAACCCGTCAGCGTCAGCACAGGGGAGCGGAGAACAAAAGATCGCCGAGTTTCTCGAGGCTTTTTGCCGGGAGCGAAATCTACCGTATGAATATCAGGAAGTTACTGACGGCCGTTCGAACTTCTTTACCTGGGTGCCAGGGCAGGACTCTTCTAAGCGCGTCTTGTTCATATCGCATATGGACAGGGTGCCCGTTGATGACTGGGAGGCAGATCCTTTTTCTCCAGAGGAAGGGAAGGGCGGATATATGGCCGCGGTGCTTGTGACGATAAGGGCCCGTTGGCCGCGATGTTGATCGCTCTCAGCACCCTCGGAGAGGTAAACCCAGAGCCACGATCGTCCTGGCCGCAAGCGTTGACGAGGAGTTCCGCAAGAAAGGAGCGCGAGCAATTGCTCAGTCAGGTGTTTCATATGATGCAGCTGTAGTCGGTGAGCCCACCGACCTGGAGCTTGTCGTCGCACATAAAGGTTCGGTTCGGTGGCAGGTCGAAGTGGAGGGCGTGCCCGCTCATAGCTCCAAGCCTCATCTTGGAGTTAACGCGATTACAGGAATGGCCAACGTCATATTGGCTCTCAATAAAATCAACGAGACTTTGTCTCAACGTGTGCATCCGCTGGTCGGCCCCCAACTCTCACAGTTACTCTAATCGAAGGAGGAGTAGAACTGGCGACTGTACCGCCATCGTGCCGTGTCTGGATCGATAGACGACTCACGCCGGGAGAACGACTCGCGGACGCACTACAGGAGGTAGAGAACGTATTGGAAGGGCTGCGCCAGGGTGGCGATAAGATCAAGGTGCGCTCGTTGCTGCCCGCTTTGGAAGATCCAGCTCCCCCGAGCGCGGAGGCGACCAAAATTGCCGCCGTGGCGGCAAAGGCGTGTGCTGAAGTTGCCGGAACAGGCAAGCACGTCGGTGTTCCTTATGGTACGGATGCAAGCCAGCTCTCGTTGGCAGGAATTCCCTGTATCATTCTCGGCCCTGGAAGTATCGATCAGGCCCATACCGTCAATGAGTACGTGGAAATAGATCAGCTCGGCAAAGCGGTCGAAATCTACCAAAAGATTATGCTCAGTTACTAGAGCACGTCCTGTGATCGATGAATCGATTGTGATGTGACGGCTGCGTTTTGTGCTGATTCAACATCCGCCTCGATGGAGGTGGATTATGGGAAGAGCACTGAGCGGGGATCTTCGGTCGCGGGTCTTGAAGGCTTCGGACGAGGGCATGTCGGCGCGGCAAGCGGCGGCGCGGTTCGGCGTGGGAGTGTCCAGCGCGATCCGCTGGATTGCACGGGCGAAGATCGGTGAACTGGCGCCACGCCCGCAGGGCCGCCGCCGCGCCTCCAGCCTCGATACGCATGATACCTTCATCGTCGGGCTGATCGAGGAGCGCAAGGACATCACGCTGAACGAGATGGTGGAAGTGCAGCCCAAGCCTTGCAGATGAACTCATAGGGCGTGAGGCCTTTGAGGGTCTTGAGCCTGCGGCCGAAGTTGTAGGCCGAGATGGAGTCGGCAAGGTGCTGGCGCAGCTGATCATGGGTCTCATAGTAGAAGCGCCTGACGGTCGCATCCTTGATGGTCCGGTTCATCCTCTCGACCTGGCCGTTGGTCCACGGGTGCCTTGCCTTGGTCGTCCGGTGCTCGATGTCGTTCGTGGCGCAAGCGTATTCGAAGGCATGGGCCTAGAAGCGTTCGCCGTTTGCGATGGCCTCCTTGATCAATGGCACGGCCGAACCGCCGGCGCCGGGCGTCGTGAACTGGATGCCATTGTCGGTGAGCACAGTGTGGATCCTGTGGGACGGCCGCGATCAGGCGCAACAGGAAGTCTCTGGAGACGGCGGTGGTGGCCTTCTCATGCAGTTCGACGAAGGCGAACTTCGAGGTGCGATCGATGGCGACGAACATGTGCAGCTTGCCCTGCTCGGTGCGCACCTCGGCGACGTCGATGTCGAAGTAGCCGATCGGATAGCTCTTGAACTTCTTCTTCGCCGGCTTGTCGCCTTCGACATCTGGCAGGCGGCTGATGCCATGACGCTGCAGACGACGATGCAGTGACGAGCGCGTCAGGTGTGGGATCGTGGGTTGCAAGGCATAGAGGCAGTCATCGAGCGGCAACAGAGTGTAGCGTCGGAAGGCGACGATGACGGCCTCCTCCTCGGGCGAGAGCACCGTCGATCTCGGCTCTCTCGGACCGGTCGGCAGATCGGCCACCGAGGCCCGCTCCCGCCATTTGGCGACGGTCTTCTGGTTGATCCCGTAGCGTTTGGCGACCGCCCTCAGGCTCTCTTGACTATGCTGTATCGCTCGACGGATCGCCTCTGTCGTCGTGGCGCTCCCATGAAGAACCTGGCCCATAGTGCATCCTTTGATTCGGAGGATAAGGATGCCCCATCAAAACCTGGGATCGAACATCTAGAGACTGTCCGGCACGATTATACAAGGATAACCCGCGAGGCCGGCGATGACGTCGGGTTCGCGGGAAGTACGCTGCGTAAGATCAATTTGTCGACGCCGGATCGAGCCACTCACACATGATGTCGTTGATGCCAGATGACATGGCTGATGTGGTACTACCTCGAAGCGGCAAATGTCTTGCATATTGAGACGTATCTGTCGGCTGCGGGGTGCTTCGCGGTCGACATCGGCGCCTGATGATCAGATTCTGGCCAAGACGGCAGCTTTCGAGCGCTCTCGTCCTTACACTTCGAACCAGACAAGGATGCTTCAAGAACCGGAAGAGCAGGAAGGATAGCGCGTTGGCGACGCCGCTCGACGTTAAGCGTAAGCGCGGAGCCCACCCCATCTGGCGTGGCATGAGATGATGGGCGAGAGATGATGACACTGAAGGAGCCGAGGAGCTTGCGCCGTCAATTTCTATGTCTGGCGCCTATGTCTGATGGTAGAAGTTTCCATGTTCTTGAGGCGGTTCCGAACCGGCTGGGGACAAGCCCCGCAGCGTGCGCGGCGGCGCTGGTCGCGCAACCGAAGGCACGGCTGATCAAGTACGCTGAAGCCGGGCGCGAATGTGTCGGCGATCGCGAGAGGCTGGAGTGGCGACCTCGCAGCTGTTCGGCTGGCCGCGCAAGGCAATCAAGAGCGGTGCGGTCACGCCGCAGCGGGATGCGGATCGACTTGGCTTTGTCGAGGTCACCCAAGCGGCGTTTCAACGGTGGAGATCTGTTTGGGCGATGTAGTCATTCGGGGCTGGCGCCGATGTCGGCCAGGATCATTTGGCCACGATTATTCGCGCGGTCCGCCGGGCATGATCCCAGCCGGCGTGAAGGTTTATCTTGCGAGCCACCCGGTAGACTTCCGAAAAAGGTATTGACGGCCTTCTGGCATTGGTGCGCGATGCCGGCTCGGACCCGTTCTTATGCGTCGGGCGAGATTATGTGGCGGAGCCGCCCTGACGCCCGTCAGGGCCGGCCAAGTCCGACTTGCCTCCGCCACATAATATTTCATGCCTCTCCCGTGGGCGCGGGATTCCCCTGCGCCACAACACCGGAGGGGCAGGATGCTCGAGTTCTATTTTTCATATTGTGGGGTGCTCAAGCGCCTGCGCAGCGGTGCACTCGGTGGCGAGATGGATCGCCTCGCAGAGTTCGCCCTTGGGTATAAGCGAGCGTCCGCCAAGATTTACCTGAGCCGGATTGCACGCTTTAGCCAGTTTGCCGCGACGCGCTGTGGTCCGATGCCGATCCATCAAGATGTCGTCGATAGTTATTTGTGCACGTTTATGACGGATTCTCCACGCATTGGAGCAGCGTCGGCGCTGGGACACGCACTGCGAGTGGCTCCGGAGCGGTTCATTGCTTCCGTTCCCAGTGTAGATGCTGACCCGGATGCTCCGCTTCTGGCTTCCTTTTCGGACTATCTGCGCAGGGTGCGGGGCCTGGAGCCGAAGACCCGCGAAGGTGTTCTTCTGGGCGGCCGCCGCTTTCTGGATTGGTTCCGCCATCACCATCCCGGCCACGACGTCGAGGCGTTGACGGCTGATTACGTCCTCGCTGCTGTCGAGCATCGGCTGTCCCTATCGGCGACCTCCGGCGCCCGGGCACCACGATCAGGATCTCGCCCGCTTCGTCCCAGGGACGCCGCATTGGCGTTTGGCGCATTTGCCGCCGCGCCTTGCATGGGATGACGTTCGGCGCGCAATCGATGCGATCG
>NZ_JAMYRR010000059.1:0-7806 GCF_040321535.1 Mesorhizobium sp. M0340 | reverse complement strand
CTCCACCAGAACAGGCTTGGTTGGGGACTTTCGAATTGGCGCTTCATTCTGATCTTTCTCCGTCGTTGAGTCGGACTGGAGAAATCCTAAAAGCGCATCGATCTCAGCGCGCAGAGATTGCAAGGCCCCAAGGGAAAACCGCGGCTCAGCCGATAGCTTGAAGTGTGTCGCCGCCTCGCGCATCATCCACGCCGGTACGCAGGCAAGGGAGCCGTCAGGCTGCGGAATGACCACCAACTCGGTTCCACGGTACGCATAGCGCCTCAGAATGAGCACCGTCTCACCGCAGCGCGGATGAAATGGATAGTAAATCCGCCCTTCTTCCGGCTGTTGGCGGGCAGTTTGTCGTTGTTTTGAGCAGAACCTGGATGATGCGGATGTCGGTGCCGTTCTCCAGAAGATGCGTGGCGAAGCTGTGGCGAAGGGTGTGCACCGTCACCCGCTTGTCAATGCCGGCGGCTGCACGCGCCGAGCGACAGGCCGAATACAACACCTGCACATCGATAGGGCGATCGGCACCGCGCCCAGCCAGTCCTGCGGCTTCGCCAGCCACCAGTAAATCCGCAGGATGCGCAGAAGCTGCGCCGACAACATCACGGTGCGGTCCTTGCCGCCCTTGCCGTGCTCGATCCGGATCACGCCGCGTCCGCTGTCGATGTCACCGACCTTCAGCCCCACGGTCTCCGAAGCGCGAAGGCCAGCAGCGTAGGCCGTGGTCAAGGCCGTCCGCGTCTTCAGGCTCGGCACCGCCTCAAAAAGAAGAACCGCATTGCGCACACCGTCTGGTTCAGCGCAGGCCACGAGATCCCGCTCGAGACCAGATGAACTTGGAAGGTGCGGACGGACCGAGCCGGTCCGGCGAATGGCCAAAGTAGCGCGAAAACTTCGCCACGGCATGCACGTAGGATCGCTGTTGGCCGGCGACAGATTACGGATCGTCATATCCTCGATCATGCGCCGATGAAGTGGGCTCAACTCGGCCATTTTATTGCTCCTGTTCTCAAGATTGCGCTTCAACAGCCGCAATCCTCTAAAACAGAAGCTTCACCCGCAAACCGACCCGCCAAATGCCGCGTCAGCGGCTTCGTTCAATCTGGATCCCTTAAATCGCGACACGCTTTAGCGGATGCCAATTCCGAAATAGCGCCTGTGAGCGACATCGACAATCCGATTGATCAAGTTCGAAGAGCTGTACCCGGCGGTGGTCGCAGCCGAGAGATAAGCGCTTGTCGTGCCGAGCCCCGGCATGGTGTTGATCTCCAGAACAAACGGCTGGCCAAAATCGTCTATCCGGAAGTCCACCCGGGCGTAATCCCGGCATTGGCAGATACCGAAGGTTTCAACCGAAATTTCCCGCAGCACCGCAGCAAGGCTGCTTCCGATCTCAGCCGGGCAAATCTTCGGCGGCGCCGCAACCACCATGTGCTTCGCTTCCCAAGTCACAATACGCGTTTCGCGGTGGCCGAAATCCTGCTCTACAAGAGGCAACACTTCGAGTTCTTTGTTTCCCAGCAGCGCGACCCAAATTTCTCGCCCCTCGATGTACTCCTCCACGAGCGCATCCTGCGCGAACTGCGTGACGATCACTTCTACAGCCTGCCTCAACTGAGCGGGGTCATTTACGAGCTGCACACCGCAGCTGTCTGATTCGTGACGGGGCTTCACTATCAGTGGGAATCGCAACTCTCCGGTACTATCAGTACCGTGACGCATCACGCGAAAATTCGGTGTTGGCAAACCACTATCGCGGATGAGCGTCTTAGTGATAACCTTGTCGAGCGCCAGCCCATGTCCGAGCGGACCGGATCCGGTGTATGGGACTCCCGCCATCTCCAGCATGGCCGGAACGTGGGTGAGACGGCATTCGCCCTGAATTCCGTATGCCATGTTGAACACGAGTCCCGAGGGGCGGGCTTGGCACTCCGGTGCCATGAACCGTTCAAGTGTAGCCAGCATGCTTTTATCGCCTTCGCATAGCAGCGTGTCGTGACCGCCTTCTTGCAGTGCGGCCGCCACGCTTTCAATCGTCTCGCGGCCATATGCCTCCGGGCAAGGCTGACCAAACCGATTGATCACGCCCCGAGTATCAAAGTTCCACACGATAGCTACACGCATAAGCTACTCCCTGGATGTTTGCCCGCTGTCAACTTCATTCTTGGAACTGATTTATAGAGACAACAGCTAGTTTCGGCCCGGTACGTGGCCGGTACTGCTGTCCAAGCAACGAGCGGATTTTGCTTCCTGGAACGGGAGGAAATTGGTTACCCAGCAAATAGCTGCCGGGCAATATGTTGCCACCTTGTCCTAGCAATAGATCGCGCACCGCCCTGCCCCTCGCCGTACCTGTGTTCCTTAAGCGGACGCAAGGCGGATAACGACAAGAAGGACCAGCTGAAGGATTACGAGACCGTTGAGGAGGCCAAACGGTGACCAATGTCACCAACATTAAGAAGCGGCTCAGCCTCGCGGCCTCGTGGCGTGCGCGATAGCCGCTCCTCGCGCAGCTGATCAGCTTGTCCTGACCTGTCAGAACAAGTGCCGCCATGAGGCAAGCTCCGCGCCTTGATCTGTGCCGCCAGTGGCTCGTGCGGAGCGAGCGCGGTAATTGCCGCTGTAATTCTTCCGAGCGGCTGGCCCCCCATCGGTCACAACCTTTACCGTCGAGGCGGCCGCCGGGGATCTGACCCCAGTACTCTGACGCGCAATCGCGTCCCCGCTGAAGAGGCTGCCAAAGGTATGCTCTGCATACTGCACCGCCAGCGGCATCAGCCGATCCGCGCGGACTCCCGGGGCCACAGGGTACAATACGCAAAGCACGCGTCATGAAGCGCAGTAGCTGTCTGCGGACTAGCGACTGGCTTCCTGGCCGACGGCTGCCTGCGGCTGCTTCGGGGGCTAGACCTGCGAGCGTCGCGTCACCTTCAGCTCTCGCTGCATCGTCGTGGTTCAGCCGGGAGTTGATCTTCGCGAGCCCTCTTCGGGGGGACGGCACGTCCTCCGCCCCGAAGGTGGTGCGAAGCGCCCCATGACGGCTGCCGACAAATCCGTCTAGCGGCAGATCTATGGCATTAACTTGGATCGTTTCAGGAAGTTTCATGCAGAATGCTGCGTCAAGAAAGTGAGGCGGCCGTGCTCGTAACGTATGCTTCTCCGCGTCCCATGCAATTGGCGTGCCCGCCGGTTGTGCAAGCAAGAGCGTCGAAATCGCATGTTTGGCGTGGTACGAGCAATACTTGCGCCCCTTTGTGTGTTAGGTTCCGAACATTGGCGCTATTAACCGCACCTGAGTGCCGTCGAGAATTTCATCCATCGCGGTTCTGGCTAGTAGCTTGAGGCGGGTGCGAAGGCGGGCGATCTAGCCCGCTTCGCACGGTGTCTCGGAGGCGACGTTGTACAACTGGAACGCCAAGCATGGTGGGATGGGTGTCACTGACGCTAAGCGGCTGAAGGCTCTGAAAGACCGAAACGCCAAGCTGAAAAGCGTAGGCGGGCAGCTGAGGCCGTCCAGCGCCGGTAATTCCATGGCATGAGGGTGTCGATGTCACTGTTTGGCCAGCCATTGGCGAAGGGATTGAGGGTCAGAGTGAGCCAAGCGTGCGGATCGGCCTGATTGATCTTGGCGGTTTATGCCGACCGCCGAACTACGCCGAGTGAGCAAGTTTTTACCAACACTTTCCTCAACGCAGCGATACTGGATCGGCATAGCTTAGGCTCTCTCCGTCGCAATTGACGCGAAGGAGAGGACACATGAACGCAAGTGACTTATCTGCAGCACACTGTATCGGAAGCTGATCCACGGGCCGTGTGGCGAGTTTGCGCGCATTTATGCTGGCAGATATCAGACGAAGGCTTCGGTAAGCCGGGCAAAGCGTCGCGCTCGTTTCGCGAGGTCACGCCGCCGATTAGGGATCTCCGTCTCTGGCGATCGGTGAGACTGGGAGCGGATCAATTTGCGATCGGCGCAGATGGAGGAATAGACCCGACGCGCGGGAAGCCCATGACGGCCTGCAGAGCCGCGGAGCAGAAAGAGATAGCAACCTTTCTTCTTCGGTTCGTTCACCCAAACTGGCATGGGTTTTGATTCCTTCGGTGTGAGGCGCGAGAGCTGCCGACCGGCATTCATGTCGCGGGTAACCGTGACGGATGGAACGAAGGATCGATTTACATGAATCTGGAAACAAAACGCTTATTCATGCGCCAAATACGTCCTTGGGACGCAGACGCGCTACATCGCCTGCAATGCGATCCGCTAGTAGTCGAGTCCACGATGGCGGGAACTCCGCCAACACGGGAAATGACTGATGCGCGGCTGTCCCTCTATCTTCATGAGTGGGAAACCTACGGTTACGGATTCTGGATGATCTATGAACGAGACGACGGTGGCGACCTGCGCTTCGCGGGGGCATCCGGGCTGCGCCACTTAGGTGACAACGCCATTGAGGTCGGATGCCGATTGTTCGGAGCCAGATGCGGTCAGGGGATTGGGCCGGAGAGCCTTAAGCCAGTGATCGAATTCGCCTTCGCAACCCAATCTATCGATCGGTTGGTCGCTTTCATACGCCCGACGAATATTCGATCTCTCAGAATGAGCGCCCTGCTGGGCTTTTCCTACCTTCGGTCTGATGTCATTGATGCAACGAAATATCAATGCTTTGAATTGCGTCGCGCGCCTCGGTGATGCTTAGCAAACTGCTGCGCTCGTGCTCGCAGTTGTGGGGCCGCCTGCCAAAAGTGCCATCGAGCTTGGGGAGATCAGGATGACGACAGATCCGCCGAGCGCTCGGCGTCGACGTCACTCTCGACCCGCAGGCGACGGCCACCGTCAAGCTCGATCGTCGCCACGCCGGTCTTGCGACGCGCACGAGAGTGGATGAGTGGTGACCTGTTTAACTGCTTGCCGGCTCCACAGACGTCGGCGGAGCCGGCAACTGCGGATTCCGACGTGAAGCCGGCCGCCATTCCGATCAAACACCGGCCAGCATTCCGGTATGAAGCCGGCCACCGTTCCAACCAAAGACCGGCCAGTTTTCGGCACTGAAGATTACCTCCTGGGTCAGCAACTTTGGCATCAAACACCTCGCTAGGAACGAGGAGATTTTGATGCCGGCAAAGAGAAGACTGACCATGAGACAGTTGAGACAAATGCTTCGGCTTGCCGGAAGCGGGACCAGCTCCCGCGAGATTGCGGTCGTGCTGGGAATAGCACGCAGTACGGTGCTGGATAATCTGCAGCGCGCAGCGGCAATCGGGTTGAGCTGGCCCCTGCCAAGCGAGCTGACCAATGACGCGCTTGAGAACAAACTCTTCGCTCGCAATGGTGTCAAACAGGGCACGCGGCGGCGCACAGAGCCGAACTGGGCCAATCTTGCCGTCGAGCTCAAGAAGCCGGGCGTCACGCTCCTCGTCTTGTGGGAGGAGCATCGAGGAAGTCATCCCGACGGATATGGCTACAGCCGGTTCTGCGAGCTCTTTCGCAGCTTCGAGCAGCGGCTTTCCCCGACGATGCGCCAGGAACACGCCGCCGGCGACAAGGTCTTCGTGGACTATTCCGGCAAGAAGATCCCGATCGTTGATCGAGACACCGGTGAGATCCGTGAGGCGGAGATCTTTGGTGGCGGTCTTGGAAGCGTCCAGCTTTGCCCTTCCCGAGAGATGGGTGACAGTTCATTCCGGAGACATGGGTTACACTTTCGGCCCTTTGCAAGGAGAGCAAGGGTGCCTTGGAAGGAGTGTAGCCAAATGGATGAGCGGCTGAAGTTCGTCGCGCGGGTTCTGGATGGCGAGAAGATGGCGGTGCTGTGCCGGGATTTCGGCATCTCGCGCAAGACCGGCTATAAGATCCTCAAGCGCTACAATGACAGCGGGCTGGAAGGGCTGACGGATCGCTCGCGCCGACCTTACCGGCACGCCAATCAGCTTCCTTTCCAAATCGAGAAGCTGATTGTGCGTGCCAAGCACGACAAGCCCAACTGGGGCGCGCCGAAGATCAGGGAGCGGCTGGCGCGGCTCTACCCGGACGTCCACACCCCAGCAATCTCAACGGTGCATGCAGTTCTGGACCGCCACGGCCTGGTCAAGCGCCGCAAGCAACAACGCAACCGAGCGCAGGGAACGGCGCTCTCCCATAGCGGCCAGCCCAACGATCTGTGGTGTGCCGACTACAAGGGCGAGTTCATGCTTGCCGACAAGTGCTATTGCTATCCGCTGACGATCAGCGACTTCGCCAGCCGCTATCTCTTGGCCTGCGAGGCGCTCCACACGACCAAGGAGGCCTTTGCCTTCACCGTGTTCGAGAACGCTTTCAAGGAGTTCGGCCTGCCCGGGGCGATCAGAACGGATAACGGTGTGCCCTTCGCAAGCCCCAATGCGCTCTTCAATCTTTCCAGGCTGTCGGTCTGGTGGCTCAGGCTCGGCATCGCCATCGAGCGCATCAAACCGGGCAACCCGCAACAGAACGGTCGCCATGAACGCATGCATCTGACTCTGAAGCTGGAGACCACCAAAACGGCCGGCGCCAACTTCCTGCAGCAACAGGCCAAGTTCGATGACTTCGTCGAGGAGTTCAACAACGAACGTCCACACCAGGCGCTCGACATGGACTGTCCGGCACAGCACTACGCGCCGTCACCGCGCACCTACACTGGCCTGCCTGACCTCGATTATCCGTTCCACGACAAGGCCGTCACCGTCACCACCTGCGGGCGCATCTGCTACAATCGCAAAAAGATCAACCTCAGCCAGGTCTTCGCCGGCCAGACCGTCGGCATCAAACAGGTCGAGGCCATATCTGGCTGGTCAGCTTCGTGGACTATGATCTGGGCTATTTCGACGATGAGACATGTAGGCTCGAACCACTCCAAAACCCTTTCGGGCCGAAAGTGTTAGCCATGTCTCCGGTACAAACCGTAACCTATGTGTCCAGAATGGACCCTTCACATATGCCGAAGCAACCTGGACCCAGACACTGCCTGACTGGATTGGTTCACATGTCCGGATGTTTCGTTTCTTTGATGGCGTTCCCCGACTGATCGTCCCCGACAATCTGAAGTCGGGCGTCAGCCGCGCCAGCTTCTACGATCCCGAGATCAATCGCAGCTACGGCATGATGGCATCCTATTATGGCGTCGGCGTTCTTCCGGCACGGCCGCGACGGCCGAAGGACAAAGCGCCTGTTTCGCGATATCACACGCGATCGCGCCGAAGCCGTGTCAGCCCGCGCTCTCGAGATCGGTGGGCTGAACTGCAAGAGCATCGCCTCGCTCATCGCCAATCACAAGGCCGCAAGGCATTCCACCGAACCGACCGCCATCGTCGATCACGCCAATCTGCGTGGCCCTGACTACTTTCATTGAGGAGACACACCAATGCTTATCCATCCGACGATCGACATGCTGCGCGAAGTCGGCCTTCATGGCATGGCCACCGCCTTCCAGGAGCTCGACGCACAATCCGAAGCCCGCGGCCTCGAGCATGGCGAATGGCTTGCCATGCTGCTCGAGCGCGAGGCTACCATGCGCCGCCAGAAGCGTTTCGAAGCCCGCGCCAGGGCTGCAAAGCTTCGCCATGACGCACAGATCGAGAATGCCGACTTTCGTGCCGTACGCGGTCTTGACCGCACTCTGTTCATGGCGCTCGCCGGCTGCGACTGGATCCGCAAGCATCACAGTCTTCTCATCACCGGGCCGGCGGGCGTGGGCAAGAGTTGGCTGGCCTGCGCTCTCGGCCACAAGGCCTGCCGCGAAGACTTCTCCGTCGCCTATCACCGCGTTCCCAGGCTGTTTGCAGCACTTGCCCTCGCGAGAGGCG
>NZ_JAMYRR010000058.1:0-9319 GCF_040321535.1 Mesorhizobium sp. M0340 | reverse complement strand
CCCCCCCGCGGCCGGGCCGTCTGAGCCCCCGCGCGGCTCCCCCGCCCCCACGCCCTTTCGTCTCCCCCCCCCCCCCACCCCCCCCCACAACACCCCCCCCCCCCCCCCGCCCCCCCCCCCCCCCCCCCCGGGCCTGTGGTCGGAGTGGTTCTATGGGGTGAGGCGATCAGGCGGCCGCGCGGCCCTCAATGACGTCGGCGCCGACCTCATCGGCGGAGACCTCTTCGAGATAGGCTCGGCTGTACGAATTGCTGGCGAGCCAGCGTTCGGCCGCCTCGCGATCCTTGGCGGGATAGAGCAGTTCCGGGCTGTCCCCGAGTTCCTGCAGGACGCGGACCATGCCGATCATGGAACGCTCCATGACCTCGAAACGCAGGTCGCTTTCAACGGACCATGTGCGCCTGACCGAGACGACGATGATGCCGCCCTGCCCGAAATCACCCGCATGCAGGGTGAAGTAAGCCGGCGAGCTATAGGTCGCGCGCTCGCGCGGCGGTTCCTTCCTGACCAAACGACCGACGCCGTTGCGGCTCTCCCAGGCGGCGAGCTTTTTGGTGAAGCGAGCCGGCGGTTTCGCGGTGCCGGAGCGGTACCGGATAACGCTCCCCAGAGGAGCGGATTCGTACACGATATGTGCGGACATGCGGGTTTCTCCATGTCGGAAAACGAAAAAGGGCCCGGCGGGAGTGCCGGGCCCGGTGCGAGCGTGAGGCCGATTATTTAGCGGCCTGGAGGTGATCCGCCTCGCCGCCGTCGATGGTCACCGGCTCATCGGAGGACGGATCCGCATCGTCGGCGAGGTAGGCCGGCAGCTCGGTGGCATCGCCGTCGAGAGCCGCCTCGTCCGACATGTCGCCGGCGATCGCATCGCCAGAATCGGTAGCAACTTCATCGACCTCAACGCGCAGCGGCTCGGGCAGCCAGTTCGACCGTTCGAGAAGACGCGCGGCCTCACGCGCCATGATGTCCTTCTGCATGTGGTCGATCAGCTGCGCGGAGTCTGCGCCACGAGCTTCACGGACAGCCTGTAGAATCCGCGCCTTGGTGAGCCGCCCGAGGAACTCGACCGTAGGCGTCCAGCCGGCGTTGACCATGTCGAACTGGAGCGAGCGGCCAAGCATGTCTGCATGCTCGAGCGCCTTCGGTCGCCTGTTCCAGGGTTCGACCACCGCATTGAGGGTCAGCGAGACGCAATGCGCGAACAGCGCCTTGCGGCTTGCTTCGTCGAGGCCGAACAGGAAGTCCCACAGGCCTTCCGCCTCATCGGGCAAATCGCGGTCCCAGGCTTCGTGCCGCTCGGCGATCTCCTTGGCCCAGGATGTCTCGGCAAGACCGTCGACCTGGCTGAAGCTGCCGCTCTTCAGGCTGATCTCCAGGCACGTGTCCGGCGCGAAGCGATAGAAGACCTGCAGGACGAAGGCATGGAGTGCGGCGATGATGGCGATGTCGACGTCACCGGCGAGCGCGTTGCGCAGTGCCAGCGTGCGCTGCGCGGTCAGGTCGAAGACGAGCCGATCGGGCAGTGGCTTGATGTCATCATCCTCGCCGTCGGCGCCAGAGGTGTCGTTCACCGGCTCGCGGTTGACGACAACACCATCGCCATCGTCGTCGCCATTGGATCGCGTTCCGCCGGCGGCGCCCCCTTCCTCGCCCACATCGACGTCGCCGGTTTCGGTCCGCGGCTCGTCCTCGGACCGCACGAAACCGGCGTCGACCTGGAGTTTGCCGTTCGCGGCAAGCGTAACGAACACACCGGCAATGGCCTTCTGGGCGGGATCGTAGGTTTGAGGACGATCATCGATCGCATCGAGCTCGGCACCCAGCTGGTCGAGCTTCGCCTCGATTGCTTCGTCGGCATCCTCGGCCTGGGCATAGTCCACATCCAGCTTGTCGTATTCGGCCTTCAGCGCGTCGTAGCGTTCGATCTCCTCGGCGCTGAGCTCCTGCGCCTCGGCGTAGATGCGCCGCATCCCGGAGGTGTGGCCATAGGGAAAGCTGATCGCCGCATCCACCCATTTCCAGCCTTCGGCGCGGATCGCCTCGGCATCCACCTTCAGCCTGTCGAAGACAAGCTGCTCGAGAAGTGCGGCATCCTGGAACCAGCCGCCGGAATCCTGCTCGAAGAGATCGCGAAGGATGACCCCGCCGGCAGCCTCATAAGCTTCGGCGCCGACATAGACGGCACGGCGATCATCGGCGCGAACGGTGGTCTCCGTCAGCAGACGCCTGATGTAATACGGTTCCTGCGTGTGCGAGCTGGAGATCCGCTCCCAGACCTGCTCCTGGCGCGCATGATCGTCGGAGATCGAAAACGCCATGATCTGTTCGAGCCGGATTTCGTCCTTCTCATAGAGGTCGAGAAGTTTCGGCGACACAGAGGCGAGCCTGAGGCGCTGTTTCACCGTCGCCGGCGACACGAAGAAGCGGGCGCCGATCTCGTCCGGATCGAGACCGTGATCGCTTAGCGTCTTGAAGGCACGAAACTGGTCCAGCGGATGCAGATCGGCGCGCCGCAGGTTTTCAGCAAGCGAGTCCTCTTCGGCCGAGGTCTCCTGCCTGCGGTTAACGATGCAGGGGATCGGCTCGTTCTTTGCCAGGCGCTTTTGCTTGATGAGGATACCGAGCGCGAGATAGCGACGACCGCCGGCCGGCACCTCAAACGTGCCGGTCTCCTCGCCCTCGCCGTCGAGCATCGGACGGACGTTCAGGCTCTGGATGAGCTTTCGCCGCCCGATGTCATCAGCCAGCTGCTCGATAGACACGCCGTCCTTGATGCGCCGGACATTCTTCTGCGACAGCCTGAGCTTGTCATAGGGAATGTTCTCCGCGGCGTTCATCGCGATCTTCTGAATGGCGTTCTTTGCCATGGTCAGGTTCTCCATGACGGGCGGCCGGGGCCTCTCCCCGAACCTCCAAGCCCGTCAGGAAACCTCCCCGCCCCCTCTGCCTCCCGTCGGGCGTCTGGCACGGACGCCGCCGGCTGCCGCAAAGCTTCGCTGGACTGCGGAAGGCAGAATGGCTATATATCTTCCACGAATGTGGAAGGATTATTGTCATGCCGGGGTTTAGCAGCGAAGTGCTCACCGTCAATGAGGCGGCGGCGGTAACGCAGGTGCCGCTCAAGCAGGTGCATCGCATCATCGATGCCGGATTGCTGCGCGGCCGTGTCGAGACACGCCGCGGCAGCCGCGTCATCATCGGAGCGGGTCTCGTCGGCCTACGCCTCGCCTGGCTGACGGCGGAGACGCTGACGCCTGCCGCGCGGCGGCGGATCGTCGAGCACGCCATTGCCGATGATGCTGCGCCCGTAGTCGCGGACGATCCGCTTAAGGTCGACCTGAAGCCGATCACTGCCGGGGTAAGGACCGGCCTCAGCCGGCTGAGGAAAGCCAAGGCCATGGTGGCGCGCGATCCAGCGGTACTTAGCGGTCAGCCGGCCTTTGTGGGAACACGCGTGCTTGTTCATGACGTTGCCGACATGCTCGCCAATGGCGATACTCCCGAGACGATCCGTGCCGCCTATCCGCAACTGACTCTCGACCGGATCAGGCTCGCGGCCGACTATGCGCTCGCCTATCCGCGGCGTGGCCGTCCGCCGGTCAAGCCGGCGTGGCGCAGCACGGCGGCGAAGTCGACACGCACAATCCGTCTCGACGATCTGCCGGCCGTTTCGTGAAATTCCTGATCGACGAATGCCTGAGCCCAGAGCTTGCGAAACTGGCGCGCGAACGGGGTTTTCCAGAGTCGAGCCATGTGCGCTGGCTGGGCCTCGCCGGCGCCAAGGACCATATGGTGACCCGGCGCGCGGTCGCGTCGCGCTCGACATGCTCGACGACATTCCGCCGCTCGCCGCCGCCTCCGCGCCATCACTGGGGTTGGTCGAGACGGTTCGCGTTCCTCCGAACGGCGCGCCGCCTGAACCCTGCAAAAGCCATCACCGCCGGTGCACGCACCGGCCGCAGGGCGGCTATGTGCTCGTCACGCACAACACGACCGACTTTCGCGGCCTCTATCGCCGCGAGGAGCTGCATGTCGGGCTGGTCGCCTTCAACACCGCCCCTGGCCTGATGAGCCTCGATCTCCAGCACAGGCTCTTTCATCTCGCCCTTTCCGAGCTCGGTGGGGAGGAGGCATGGAACGAAGTGCTGGAGATTACCGTGGATGTCGCGCGTACCATCACCATCGAACGGTTCAACCTCCCCGACTGACGGACCTCCGCGTTCGTTTCCTGCAATCGGGCTGCCAGAAGCCGCCGCTCGCAAACGAAAAAGCCCGCCGCGGGAGGAGGTGCGGCGGGCTTGATTTGGACGACAGCATTCGGGAGGAATAAATGCCGTCCCTGGTCGCCAAGGTCGGGAGGAGGTGACCCGGACGAAACTCGATATCGACAGACTACTCCCTTCCGCGCAGCCGAGAAACATTAATTGTGCATAGCAGCATTGCGATTTTGTGCGGCGCACACTTAGACTGAGAGATGTGTTTGCCAGACCGGCAGCGCAGGCCGTGTGCTGCGCCCCGCAGCGATGCACATGTTCGAAACTGGCGGCATCAGCAGCCCGGTGACGTTACCTACTCCCGCCGCGCGCAGCATTGCAGTATCATGCTGCCAGATCGAGAAGCTTCTTGGCCTTGCCCTCCATCTCCAGGCGAACATCCTGATGCGGCTTGTCGCGCGCCACCCGTGTAATGCCCTGCACGAAGTCGAAAATCGAGGCGGGCGGGTGCCCTTCCTCCGAAAGCACGGCATCGATGATCTTCGTCGTCTCCGCCTTGGAGAAGCCGCGCTTGCGCAGGAAGCTCTGGCGATCTTCGTCGTCCCGAGCGACGACACGCTCCCGCGAAGCCTTGATGCCATTGACGAACGGCATGGGCGAAGACTCCGCGAACTGGATCAGCGCTGGCTCGGCTTCCAGGGCAAAACGCGAGGCGGCATATTTGGAATGCCGGATAATGATTTCCTGGAAATCCTGCACGCCCCAGAGGCAACGATTCTGGCACACTGCACGTAGATAGAAGCTGGCGATTCCAAGCGTGCGGGCGCCGACCTCCGAGTTCCAGCAATAAAACCCCCTGAAAAAGACGTCGGGCGAGCCATCGGGCAGCTTGCCGGCTTCGATCGGATTCAGGTCGTCGACGAGGAAGACAAAGACATCACGGTCGGACGCATAGATCGTCGTCGTGGCATTGGAAATGTCGACATTCGGATTGTAGATTCCCGTTGACCAGTCGAGCACGCCAGGAATCTTCCAGCGGGTGTCGCCGGTACCGTTGCCGGCGATTTTTTGGACGGCCGCGATCAGCTCTTCATCGAAAATCCTGCCATAGTCCGGACCTGTAACCGCTCGCAGCTCGAGGCGTCCGTTCTCGATTTCCAGCGTCTTCACCTGCTCGGCGCGGCGGTTGAGGAGACCGTGCTGAAGGTTGATCGCCGCGAGCGGGGCCGGAAGCTGGCGCAGATAGGTGGCCGGTGCACCTACCAGGCTGGCGAGTTGGCCAAAACTCCAATGCGTGGGGGCAACTGGGGCAGGCGCATCGGGCAGCATTAACCTCAGGCGCTCCGGATCGTCGCGGCTGGCCTCGACGCGGATCAGCTCACTCTCGACGATGCGGGTCTTGCTGCGCTCCGACCGGGCCTTCACCGAATTCCGAAGGTCGGTGAGCGACAGGTATCGCTCATCCGCCGGCCGGTTGAACCATTCTGACGACACGCGGCCGATGCGCTGACCGCGGCTGACGTCGACCTTGTAACCGGCACGCTCGTTGCGGGTGGGCGTGTGAATTTCCATCTGTGTCATGGTTGGAGCTCCTCGGCGGGCGCCGGGAGACTCTCTCCCGGACCTTCACCCGCCACCGCAGCCCACCCACGCTCTTCCTCTGTCGGCATCCGCGCGCCACCAGAAGCGTCGGCATTGCCGAAGCGGCCGCGTTAGGGGCCGACACCAAGCACCGCCAGATCCGGCGCCTCGTCAACGTCCGCGAAGGCGGCGAAGCATGGCCTCCCCAGGATTTCGGTCTGACGCGGATCGATGAACTGGATGCGCCCCGAATATCCGGCGCTGACGACGGACTGGGCCAGCCGCAAGCCGAATGAGCCTTCCCTGCCGGACACCCCGGCAACCACCATGGAGCGGGTGTCCAGCATCGGTGCCAGACGGTGCTGTCCAAGTAGACCCGCGCGCGTTGTGGTTACCGCGTCCATGGCTACTTCCCCTTGAGCTCGGAATTGCGCTTTTCCGAAAAGGCGACGGCACCTTCGTTGAAGTCATCGGAGCGGAGCATGCGCTCGTAGTGCTGTAAGCCGCTTTTGCCCACCCATGCCTTGTGGCTTGCCTCATGCGCCGCCTCGACCGAGAGGTGTGCGGTGGCCCGAATGAATTGAAGGTCCGGTCATGATCGTTACCATGGACCGTCCACGACGGATGCCATCGATACGGCCGTCAGCACGATGGTGACACGGATGTCCTGAGGCACGGCACTCCCTTTCTCCCGCAGCCGGAGGCTGGCGCTTCATTAAACGAGCTCATTCTGGCGGCTTGACCGCCGCACCGGGTTTTGTTGTGATTACCCCACTGTAAGGGCAACCCAAAGAAAGCATGCCAGGGTTGATGACAAGACGTGGTTCGACTGGAAGCAATGGTTCCAGCACTTCGGGGTAAACGTGTCGGAAGGGGCTGCCGGGTCCTGTGTTCGACAACCACCTCATGATGAGGCAGGCTGCCTTGGCTGGCAGCGGAATAGCGTTGGGTCGGATTGGCACGGCGAGCGAACAGGTACGCCGCGGCCAACCGGTTGAGCTCCTGCCTGGGGAAGATCAACGCCCCGGTAACGTCTATCTTGTTTCGCTCAAAGAAACGCCGTGGAACAAAGCTGCCGCGCTTTTTGCAAACTGGCTCATGTCCATGCCTGGTCCGGCTTTCGATCCAGTTAGACATTCCACGACACGGAACAATGCGACCGTAGGACTTGAGAAGTTCTAGTTATCGCCCAACGGCAAACGCTGAAAAGTCGAAGGTATTCACATAATCGCGGAATGCGGCCTGCGCCTTGGACTGGTTCTTCAGGTTGGGAAAGATCAGCATCATTTCATAGGGTGGAATTTCCCAGCCCGGGAGCAACTCCACAAGGCGGCCGACCGCCACGGACGGCTGGCACACGTAAGCGGGAAGGAGTGCGACCCCGCCGCCCGCGATGCAGGATTGCAGCAGGAACCCCATAGAATCCGAGGTCGCAGCCGGCGGAGGCCGCAGGACGATCGGTGTGTCGTCTGACGAGAACACCCATTCGGGCTGCGCATCATGCACCAGGCAGCGGCGATCTAGAAGATCGGTCGGTTCCTGAAGAGGACTGCCAGCCGCCAGATAGGCTGGAGCGGCGACGAGAACCCGTTTAATCGAGGAGACACGCCGCACGATCAGGTCCTGACCTGTGGTCGTGCCAACGCGAGAAGCGAAATCAACCCGCTCGCGGATGACGTCGAGATGCCGGTTTGTGGCGATCAGTTCGACGGCGATGCGGGGAAACTGCGTGGTAAATCCGTGCAGGAAGGTCGGCATGAAATAGGTGGCAGTTACCTCTGGGCAGGTGATCTTCAGCGTCCCGACAGGCTGTTCCTTGAGATTGGTCAACGCCATGTCCGCGGCCGAGACCTCAGCGCGAACGCGGCGGCAGTATTCGAGATAGACCTGGCCGCTGCCGGTGAGGCTTACGTGCCGGGTGGAGCGATTGAGAAGCCGCAGCCCCAGACGTGCTTCAAGCTGGGCGATGCGCTGGCTGACAGTGGATTTGGGCATCCCGATCCGCCCCCCGGCGCGAGTAAAACTGCCCGTTTCGGCGACTTCGGCCAGAAGGATCATGTCGTCCACGCTGTACAAAGCGACGCATCCTCTCTCGTGTCGTTGCTCATTGTACAATAACACGGACAAAATTTCCGTATGATCGGAATTGTTGGAACGTTCTTGGCTCGGTAGCCTCGGCACCCGAAGCAGGGAACGCGAAAAATGTCGATCAGTCAGACGGCCCCCAAGGCGGACAGGGTGGGCATCGCCATTGCGGCGATGGTTTTCACGGACCTGACGCTTTCCATCGCGGATGCGATCATCAAGGTCACGATCTCGGACATGCCGCTGTCGCAGTTCATTTTCCTGCGGTCCTGCGTCACGCTGCCCTTGTTGATCTCGATCCTGAAATGGCGCTTTCCGCAGGTGTCGTTGCGCCCAGCCTATCCTGGCTGGGCCATCGTGCGAAGCAGCCTGCTTCTGTCGAGCCTGCTGATCTATTACGCTTCGCTACCGCGCCTCGATTTCTCGATGGCGGCGGCGGTCTATTACACGATCCCGCTGTTCATTACCCTTTTTGCGGCCTTCTGGATCAGGGAACCTGTCGGGGTGCAAGGTTGGGTCGGAGTCGCCCTCGGCTTCATCGGTGTGCTGCTCATGCAGAAGCCGCAGGCCGGCGACCTTGGCATCCATGCCGTGATGCCGCTGGTTTCTGCAATTCTCTACGCTCTGGCGATGGTGCTGACGCGCACCAAGAGCCGTGGCGAAAACCCCTTCGTTTTGGCGCTGATCTTCAACCTGATAGCGATCGTTCTCGGGGGCAGCGCTAGCTTGGCGACCGTGATGGCAGGGAGCGAGGGTGGACAAAGCCTGTTCATGGGCGCGTGGATTCCAATGTGCTGGACCCAATGCGCGCTGATCGGGCTTTTGAGCATGACGATGCTGATCGGCAGCGTCGGCACGGCCATCGCCTACCAGTTGGGACCATCCTCGATCATCTCGACTTGGGACTTTTCATATCTAGCCTTCGCTGTGCTATGGGGCGTCGTGCTGTTCTCGGAACGTCTGGATGCGGCTTCCATGCTCGGTATCATTCTCATCGCACTGGCCGGGATTATCGTCATCCGGCGTTAGCGGCGATATATTGGAGCACCGAGGCCGGATGATGGCTTCGGGCTCTTTGCTACTGTCGCAAAACTGCTTGACCTTCGCACGCTGCAAAAGTCTGCGATTCAATTTTGCCAAACTTGGGAAAATTGAGACATTCGGCATCAGGAGATGACAACGATCTCCCTTGAGACAGGTTGAGCGTGACGATTTGGAAAGACCCGTGGGGGGAAGACGTTCGGCCCCGCGTACGTTCGACGACTGCGCAGGAAGCGGCCAATGATGATTAGCACCTGGCCGAAACCCTCATCACCATCGCCGGCAGAGTAACATCAGCTGGGTCGAACGGTAGCCCGGATTCCGGTCGGCCACAATGAGGTCCGGCTTCGTGTCGAACAGGCTTCGATACAGCCCCAACGCCTGCCTCCACGCGTTCT
>NZ_JAMYRR010000057.1:0-10454 GCF_040321535.1 Mesorhizobium sp. M0340 | reverse complement strand
CCGCCGATGCTGCCAAAGTCCCCATCAGCCATCGCATCAAGAAATGCGCCTGGAACGACGACTATCTCATCAATGCCATCACTCATATGCGATAGCCCTGCCCCTTGCGGACCCCTTGCGGGGGAGATCCGCAGCTTGGCCGACAGCGCCTACTGCGGAATAAATTGAGGATGCCAGCAGGAGGTATGCCAACGTCCGAAACAGGCAGATGGCTGTCAGCGCGACGCCTGCAAAAGCCCCAGCAAGGCATCCTCGCTGGGCTCAGGCGCAATCCGGATCCTTTCGCCGGCGCCCTCGCCCAGGGCCGCGGCAATACGTCCCGACAAGGCGAGAAGGCGTGCATCTTCAAAAACACCGCGCAGCGCCGGCCGGCTAGCCAAGGCCTGCATCGCCGTGGCCGCCTTGGCCGAATAGAGCAGCACCGCCTCGACCGGCCGGGCGGACAGGCGCGCAAGAACGGCCTCGTCGGAATAATCCAGCGCAAAAGTGTCGTAGGTCTCGACGGCGCGGACATGAACGCCCGACGCAAACAGCCGCTCCTCGAAGTCCGGAAAGCGCACCCGCCCGCAGAGATAGACGATGGTCTGCGCAGCGTAACCGCCAGCGAGCGCATCGGCCAGCGCCTTGGCATTGCCCGGGCCTTCGCCGACAGACAGAAACCCGGCCCTGCGGGCGGCTTCCGCCGTCTTCTTGCCAACAGCCTGGCACGGCAAGCGCGCGAGCGCGGTAATGACCTCTTTCGGCGCATGGCGAACCGCATTGGCGCTGGTGACCGCGACCGCCGCGGCGGCGGCAGCCAGCGCGCCGGCTTCGACCGGCAGCGCCGCCGTTTCGGTCAGCGGCAGCAGGATCGGCTGAAAGCCGGCATCCGCGAGCCGGCGCGCCGTGCGCGAGGCGCCCGGTTCGGGCCTCGTCACCAGGACGCGGAGCATGTCAGGTCCAGCCGTCGAAGAATGTTTCGCCGGCCTTGGCCCGAACGATCGCGGCGGCTTCCGCGCCGATGCCGGCAGCCTGTTGCGCCGGCCCTTCCAGCCTGACCTCATGCGACTGCGTGCCATCGGGCGAGATGATCAGCCCGGCAAAGGAAACCGTTCCGCCCGATATCGTCGCATGGCCGGCGATCGGTGTGCGGCAGGAGCCGTCGAGCGCCGCCAGGAAGGCGCGCTCGCAGGCCAGCGCCTCGCCGGTCGGCCCGTCGTGGATCGCTGCCAGCATCTGTTCCACGTCGCGGTCGCCGATGCGGCTTTCGATGCAGATCGCGCCTTGCCCCGGCGCCGGCGGAAAGACGTCGAGCGGCATCAGGTCGGTGACGACGTCCTCGAGCCCGAGCCGCTTCAGCCCGGCATAGGCGAGGATGGTGCCGTCGGCGATGCCGTCGCCGAGCTTGCGCAGCCGCGTCTGCACATTGCCGCGAAACATCACCACCTCGACGTCCGGCCGCATCCGCCGGATCAGCGCCTGGCGCCGCAGCGACGACGAACCGACCTTGGCGCCTTGCGGCAGGCCCGCAATCGTTCGCGCCGCCTTGCCGATGAAGGCGTCGCGCGCGTCCTCGCGCGGCAGGTAGGCGGACAGTTCCAGCCCCTCGGGCAACAGCGTCGGCATGTCCTTCGACGAATGCACGGCGATGTCGATGCGCCGCGCCAGCAGCGCCTCCTCGATCTCCTTGGTGAACAGGCCCTTGCCGCCGGCTTCCGACAGCGGTCGGTCCTGGATGCGGTCGCCGCTGGTCGAGATGACGACCACCTCGAACGCCTCGACCGGCATGCCGTGCGCGGCCATCAGCCGCGCCTGCGTTTCATGCGCCTGCGCCAGTGCCAGCGGGCTGCCGCGTGTTCCGATTTTCAAGGTTGTTTGCATGACGCGCCGTCCGTGATAACCCCCGGCAGATCGAGGCCGTTTTCCGGGTTTTCTCCTATCGGGGAAAGGCCGATTGCACAATCATCGAGGACAGCGACGAATTGATCCGCGTTCTGGGCATCGAGACGAGTTGCGACGAGACCGCCGCCAGCGTGGTGGCGCTGGACGGTCGCAGCACGCCGCAAATCCTGTCGAACATCGTGCTCAGCCAGATCGAGGAGCATGCTGCTTTCGGCGGCGTCGTGCCGGAGATTGCCGCGCGCGCCCATGTCGAGGCGCTCGACGGCATCATCGAGGCAGCGCTGGCCGATTCCGGCGTCGACCTCGCCGACATCGATGCGATTGCCGCCACCGCCGGTCCCGGTCTTGTTGGCGGGCTGATCGTCGGCCTGATGACGGCAAAAGCAATCGCCGCGGCAGCCAAAAAACCGCTGATCGCCATCAACCATCTCGAAGGCCACGCGCTGACGGCCAGATTGACCGATGCGCTCGACTTTCCCTACCTCTTGCTGCTGGTCTCCGGCGGCCATACCCAGATCGTCGCCGTGCGCGGCGTCGGCGACTACCAGCGCTGGGCGACGACCATCGATGACGCGCTTGGCGAGGCCTTCGACAAGACGGCCAAGATGCTCGGCCTGCCCTATCCGGGCGGACCGAATGTCGAGAAGGCGGCGGCAAATGGCGATGCGGCGCGTTTTGCGTTTCCGCGCCCGATGAAGGGCTCGGCACAGCCAGATTTTTCCTTCTCCGGTCTCAAGACCGCGGTACGCCAGGCGGCAACGGCGATTGCCCCGCTGAGCGACCAGGACGTCGCCGATATCTGCGCCTCCTTCCAGGCGGCGGTCGCGGATGCGCTGGGCGACCGTGTTGCGCGGGCGCTGACCAGGTTCCGTCAGCAATTCCCGGACAAGGCCGAGCCTGCGCTGGTTGTCGCCGGCGGCGTCGCCGCCAATCGGACGATCAAGGCGACATTGCAGGGCCTGTGCAAGCAGGCCGGGTTCAGCTTCGTCGCGCCGCCGCTTAACCTCTGCACCGATAATGCGGCGATGATCGCCTGGGCCGGCATCGAGCGCCTGCGCGCCGGGATATCAGGCGAAAATGCCGCCGATTTCGTGCCGCGCTCGCGGTGGCCGCTGGACAGCATCTCCGCTCCGATGGTCGGCTCGGGCCGGCGTGGGGCCAAGGCATGACCGGCAGCGAGCACAAGGCTCCAAGCGGTTGGCGCGTCGCCGTGCTCGGCGGCGGCGCCTGGGGCACGGCGCTGGCGCTGGCCATGCTGCGCGCCGGTCATTTCGTCCGCCTCTATGCGCGCGACCCGAAGACCGTCGCGGCGATCGACCGTGGCGAAAATCCGCGCTATCTGCCGGGCATCGCGCTCCAGGCCGGCATCGTGGCGACGAGCGACATCGTGGCCGCGCTCGACGGCGCCGACTGCGTTCTGGCGGTGGCGCCGGCACAATCGTTACGTGTTATGCTGACGGCCGCGTCCAGCCATATGCCGAAAGGCGTCCCGCTGGTCCTCTGCGCCAAGGGCATCGAGCGCGACACCGGCGCGCTGCTGTCGTCCATTGCCGAGGGTATCGTGCCGGCAAATCCGGTCGCCGCTTTGTCGGGCCCAAGCTTTGCCACCGACGTCGCCAGGGGCCTGCCGACGGCTGTCGTGGTCGCCGCCCGCGACGAGGCTCTGGCCACCGACCTCGCCGCCCGCTTTTCGGCGGAAAACCTGCGCTGTTATTCGAGCGACGACCTGATCGGTGTCGAGATCGGCGGCGCGCTGAAGAACGTCTTTGCCATTGCCGCGGGTGCCGTCACCGGCGCCGGGCTCGGTGCCAGCGCCCAGGCGGCGATGGTGACGCGCGGTTTCGTCGAATTGCGCCGCATCGGCGCCGCCTTTGGCGCCAAGGCCGAGACGCTGATGGGACTTTCCGGCCTCGGCGACCTGCTGCTTACCTGCTCGTCCGCGCAGTCGCGCAATTTCGCTTATGGGCTGGCGCTGGGGCAAGGCAAGCCGCTTGCCGGCTTGCCTTTGGCGGAAGGCGTGCCGACGGCGGCAATCGCCGCCCGCATCGCCGGCGAGCGCCGGATCGACGCGCCGATCATCGCCGCCGTCGCCGCCATACTGGACGGCACCATAACCATAGACCAGGCTGTATCGGCATTGATGACACGGCCGCTCAAGACCGAAACCGACATGTAATTCCGAACGATTGCGGAGATGGAAAAGATGCTGTTTGCGTTGATTTGCAAGGACAAGCCAGGAAGCCTGCAGGTGCGGCTCGATACGCGGCCCAAGCACCTTGCCTTCCTGGAAGGGCTGAACGGCGACAAGAAATTGGCCTTCGCCGGCCCGTTCCTCGACGCGACGGCACGCCGAACGGCACTCTCGCCGTTGTCGAGGCGCCAGATCTGGCTGCGGCAAAAGCCCTGTCGGCGGCCGATCCCTATACCAAGGCAGGGCTGTTCGAAAGCGTCGAAATCCGGCAGTGGAACTGGAGCTTCAACAAGCCGGCGGACATCTGATCGCGGCGGCACCTGAGGAGGAGCAACACAATGAACTACTGGCTGTTCAAATCCGAACCTTCGGTCTTCTCCTTCGAGGACCTCAAGGCGAAGGGCAAGGCCGGCACGCAATGGGACGGCGTGCGCAATTATGCGGCGCGCAACAACATGAAGGCGATGCAGATCGGCGATCTCGGCTTCTTCTACCATTCCAATGACGGGCTCGACATCGTCGGCATCGCCGAAGTCTGCGCTCTGGCCCATCAGGACAGCACCACCGACGACCCCCGCTGGGAGTGCGTCGATATCCGCGCCTTCAAGGACATGCCGAAGCCGGTGACGCTGGAGCAGGCCAAGGCCAATCCACAGCTGGCCGACATGGCGCTGGTGCGGCTCGGGCGGCTGTCCGTGCAGCCGGTGACGCCGGCCGAATGGCAAGAGGTTTGCCGCATGGGCGGCCTGACGCCGGCGCCATGACGGCGCTGACGCCGGACAGCGCCAGGAAATTCATCCTCGACAACACGGCGCTGATGGCGCCGCCGCATGTGCCGGAGGTCCGCCTGCACCTGGCCGACGAGGCACATGGATTATGGCAGCGGACCGAGGACGAACTGACCGAAATCGGCCTGCCGCCACCCTTCTGGGCTTTCGCTTGGGCCGGCGGCCAGGGCCTTGCCCGCTACATCCTCGACAATCCGGCGGCGGTGCGCGGCAGGCGCGTGCTCGACTTCGCCTCAGGCTCCGGCCTTGTCGCTATTGCAGCAGTGAAGGCCGGCGCTGCCGAGGTGATCGCCGCCGATATCGACCCGTTCTGCGCGACCGCGATCCGCCTCAATGCCGAGGCCAATGGGACCGAGATCGAATTCCTCGCCGGCGATCCCATCGGCAGCGATGCCGGGTGGGACGTCGTGCTGGCCGGCGATGTCTTCTACGACAAGTCCTTTGCCGACGGGCTGATGCCGTGGTTCGCCCGGCTGAGGGCGCGCGGCGCCGACATTCTCGTCGGCGATCCCGGCCGCTCCTATCTGCCGAAGACCGGGCTGGAGCCGCTTGCCGTCTACGAAGTGGCGGTGACCCGCGCGCTGGAAGACGCCGAGATCAAGCGCACCACCGTCTGGCGTCTTGCTTGACGGCATCGCCGAACAGGCGTTCCATCGCGCAATCGACCGGAGGGAACCATGGATTTTTCGGCAATCAATTGGCTGGCGGTAATCGTCGCCGCCGTCGTGGCGTGGTTGTTCGGCGCCGCCTGGTACATGGGTTTGAGCAAGCCGTGGCTGAAGGCCGCCAAGCTTGATCCGACGACGATGAGCAAATCGATGCTGCCCTTCGTCGTCTCCTTCGTCGCGGAGATCGTGATGGCGCTGGTCATGTCGCTGATCATCGGCGCGGTGACCGGCGGCGAACCGAGCCTGCTTGCCGGGGTGATCTTCGGCTTCGTTCTCTGGCTGGGGTTCGTCGCCACGACGCTTTCGGTCAACCATCGCTACGAAGGTTTCGGCTGGGATCTGACGCTCATCGATGTTGGTCACTGGCTTGGCGTGCTGCTTCTCATCGGCGCGGTGATCGGCTGGTTCGGCGCGGCGGCGACCGGCTGACCGTCAGGTCGGCGTCTTGGCGACTTCCTCGAGGAGCCAATCGCGAAAGGCGACGATGCGCGGATCAGTCGCCGCCGTTTCGGGATAGACCAGGAAATAGGCGAATTCGGGCGCGACCTTGATGCCGAGTTCGAACGGCCGGATCAGACGGCCTTCCGAAAGGTCGTTTGCGACCATGGCGAAATCGGCGAGCGCAACCGCATTGCCGTCGAGCGCGGCCTGGACGGCATCGGTCGAATTGCCGAACACGATGGTCCGGCTGTCGTCGAAATCGTCGACGCCCGCCGCCGCCATCCACATGCTCCAGTTCGGCCAGGTGACGCCCTGGCGCGACCACTCGATATGCGCCAGCGTATGATGGAACAGGTCGCGCGGCTCCTTGAGGGGAGGCCCGGCCCGCAACAGGGCCGGGCTGCAGACCGGAATGATGACGTTTTCGAACAGCCGGTGTGAGCGAAGCCCCGGATATTTGCCGGTGCCGAAACGGATGCCGAGATCGACGTCGTCGCGATCGAAGTCGCGCACCTCGTAGCTGATGTCGAAACGCAGCTCGATCGCCGGATGCTGCTTGCGAAAATCGTCGACGCGCCGCATCAGCCACTTCGTCGCGAATTGCGCATCGAGGGTGACCTTCAGCAGCGCCGATCCGCGTGCCGTCTTCTGCGCCCGTGAGACGGCCCGGCCAAGCAGGTCGAGCGCATCGGTCGAAGCTTCGAACAGCACCGCACCCGCCTCGGTCAGCCGGATCGTGCGGCTGGTGCGTGTGAACAGCACGATGCCGAGCTGATCCTCGATTTCCTTGATCTGATGGCTGACCGCTGCCGGCGTCAGGCCGAGCTCGTCGGCGGCGCGGGTGAAATTGAGATGCCGGGCCGCTGCCTCCAGCGTCCGCAGCGCACGGGTTCCAGGCAGCAGGCGCGCCATCAGTGCCAGACGAGGAGAGTTCGGTCGAGCATTCCAATTCTCAAACAAAACTTGAAGATGCAGAAAAAACTACTCGTTTCCCGTTTTGATTTCAATCGGTCATGATCTGGTCATCGAAGAAACATCAAACCGGATTTGATGTCCGGAGAAGCGGATTGCACCATGTCTGACATCGCCTTGCGCTCTGTAATCCTCCGCGCGACCTGGCTACGCGCCATGCTTGACTGGTTTCGCTACGCAAAAATCGCGGTCAATCTTCCCTACGAGAATGTCGAGGATCTCTCCGATCGCCAGCTGCGCGACATCGGCGGCGAACGCAAGGACATCGCACGCGCCATGGACCGCGAACTCGGCCGGCTCGGCCTTCTCGACACGGGTTGGCAGCTGCCGAGGAAGCGCTAGGACGGTGTAGTGAGTAGTGAAGCTAAGCGGCGGGTCCGCGAATATCCTTCCCGACCAATTCGCTCACTATTCTCCCCTACCTTGCCACCCTTATCACCGTCCGTTCCGACAGCAGCGGCAGCAGCCGCGCCATGGTGCGAGCCGTTACCGCGACGCAGCCTTGCGTCGGCGTAAAGCCGGGGCGCGCCAGGTGGAAGAAGATGGCGCTGCCGCGCCCGCGCCGCCGCGGCACAATGTTCCAGTCCAGCACCAGGCAGGCGTCATAGAGATCGTCGGTGCGCAGCATCCGCTCATGGCTGGCGCCATAGGGGATTTTGACCGGGCGGTTGTAGTTGCGGTCCCCAGGCACTTCGCACCAGCCGAGGTCGCGGCCAATCGGCGTCATCGCGAGCCGCGTCCGGCGGCCGCCGGCAAAACGGTCGCCGCGAAAATATCCCGACAATATCCGCATCGAGGCAAGCGGCGTGGCGCCGTCGCCCTCGCGCTTGGCCGCCGAGATGCCGCCATGCCCCAGCGCACATGGAAACACCAGTTTGCCGGCCTGCAGAAAGCCTTGGCTGGCATGGCCTGGGCGCGCGCGCACGGTGAGCACGGCGAGCCCTTTCGGCAAAATTGCGCCGACTGCATTGCGATCGTGTTTTTTCTTGTATGATCGTGCCACGGAACAAATCACTGTGAACGGCTGTTGTGCCGGTCAGCTTCCGCATAAACAGGCTGCGGTCAACTGAAATCTCTTTTCAAAACAACGGATTGATCCATGACTTCACGCACCATTCTGATCGTCGACGACGATGACGACCTGCGCGGCACCCTTGTCGAGCAATTGTCGCTTTATGAGGAATTCGATGTCCTGCAGGAAGCGACCGCCGCCAAAGGCGTCGCCACGGCGCGCGGCGGGCTCATCGACCTGCTCATCATGGATGTCGGCCTGCCCGACATGGATGGCCGCGAGGCGGTAAAGATATTGCGCAAGGGCGGCTACAAGGCGCCGATCATCATGCTGACCGGCCACGATACCGATTCCGACACCATCCTTGGCCTCGAGGCCGGCGCCAACGACTATGTGACGAAGCCGTTCCGCTTTGCCGTGCTGCTGGCCCGCATCCGCGCCCAGCTGCGCCAGCACGAGCAGAGCGAGGACGCCACTTTCTCGGTCGGCCCCTACACGTTCAAGCCCAGCCAGAAGCTTCTGATCGACCCGCGCGGCGCCAAGGTACGGCTGACCGAAAAGGAAGCCTCGATCATCAAATATCTCTACCGCGCCGACCAGAAGGTGGTGACCCGCGACGTGCTGCTGGAGGAAGTCTGGGGCTACAATTCCGGCGTCACCACCCACACCCTCGAAACGCACGTCTACCGGCTGCGCCAGAAGATCGAGCGCGATCCTTCCAACGCGGAAATTCTCGTGACAGAAAGCGGCGGCTACAAGCTGGTTCCTTAAACATTTCATTATTCAAATAAGCGATCCGGGCGGGGCGCTTTTCGGGTACGGTCCTGAGGCTGGAGGTGGTTCTGGATCGGCCTCGTAGGGGAGGAGTCGGACTGACGGTTCGGGGACATAGCTAGATGGCGCTGGATGACGACATCCGCATCCTGTCCACCGTGAGGCTCTTCGAGGGCTTTACGCAGGAACAACTGCGTCTGCTCGCCTTCGGCGCCGAAACCACCAGGTTGCAAGCCGACCACAAGCTTTACCGCGAGGACGACGAGGCCGATTGCGCCTATATCGTGATCAGCGGCCGCATCGTCCTCTACCGCGAGCACGACGGCGAGCGCATCCCGATCGGCACCGCCGGCCCCGGCACCATGCTCAGCGAACTGGCGCTGATCGCCGATACCAACCGGCTGACCAGCGCCTCTGCCGAAATCGATTCGGAAGTGCTGCGGCTCAGCCGCAAGATGTTCCGCCGCATCCTTGAGGAATACCCGGAGCTGGCGGTTCACCTGCACCGGCGCATCTCGGAGGATTTCCAGGCGATGATCCGCCGCATCGAGGAACTTGGGCCGCGTTTTGCCGGCTAATACAGCGTCTCTGGTCTAACCAGATCGATTTCGGAACTGCGAGTTCTCAAGGCCGGTGCGTTGCGGAAACAAGCTCGGCCTTGCGCCGCGCCGTCTCCAGTCCGAGCGCAATGAAGCGGCGCGCATGTTTGGCCAGCTCCATATTGTCGGTCCACAGATTGCGCCAGATGGCGGTTTTCCGCGACAGGTTCTCATCGACGATTTCCGACGAGAAGGATTCGAAGCTGAGGTCGTCGCTGTAGCCGATGGCGGTCAGCGCGTCGAATATCGCGGCAAAATCGATATTGCCGGTGCCGAGGAAGCCGCGATGGCTCTCACCGATATGGACATAGCCGATCTTCCTTGCGGCGTTGCGAATGGCCAAGCCGACATCGGCCTCCTCGATGTTCATATGGAAGCTGTCGAGATGCAGGAAGATGTTGTCGGAGCCGCTGTCCGCGATGAAGGCCATGCCTTGCGCGGCGGTGTTGAGCAGGTTGCTTTCGAAGCGGTTGACGATCTCGAGGTTGAGGCTGACGCCAGCTGATTTTGCTGTCTCGGCCACCTCGGCAAGCGTGCCGGCGCTGCGCTTCCACTGGTCGCGCGTCGGCGCCTCGCTCTGCAATCCATGGCTGGTGCTGAGGATGCCGGCAACCTTCTGTCCGCCAAGATCGCGGGTCAGCGCGATCGTACGTCTCAGGATTTCGACTCCGCGCGCCGCAATCGTTTTGTCGGCGCTCGAAATATCGCCGTCGGCCGGCAGTCCGATGCTGATCGCGACGCCGAGGCCGAGGTCGCCGATCCGCTTGGCCAAGCCGTCAATGTCGACATTGGCGGGGTCGAGATAAGAGAATTCGATCAGGTCGAAGCCGGCCTCCCTGGTGTTGGCCAGCGTCCGCTCGAGGTCGCTCTGCGCCGAGCTCGCCGACCAGACGAATGAGTGGATTCCGATGCGCGACATGATTGTCTCCGGTCATTCCAGGAGTAGCGGACCCAAGTCCAAATCGGCTTTTGGCAATCCATTGCTCCGATAAAAAGGTGGGGGCGGGGCAGCCCGCCGCCCCCCGCGGGGGGGGGGGTGCGAGCGGGGGGGCCGCCCCGGGAAAAAAAAAAACAGTCAGATTTAAAAAACAGAAGCGGCCGCCCCAATATAACGGGTAGTGCTCGGTG
>NZ_JAMYRR010000056.1:0-10791 GCF_040321535.1 Mesorhizobium sp. M0340 | reverse complement strand
ACGCAAACGGACCCATCGAATGGATCTGCGGATTGCCCGGAGGTACATGACAATGTCGACGTGACGCCGTTTGTGGTTGACCATCCCCATATAAGAGTTTCGGGCGCCGGCAGGCGTACGAAAGTCCCCGAGGAAGGAACCCGCGGGCCACAGGCGATGGTTATGGGGATTTCGATTTGCGGCTGGTGTCGGCGATGGCGCGACCGCCGCTGGGAAGCGGCGGGTTTGATGCGGACGGACCGTTTCGCGTTTCAGCCACGCGGTATTGTCGGCTCGTCGCGCGGCCGGACGCGACCCGTTCGGCGTCGATGATCACCATGGACACGCGTGGGGGCATCGTCAACTTAACGAAGCGTGGATACCGATGTGCGATGACGGGCTATGACAGAGCGTGACCCACTCTACCGCCGCCATCGCTTCCCCGCCGAGATCATCGCCCATGCTATCTGGCTCTATTTCCGTTTTCCTCTCAGTTTGCGAATGGTCGAGGACTTGCTGGCGGCACGAGGGATTATTGTCTCGCATCAGACAGTCCGGCTTTGGGCAGAGAAATTCGGGCGGACCTTTGCCAGCGAGATCCGCCGCCGCTCAGCGGGTCGGCTGGGTGACAAGTGGCATCTCGACGAGGCCGTCGTTTCGATCCGCGGCAAGAAGCACTGGCTCTGGCGCGCCGTCGATCAGGACGGTTTCGTCCCGGAGGTTCTGGTGCAAAGTCGTCGCAATGCCAAGGCGGCCAAGCGTCTGATGCGCAAGCTGTTGAAGGGCCAAGGCCGCGCGCCGCGCGTGATGATCACCGACAAGCTTCGGTCTTACGACGCTGCAAAGCGAGAGATCATGCCGGGCGTCGATCACCGTTCGCATCAAGGCTTGAACAATCGGGCGGAGAATTCCCATCAGCCAGTCCGGCGACGGGAACGGATCATGAAACGCTTCAAGTCACAACGCCATTTGCAGCGCTTCGTCTCAATTCATGATCCGATTGCCAACCTGTTCCACATCCCCCGCCACGAAATCTCCTCCAGCCATCATCGCGAACTGCGTTCAGAGGCAATGAACCTCTGGGCAAAAATCGCGCGGGCTTGAACCGCCGTGGGGCAAGCGGGCTACGACCGCCTCGCGCTCTTTAAGTTTACGATGCCCCCGCAACTGCTCAGCAGAAGGAAGTGAACGTGAGTGCATCCATTTCGTAAATGTGTGTCTATCCAAGCAATCGATTTCTCTAATTATCCGATGAGGAATATGAACGCGCCAGGCAGGGTGCATCATTAGGAGTATTTTCGATGGCAAACATTATCGAGGGTGGCCCGGGTTCCGAAACACTCCTCGGCACCGAGCTTGAAGATTGGATGGAGGGTTTCGGGGGCAATGACTGGATTGACGGTCGTGGCGGCAACGACGAGATCTCGGGTGGCGCGGGCAGTGACCGAGCCATTGGCGGCGAGGGTAACGACCGCATCTTCGGCGGAGATGGCTGGGACGATCTCTCCGGCGACAACGGCCGCTTCAACGCGCGCATCTCCGGTGAGGACAATGACAGGCTCAGCGGCGGTCCCGGCCAGGATGTCCTCTACGTGGGTGACGGCCAGGATACGTTGACCGGGGGCACCGACAGTGACACGTTCGTGTTCCAGTTCCACAATCCGGTGCCTGGGGTTGTCGGGTCGAAGTCGGACATTTCCACTATCACCGATTTCAACCCGGCGGAGGACAAGTTCGCCTTCGATGCGGTGGGCCTCTACAACGACGGTTTTGGCGCGAACTTCGTCAACAACGCCAGCATACAGTCCGGCTACCCGGTGAGCAGCTTCTACAGTGGTGCGGCCTCGGGTGCGAACGGCGAACACGTCGTGGTGATCACTGGCGAATCTTTCAACTCTGCTTCTGAAGCCGCGAGTGCGATCTCCGGCGAGCACGCCGGCGACATCATTGTCTACCAAAGCAGCTACACCGACAGAGTCGCAACTCTGGCCTATGTCACCGCCGACAACAGCGCGCATGAGTTCGTCCACCTGGGCGGTGTGGTCACCGTGGCCGACCTAGGCCTGACCGCGTCGGACTTCACCTTCGTTTGATCCAGAAAACCCATACGGAACAGCGCCCCGCCCCCCTGGGCGGGCGCTTTCCGTTTCCGCTACTTGCGATGGGCCGGGGCGCCCGGGAGCAGTCGCAGCGTGTAGAGCTTGATGAAGCCGATACATCCATTGGCCGCGGACCTTGATGTACGTCTCGTCCATATGCCACTTGCTGCCGACCGTACGCTTGCGTCAGCTTCGGAGCTCTGGTCACTTCGCCCGTTCTAGCCGGCTGAGCGCCGCTTCCTAGCTTGCGGGCTAAGCAGATGGCGCGGCGGCGATGAGGCACCAGCGCGCGAATCCCCGCCAGCAGCAGCCGCTCCGCAGTGAGACCCAGCTTCGTTCCCGTCATCAAACTGCTCACGTTGAACGCCGGCGCGACTGGCTCCGGGCAGAGATCGATCCGAACTACCCTGGCGTCGCCTTCGGCCTTGCGACCGGGCTTGCTGCTCGCAGAAGCAGCGTCAGTCTTCGGTGCGCGAGTAGTCGGGCTTCAAGACGGTCAAGCGCTATCGGCGTCTGCCACCGAAGACGTCCGGCGTCGTGCGTGTACGGCGGAGGCTGAAATCTCAGGGATGGAAGGACCCAGCAGCCAATGCAGCGGTGTCCATCAGATTCCATATGACATGATTGTCATCGACGTGCTTTCATGATTGCTGGGGTCTATGTCACGTCGTCGCTTGCTACCCGAAAAGAATTTCCCGGGCTACGCATACCTGCCTGGCAAACATCCGCATCCGGTTCGCGACCCGCTGGGTCACAGTTACCAAAGCGACCCGATGACCGTTGTTGCCGTCGAGGAATCACTCAGCTCAAACGGGTTCCGATGGGGTATCGACCTGTTCAATCACGGTTATTACTGGGAAGCCCATGAGGCTTGGGAGCCTCTTTGGCACGCTGCGAAACAAAGCACTCAGCATCGCCTTTTGTTCAAGGGATTGATCCTGTTGGCGGCGGCCGGGGTGAAGATCCGCGAGGGAAAGCCGGTCGCTGCCGCGCGCCATGCGGCGAGAGCTGCAGCGCTTTTTCGTCGGGTGGCGCCTCTGCCGAGCCGGCCCTTTGAGGCCGCACTCGGAATGACACCTGCCGCGCTCGCGGTACACGCCGAAGCGGCCACAACTTTCCCGGCTGTTTTGCGAGAGCCGATGCCTGGCCAGCCTGAGCCCGTTTTCGATTTCATTCTCGCCCCTAAATCCGAGGGCGTCTGATAGGCAACCCCTACAGTACGGTTCAAGCCTCTTAGTTATTTGGGTGCACTGCCGACCTGTCATGGACAGTTCGACAAGGGCAGCTTCAATCCTGGCGCAGTTGACCTACGGCACAGCCCGGCGCTGGCGGAGCACCCATGGCAGGCGCCGCTTCCATCGTTCATCTCGCGGCAAAGCAACATCTTTCTGCCACCGCTTCTTCTTGCGGGTCCGTCTGCCTCCAGTCGGTGCGTTCGATGCCTTCGGAACCGGCGCTTCCTCAACCGTCGGCGGCTTAGGAAGCGATACGTCGGGCATGATCACGTCCTTGGCGTCGGGTACTGCTTCACCAACGGCGGCCATGGGCCGAGAACGGATATCTTCGCAAGGAACAATCGGCGCTTCAGCGATCGGACCTTCAGTCTCGCTTCCGCGATATCGTTCGTGATTGGCGGCCAAGTCGATGCCGGCCCAGATTGAGTGTGGCCGCTTCACGAGCCAACGCTTCTGTTTGATCTCGACGACAAAGGGTCGCTGCTGCCTCATAGGCTCTCGGCAGACTCAGGAGAGTTGCGAATGTCGTCTAGGCCGATCGCACGCTTTCGTCCACCCGCCCCCACGCATTCTCCAACGGTTTTCCAAGACGTTGCTGTCGTCCAAGCCACGACTGAAGCGGCTAACCGCTGAGGCCGGGGCCCACGCTCCCGATCTCTTGTCCTGCTGTCAGCATGACCGCCATAACGACAATATCGCCCACGCAGTCGCCTTTATTAGGCCCATCGCGAAGCCGCAAAATATTCAAAATGCAATGAAGATGGCCGCCACCCTTGTCCATGCTCGCATGTTCCCGTGTAAATCGGACCCGTCCAATGCATTTTTTGAATCGGTCACCTGCGACTGATTATGCTGCTGATGGTCCGCATGCCGGATGTCATGGGTGGCCGGGCACGGATTGCGCTCCGCAAGCGGTCGGCAATCCCAAAGCTACACTTGGTGCACATCGCATCGGCTTTCCTCCACCGATCAACCCTTAGTGTGGGTTGAGAAGTCGCAAGAGGTGGCGCTGACCAGGCTTGTTCCGCAGCCCTCGTTGTCGTTGATCCAGACGCTGGGTGGTGAATGAGGAATCGCAGCAGCGATCACCCACAGGATACAGGTCAGCTTTGCTGCGCTCGATTTTGTCGATGATCAGATCGGCCCCCTTCTTCGCGAGAGTGGGCGCTCTAATCAGCCTAGAACGGCCTGATCCTGGTCAATCTCACGCGCGCCAACTGCCTCGCCGGATTGTAGAGCCTCTTGCGGGTGTTTTCTACAACAACCACCAGGGTCATCAAATCAAGCAGGAAGTCGTCGATCGCTTGGGCGGTTGTTCCTGACTCACCTTTGGACTGATCCCAGCAAAACGCACGCCCGATCGATCGCATCCGCGCTGGCCGCAGTGATTAACGCTCCGACTCCTCTTGACGATGGCGATCGTACGAGGTGCCGGCCCCCGACTCCTCATTGCAAGGTTCACCACGTGATGCGTTAGTTTCGTCTGCCTTTGCGACTGCCGCTTGGTCGCGGCCAGTCCACTGGCTGCACGATGCGCTTACCACGGCGTGTCGCTCCGGGCCTTCCGGTCTTTCGCATTTGCTGCGTTATACTATGAACGGCCCGGCATGATCGCCGAACCAGAACGTGTTGCAAACTTTACAAGGAATACGCACATGGCAACTGGAACCGTGAAGTGGTTCAACAGCACCAAGGGATTTGGATTTATCCAGCCCGACAATGGCGGTCAGGATGTTTTCGTCCACATTTCCGCTGTCGAACGCGCGGGCCTCTCGACCCTCAGATCAACTATGAGATCGAACAGGATCGCCGCACTGGCAAATCCTCCGCTGGCAGCCTCAGCAAAGCTGGCTGATTTTTCTCCTGCCCCCCGGCAAGAGCCGGAAGGACGCGGCAAGTCCGGATGTACTGACGGCCGCTCGACAAGAGCGGGCGAGAATAGGGCTCGGCGCAGCAGATTGCTGCAAGCGGACGCGCTTCTTGTGAAACGAGAATGTTTGCAGTTGAAGGCGGGCTGTCCCCGCCTTCTCGTATTCTGCGCAAATGCCGACGGCAGTTGCGCGCTCCAGAACGAACCTCGATTGCCGAAATTCTAACCTGCGACCTTCTTGCGGGTCCGCTTCGCCACTGCCGGCTCCGGCGCTTCCGGCGCTTTCGGTTTGCGGCCGAGCCCCATCGTCTTGGCCAAAGTCGAGCGCGCCGCGGCGTAGTTCGGCGCGACCATGGGATAATCCGCCGGCAGGCCCCATTTGGCGCGATATTCATCTGGCGTCAGCCCATGGTGGGTCGACAGATGGCGCTTTAGTGATTTGAATTTCTTGCCGTCTTCAAGGGAGATGATGTAGTCCGGTGTCACCGACTTCCTGATTGGGACAGCAGGCGTAAGCGCAACCGGCTTTTGTGCGGTGACGCCTGCGGCCGTGCCTTTCAGCGCCGCGTGCACTTGGCCGATCAGGGCAGGGAGATCCCCCACCGGGACCGGATTGTTGGAGACATAGGCTGAGACGACATCGGCGGTGAGCTCGATGAGGGTGTCAATGTTTTTTGCGGCTTCTTCTGTCATGAAACTCTCCAGGCGGCGTGAAACACAGTCGGCGAAGCGTCGCTTCATAGTGGCGGTCGCCGCTGAAAGCAAATACAGCCCGGCAGGACTATCGCGATGCTCGTCGGCACCGAGGACCATAGCGCTGCATCCGCCGTCGTGGGCGTGTTGATCTGCGCGCTGTCGGCCGGGCAAAACGAAGGGCCAAAGATGCTTTGCGCCACCCATGAAGCCCCAAGGTCGTCCTTGCGCAGCTCACGAAGCCCTCACGGACGCGGTAGCTAGTCTTCGGTTCTTGACTTTCGATTTGACCTGCGCCCCGGCCAGCGCGCCCTCGGCAGGCGCTACGAACTCGAATACGGTGGTTGAACCGATGCTGAGCATCACGGTAATTCAAGCACAAGCTTTGCCTGTTAATCCTGTGGTCACAAACGACCTTGATGGCCAACAATGCGAAACCCGATGTGCGCGCCGCACGGTCTTGAGCTTTTTGCAATTCATCCCTCACCTGGGTCGAACCGGTCAGAAGATGCGCATATCGCCTCGAGCGGGCGCTTGCGGGTCATGATCGCGATGGTGTCTTAGCTACGATGTTTCCCATCCTTGGTTAGGCTGTCGAAAAGAACAATCGCTCTTCGATCACTTACTTCCGGAGCCCGATGTCATGATGAAATATCCAGACGTTAAACCAGGTCTTAAAGAAGAAGTGCCCTGGTCTGACAGCCTGACCAGCTACGACCGTCAGCACTTCACGACCTACCTGAGGCTCCTGGATGCAGGTGCCGACGAGGCAAGCTATGAGGAGATGGCGCAGGTCATCCTCGGCATCGATCCGGTGCAAGAGCCGGAGCGGGCCCGGAAAACTGTGCGAAGCCATCTCGATCGGGCGAACTGGATGGTGACGACCGGTTACAAGGAATTGTTCGCCGGATGAGGGCGAACAGGCGGCGACACGCTCCGCCTGTTCAGATGTGGTTACGGCGTCCGCGAAAAGAGCGGTCTCACGGTCGGGGCTGCGGGAATTAGGTTCAAATTGAAAGACCTCAGTTCTTTGCTCCATCATGACGATCGACCAGATGGCGGCGACCGGTGCGAGCACCAGACCCGCCACGCTGGACGACAGCAACACGAGGCCAACCAAACCCGAACCGCCAACATGAAAAGCCAACCATGCAGGCAGGACAATTCCGACGCCAACGATAACGAAAGAAGCCGATGAAAAAGCTATAAACAGCGGGTCTTTCGAATCGTCAAGCGAGACACTTTCCCGGCTCGCTTTCCGATGAAGATAGCGGTGAAGGAGAAGTCTTTCCGCAATGGGAAGCACAAGGCGCAGTGGTCGATGACGTTGCGTGAATATGCCAAGCCGCTGCACAAGAGGCCGATCGCCGAGATCGCGCGCGACGACGTGGTCGAGACGCTGAAGCCGATCTGGGAGAAGATACCAGAGACTGCTGACCGCCTCCGCATGTGCATTGCAGCAGTAATGGATCACGCGAAGGCGAGGCGGCTTTTATGTCGGCGACAACCCTGCCGACTGGCGGAGAGGCCTGAAGGATATGCTTCCGGCTCGACAGAAGCTCACGCGCGGCCATCACGCAACAGTCGGCTACAAGGAACTGCCTGCCATCATCAAGCGCCTACGAGCCGCCGCTGGCGTGTCAGCTAGGGCTGTGGAGTTCGCCGCATTGACCGCAGCGCGTTCCAGTGAGGTTCGCGGCGCAGTGTGGCCGGAGATCGACCTTGATGCGGCCTTGTGGACGGTACCCGCCGCAAAGATGAAGGCTGCGCGCGACCATGAGGTTCCGCTTTCCGAGCGCGCCGTGACAATCCTCCGCGCTACACAGCAGCAGTCGACCAGCGATCTGGTGTTCGAAGGTGGACGCGACGGAAGGCCAATCAGCGACACAGCGATGACGAAGGCGCTTAGGGCCGCTGGTGCGGGCGATGCGACCTTGCATGGTCTGCGCTCATCGTTCCGTGATTGGGCTGGCGATAGACCGATTACCCGCGCGATGTAGCCGCGGCGGCCTTGGCTCATGTGCTCAAGGACAAGACCGAAGCCGCATACAGACGTGGCACCGCGTCGCAAAAAAGACGCGGCTTGATGGTAGACTGGCACAGTATTGTGAAAATAAAGCCCGTTGACCATATCGACATTACAGGCGAAAACGCATATTGTTCTTCACCTTGGCTTACCTCGCCTAAGTTAACGGCGACCCGAATCCCTCTCTAAAGATTCAGAGTTTGAACGTGCCCCTTCGCACGTTGGATTTTCCGCACGCTCTTTTTGCGCCGGGTTGCACTGGGGATTCCGATGACAGCAAACGACAACCGACCGCGCCTGATCGCACCAAAAGACGCGGCGGCAGCCACGTCTCTTTCTCGTACACTATTGATTTTGATGGCCGAAGCCGGGGGGTTCCCGAAGCCCGTTTCGCTATCCGAACGACGTAGTGCATATATGCGTGCCGAGGTCGAAGAGTGGATTGATAAGCATATCGCCGCGAGCGCGGCAGCATGAGCCACAATGCCGAAACTGTTGCGAAATGTTTATGCTTTGGAAGGCTACCGAGAAGGCGTTCCTGCAGCATCTTCTGATCCGCTTGATAGAGGATGTTCCGGACTTCAATAGGGAAAAGTTCGCAACCGGCTTGCACCTACTGCAAGAGGAGTGGCCCATCGACCGAACAGACAAAGATCGAGAAGCGCAGGGCTTAGTCAGCATCCGCTTCCTTGGCGAATTGATTGAAATGACAGCAATGCGCATCGCTCGAGAGTGAGCACACTGACGGGCCGCGCGTTTCTTCAAAAAACACCGCCGACCAACGGCGGCACTCCAAGACTGGACCGCTCCCCTTGAAAATCCTTGATGCCCGACCGGAGCCGCCAGGCTGCGGCAACGTCATTGCGCGCGTCGACGTAGCACTGAATGATGCCGTGAAAATCTATAATCTGAAGGGTCCAAGCGACCCGATGGCGGCTTCGCCGTTTTCGCGCCGAACGCTCATGGTGGGCGCGTCGTCACGTTTTCTCGTTCTCTTGTTGCCGAAATTGCCAGCGCCGCTGTTGCCGCGCTCATGGAGCCGACGCCGAATGACCGCACCCACACTGAAGCAGAAAGGTTCCTCGACCTTATCAACAATGGCGACGCAGAGAGGCTGGCCAGTTTTCACTACGGCAATATGGCCAGGACAGGCGGATCGATCATGGTTGCGCCGGAAGACGTGGCCTGGGAACCACTACACGTTCAAGCGCGAACTGTTACAGCCGCGATCCGACAACGAACCTGCAGATATCAGTGAGGCCCTCCGCTGGTGCGTTGTGGTCGACAACATTCCAGAATGTGACGCCGACACGGCCGGGATTATTTACATCGAGAGAGAGAGACGCCCTTGATGAGAAAGTTCTTAGGGCGGCTATCAGCAATGTCGTCAAACCAGGTCATCTTGAAGCGGGACTTAGGAGGATTGTCGTTGTAAGTCTCGGCCGATTTGGAACACCGCATGAGCGCGCCAAGACCAAGTAAAAATTTTAGCATGATCGTCCTCCTTTCAATGGAGAAACCAATGCGGCGGGCAGATAGTTCCACAGGTCCGGAACAATGCTCACTAGCGCTCGTTGCCTCTGATCGATGGGCGAGGAGCGCGGAGATATGGCCGTGAAGAAAAAGAGCGACGATAGCCGCGTTAAGAAGGGCGCAGAACTTGAGGTAGAGCACCTTACCGAAGTCACGGACCTATCGGCCAAACAGGCGCGCACATTATTGCGGAAGCACGGCGCTGACTGGCAGAAGCTCAAGGACGAAGCCGAAGATTTAAAGGATGACGACTGACTACCCGTCCCGCGCATTGCGGAAACGGACTACCCGGCCTGGCCGGTTTCTCGAATTGGGATGACCACCCATGACAAAGACCACCCGCAAGGAAATACTAGAAGCAACAGACGCCTTCCTGAAGGCCAACCCGGCGGAGAAGCGCACCGCTGTACGGATTCGTTTTCGTGGCGGTCGGCCAGCTTGGAATTGGCTGAAAAAGCACGACGGGAAGGGGGCCGCCGCATTGTGGCTCATCGTTCGAGAGCGCCTTCCGCAGGCCGCCAACGACAACCTGCCCACTGACGCGGGACTGCATGTCGACCGGAGCCGAAAGGACGGCAGGCCAAGAGGGAAGAATCCAGATCCACGTTCGTTGGATGCCTGCATAGCGCTGCCGTCTGCCCAACCGCGGCTCGGCGATGCCGAACCGGAACCGGCACGAGCAGGCAACTGGGATACGGTGTCGCGAGGTGTCTCTATAAAATCGCAGGAGTGGATACATCCCGACGCAGTATTCACGTCGGCAACTTGCTTCAGCTTCCATCCTCCAGAGATCGCACCTGGCGCATTCTTTCTGGGTGCAATAGGCGGACTAGGCCAGCTTAAGTTGGGCAGGAGTCGTGGAGACGTACGGCTGGCTGGAACTGCCGATCCGATCACCCCACCGGCCAATATCGATACTGTCATCGAGGTCATCTTAGCAGGCGGCAATTGCTGAGGTCGGCAAGGCTTTCGGCGCTAAAGGCGGATATGCAGACCGTCGCGGAGGCGCTGAGCTATTGGCGGCTGGCAAGTGGGCGAAGTTGGCGGTGGCGAATGACAACCCGAGAATCAGGGCCGCTTAGGGACGTGTGCCAAATCGTGGCCCCAAAAACCTAAAGGGGCAACAGCAACGAATGGGGCGCTTCGGCGTCCCACCCGCTTTGGGCCCTACGCCTCGTCATCGTCAGGCGCAACCCGTCAATCTGGCACCAGAGGCGGGAATTATTGCGCGCGTTCCGGCCAGGCTGCGTGCGAGTTGTGTGCGTCAAGTTCTGCAAAATGGCGTGGCATTGCGGTGACGTCGGCGTGTCCGCCGCGCAGCCCCCGTGTTTAGCGGAGCGGCGGACACATGACGGT
>NZ_JAMYRR010000055.1:0-11750 GCF_040321535.1 Mesorhizobium sp. M0340 | reverse complement strand
CGTGTAGGGCAGCATGAAACCGAGCCGCTCGTGCTGCGGCGCCACGCCCGCCGCAACGCCGCAGCTGTCACGGCGCTTCACCAGCACGATCGGCGCCGCTCGGGCGGCAAGCGCCACGCGCTCCTCGCCCGACAGCTCCGCGAATTCGGCAAGCTGCTCCAAGTCGCGCGCCATCAGCGCGAACGGCTTACCGTCGCGCTTCTTGCGGGCGCGCAGCTGCGCCACCGCCGCTTCGTCCGTCGCGTCGCAGGCGAGGTGGAACCCGCCGATGCCCTTGATCGCGACGATCCGCCCTTCCCCGATCAGCGCCGCCGCCTCGCGGATCACCGCCTGCGGGCCGCCGCCGACCACGACGTGGTCTGGACCTTCCAACCAGACGCGCGGGCCGCAGGCCGGGCAGGCGATCGGCTGGGCGTGATAGCGGCGGTCGGCCGGATTTTCATACTCGGCCCGGCATTCCTCGCAGGTCGAAAATCGTGCCATAGCGGTCGAGCGGCGGTCATAGGGGATAGCCTTGACGATTGACAGACGCGGCCCGCAATGCGTGCAATTGGCGAACGGGTAGAAATAGCGCCGGTCCTTGGGGTCGAGCACTTCCGCAAGACATTCCAGGCAGCAGGCGGCATCGGGCACGATGCCGGTCTTCACCCGCCCGCCCGCGCTCGCCGCTATGGCGAAGCCGCCCGCCGGCCGCGGCCCCTCAAGCGTCGCCGTCTCGATCCCGTCGATCCGCGCCAACGGCGGGCATTGCGCCTTTAGCCTGTCCGCGAAGGTCTCGAACTCGGCATCGCTGCACCACAGCGCGATCTCCACGCCTGCAGCATCGTTGCGGACGTGACCCGATAGCCCCATAGCGGTCGCGATGCGCCACACTGTCGGCCGGAAGCCGACGCCTTGCACCAGCCCCGTCACCCGGACCAGGCGTCCCTCCACTGCGGGCTCGGCGAGCGGCGGGCCCATCAGCGCACCGTGCACACTATGCACGGGTCCAACGACCGCACGATGTGCTGGACTGCAACCGGCTCGGTCTCGCCGAGCCGCACCGGCGCACCTTCGAGCGCCAGCTCCAGCGGGCCACGATTGCCGGCCCAGTCGCGTGGCGAAAAGTTCTGCAATGCGTAGAGCAGGTCGATCTGCGCGTGGTGGCGGCGACGAACCGCGATCTGGAGAAAGAGCTGCACCCCGTTCTTCAGCGTGAGCGTGAGGTTTTCCGGATGACAGAGCTTGGTGATGTACTGGTAGATGCCGGCCTCGTTGATGCCGTCGATGGTGTCATGCGCGTCGGTGTAGCCCGAGATGATCATGCGCACGATGTCCGGCCAGCGGGTGCGCGCCTGCTTCAGGAACTCGGTGCGGCAGGTGCCGGCTATGCGCTGGTCACACAGGATGATCTGGATCCATTCCATCTCCAGGATCGAGCTGGCGGCCTTGGTGTCGCTGGCTACGTGGACATCGAAATCCTCGCTCAGGACGCGCCGTTGCGCCTCCAGCGAGCGGATTTCGTCGTCGACGATCAATATGCCCGGCAGGTCGCTCACGATGCCTTTTTCCTTCCCTCCCGGCCGGCCTGCCAGGCGACGTCGCGGTGGCGGGCGATCGTCACTGGGGTGCGCGACTTCGGCACCTTGTGCACGAAATTATGCCGCGCGACGTGGTAGCTTGGGTCGAAGCCATAGAAATTGCGGCGCATCCGCGAAAGCTCCTCCTCGCGATAGGCGCAAAGCGGCTTGGCCGCCTCGTCGGCTGCGCGCCGGGCTTGTTTTTCGGCGAGCAACCCCGGAAACTCTTCGCTCCCGGCCAGCGCGGCAGCCGACGCCCTCACTTGCGCCGTGAACAGCTCGCTTGCCCCCGCGAACACCCGGTTGGCCAGATTCAGATTGAGCGCCTCCTTCGCGCCCATCGGCAGGCGCGCTGCCGCGATCCGGCGGGCATTCTCAGTCCCGCAGCAGCTCGGCAGGAGATAGGTCCAGAACTCCGAGCCGTAGAGATTGCCCATGTCCTTGTAATGCGGGTTGAGGATGACGCTCGAGCGCATCCAGAGCTGGTCGGTGCTGCGGGCGAGAAACACGCCGCCCGCTGCCGCATTTCCGGCAAGCGCTGCTACGGTGATGTGGCTTGTCGTGCGGATGATCGCATCGGCGAGGTCGTCGATGGCATTGATGTTGACCCAGGAATCGTCGGCCGCGCTGTCGGCCGCCTCGATTCGGTTGAGGTCGAGCCCGTTGGACCAGAACTGCGGCCCTCCGCACAGCACGATCGCCCTGGTCGGACGCTCCGTCGCTTTTGTATAAGCGTCCAAAAGTCTTCGACAGGCGTCCTTTCCCATTGCACCGTTATAGAAGGGGAAGTGCAGATAGCCGACCGCAGCTTCTTCTTCGTAGATGATGTCCTGATAACCGCCCGGTGAATTGAGCGGGATCTCCGGCAGGTCTGCAACTTCCTTCGCGAAGACCATGGTCGCCGGCAGCTTGAACGGGTGTGGCGAATTGGGATGCCGGACATGGCCGATCCACAACGCGCCGTCGCCGGTGACGATGGCGATCGCCGGCCCGCTTCTGGCGGCGACCACTCCCGGCTCGGGGAGCGATATCTTGCCCCGTTCACCCCGCGCGAGAGGCAAGTCACCCCCTGGTTCACGTGCGTCTCGCGCGTCGAAAAGGAAGACCGTTTCGCCGAAAAGTTCGTCCCGCACGCCGGGCGCGCCGTCGGCTGCTGCGATATTCTTCAGCACCGTTTCGGTCGTGTCGGCAGCCCAATCGATCCGCCGGTCCGCCTGTTTGATCGCGTCCCGCCACCGGCCCAGCGGCGCTACAGATTGTTCTTCCAGGGCAATCGGCTTTTCGCCCTGCTCGAACCGCGCGATCGCTTCGAGCACCGCCGTCACCGCCGCGTCGGTCACCTCGTTGCTGTAGAGGCTCGATTTCGTCGCCTTTCGCATCGCGAAGGTGGCGCTCGCCCAGACCGGCCCCGCATCCATTTGGGCCGCCGCTTCCAGCACCGTGACACCCCACTGCGTCGCCCCGTCCACCATCGCCCAGTCCAGCGCGGAGGGGCCGCGGTCGCCGACGATGCCTGGGTGAACGATCATACAGCATCGATTTTCATAGACTTCTTTCGGGATTGCCCGCTTCAGAAACGGGGCAATAACGAGGTCCGGCCGAAACAAATCTACCGCCTCCATGGTCCGCTCGTCGTTGACGTCCATCTCGACCGAGACCTCGTGTGCGTGCTCGCCAAGCGCCACGAAAATCCTCTGACTCAAGGCGTTGAAGGCGGTGACGAGAAGCAGAATGCGCATCTTCAGCAGATCCTCGGGAGCTGTTCCCCGGCGATCCAGTCGACCACGCGCATACCGCCAAGTCTCGTTTTCATCCGCACCAGCGCATGCTGGTCTGTGACGACTTCGCCAATGATTGCGGCATCCCGGCCCATGGGATGAGCGCGTATCTCGGCGAGCAAAGTCTTCGCGTCTTGCGCCACGCAGATGGCGATCAGCTTGCCTTCGTTGGCAACATTCAGCGGGTCGAGGCCGAGCAGTTCGCACGCCGCCGCGACCTCCGGCTTCACCGGAACCGCCGCTTCCCGGATTACCATTCCGACCTTGGACTGCTGCGCGATTTCGTTCAGCGTCGCCGACAGTCCGCCGCGCGTGGGGTCACGCAACACCCGGATACCAGGAACGGAGCCAAGCATCGCCGCCACCAGATCGTGCAGAGCTTGGCTGTCGGAGATAATTTCCGTTTCAAAATCAAGGTGTTCGCGCTTCGACAGGATTGCGACTCCGTGGTCGCCCATGGTGCCGGAGACAAGGATTGCATCGCCCGGCCGGGCATTGCTTCCGGAGATGTCTGTGCCGTCCGCCAGCACGCCAACAGCGGTCGCGGAGATGAAAACGCCGTCGCCTTTGCCCTTCTCCACCACCTTGGTGTCGCCCGTAACCACGGGTACGCCTGCTTCCCGGGCGGCAAAAGCCATTGAAACAACTATTCTTTCCAGTTCGGCCAACGGAAAACCTTCCTCCAGGATGAAGGACGCGGACAACCAGAGCGGCCGCGCGCCCATCATGGCGACGTCGTTAATCGTGCCGTGGACCGCCAGTGCTCCGATATCCCCGCCCGGAAAGAACAGAGGCGAGATGACATGCGCGTCCGTTGCCATCACCAGGCGTCCGCAGACGGTGCCGAGCAGGGCCGCGTCGTTAGCCTGGGCCAGGAACTCGTTGGCCAGATGTCTTTGAAAAATATCCCGAATCAGCTCGGCCATCGCGCGGCCGCCCGCGCCATGCGTCATGTCCACCGCGCCGCGGACCGACGAGGTGGTGACGGCTAGGCTGGGATCGTTCGCGCTCATTATTCCGCCGCCTCCAACAGCTTCGGCTCGCGGAAACGGCCATAGGTCCAGTAGGCCGCGCAGGCGCCTTCGGAGGAGACCATGCATGAGCCAATCGGGTTCTGCGGCGTGCACACGGTGCCGAACAGCTTGCAGTCGGTCGGCTTCTTCACCCCGCGCAGGATCGAAGGGCATTCGCAGGACTTCACCTGGCGCGAAGCCTTGACCGACAGCTCGAAACGCTTCTCGGCGTCGAAATCGGCATAAGCGTCGCGGATGCGCAGGGCGCTGTAGGGCACGGTGCCGAGGCCGCGCCAGTCAAAGGTCTTGCGCAGCTCGAAGACCTCGCTCACCAGTGCCTGCGCCTTGAGGTTGCCCTCCTCGGTCACGACGCGGGTATATTCGTTCTCGACCTCGTGCCGGTCTTCATTGACCTGCCGGATCAGCATCAGGATGGACTGCATGACGTCCAGCGGTTCGAAGCCGGCGATGACAACCGGCTTCTGGAATTCCTCGGCAAAGAATTCATATGGCTGCGAGCCGATCACGGAGGAGACGTGCGAAGGTCCCAGAAACCCGTCAATCTTGACGATGCCCAGTTCCCGCACTTCCGGCGATTCAAGAATGTGAGAGATCGCGGCCGGCGTGAGCACATGGTTGCAGAACACGCTGAAATTCTTGAACCCCTCGGCTTGCGCCGTCTTGATCGCGACGGCCGTCGGCGGCGTCGTGGTTTCGAAACCGATGGCGAAGAAGACGACTTGCCGCTCGGGGTTTTCACGCGCGATCTTTAGGGCATCGAGCGTTGAATAGACCATGCGGACATCCGCTCCGTCCGCCTTGGCGCGGATCAGGCTGCGTTGCTTGGTGCCCGGCACGCGCATCATGTCGCCGTAGGTGCAAAGGATGACCCCGTGCCGCTCGGCGAGCTCCACCGCATCGTCGAGGCGAGAGATGGGAAGCACGCAAACGGGGCATCCGGGTCCGTGCACGAAATGCACGTTCTGCGGCATCAGGTCCTGCACGCCGTGGCGAAAAATCGCATGCGTGTGCCCACCGCAGAACTCCATGAAATGGTAGCTCTTTTCCGGATCAGCCTCGATCGCGATGGCGCCGGCGATGGTCTTCGCAAGCTCCTGGTCGCGATATTCGTCGACATATTTCACGCCGAAATCTCCTCCAGCCCCTCCTCCAGCACGCCCGCTTCGGCCATCAGCTGCAGCGTGCGCTCGGCCTCCTCGGGGCTCACCTTGTGGAGCGCATAACCGACATGGACGAGCACGAAATCGCCAAGCGAAACGTCTGCCACCAAAGCCAATGAGATGCGCTTCGTGACCCTGTCGAACGCGACCACGGCCATGTCGTCATCGAGCAGTTCAACGACGCGGGCGGGAATGGCCAGGCACATCAGGCTGCTCCGAGCTCGGCCGCCCGCCGATGGCCGACTAGCGCCATGGCGCGGACCGCGCCGATCCAGGCCGTCCAGTCCGACATCCCCTCGCCCGTGCGCGCGGAAACCCTCAGCACCTTGATCCGCGGGTTCACCTTTCGGGCGTTGGCGATGCAGGCCTCCACGTCGAAGTCGAGATGCGGCAACAGGTCAGTCTTGTTGAGGATCATGAGATCGGCGGCGGCGAACATGTCGTGATATTTCAATGGCTTGTCCTCTCCCTCGGTGACTGAGAGCACCACCACCTTGTGTGCCTCGCCTAGGTCGAAGCCCGCCGGACAGACGAGGTTTCCCACGTTTTCGACGAGGAGCAGGCCTCCTTCGGCAAGGTCGAGGTGATCTGCGGCATGGCCGACCATATGCGCGTCGAGATGGCAGCCCTTGCCGGTGTTGACCTGGATCGCGGGCGCGCCGGTGGCGCGGATGCGGTCGGCATCATTGGAAGTCTGCTGGTCGCCCTCGATCACGGCGATCGGCAACTTGCCCTTCAGTGCCTCGATCGTGCGGCAAAGCAGCGTCGTTTTGCCAGAGCCGGGGCTGGAGACGAGGTTGAGCGCAAGCACGCCGCGCTCGGCGAACATTTTCCTGTTCGCATCGGCATACTCGTTGTTCTTGGAATGGATATCCTTTTCCAGCTTGACCATCCGCGCCTGGCTCATGCCCGGCGCACGGGTGCCACCGGGGCCCGAGCCACAATCGTGCACATGATCGTCATGATGGGGGCCGTGATCATGATCGTGGTGGTGATCATGATCGTGGCCGTGATGATGGTGATGGCCATGCGCCTTGCCCTCGATCCGGACGGCGCCCTCGCCGCATCCGCAAATAGTGCACATCAGCTCACCTCCAATTCCCTGATCTTCATTTCTTGGCCGCCGGTCACCTGCAGCTGATGGCTTCCGCAGTCCGGGCATGGATCAAAGCGTGCCGCGATCGGCACGCTCTGGCCGCAAGGCATGCACCAGGCCCTGCCTTCCGTCTCGACGATTTCCAGCCTTGCGTCTTGCGCCAGAGAGCCACGCATGACGACATCGAAGCCGAACTTCAGCGCCTCGACCTCGACAGCGGATAGCCGCCCGATTTCCATGCAGACGCGGCCCACCTTCCGAAAATCCTGTCTCGCGGCCTCTTCCTCGATGATGCCACGGACGCTCTCGCATATCGCCATCTCGTGCATCAGCGGAGCCTGATATCGTAGCCGACGCAGGGGTCGATGGCCCGGACCAGGAGATCGGCCTGGACCGCCAGATCTTCACGTCTGGATGCAGCGAGCGCCGAAAGCGAGCTCGCGGCAATGCCGCTCTCGGCGAAATGAATGCTGGTCGGAGCCGTGATGGCGTAGTCGGCGATTCGGTCGTCGTTCAAAACAATCCGATGTTCCAGCCGGCCGCGTGCTGCCTCGGCGAAGGCAGTAGCAGAGCGGCCCCCGTTCTCGTCGCGAAAGACTTCGCGCGTAGGCACTTCGGACCCCTCCGCGACATCCCGCAGGGCCGCGAGCCCTCCGGCGATCTGCGCCGGCAGCGTCGATGCCTCGACCACGCGGGCAGCCAGCCGCGCGGCCAGGCCGGCTCCACCGTTTTCGGAAAGGAAAGCGCGAACGAGCGGCGCACCAGCCTGCCTGGCGAGGCAGCTCGTGTCGGCCGACGTTTCCTTCGGCAAATGTTCGTTTCCCCCGTTTGTCGTTTCGGGGTGGCCTATCATGGCCCAGCCCCTTGCCAAGACCGGGGCGATGAGACGGGCCGCAATCGTGCCGCGCTCCATAGCCCACTGCGCGAAGGCATCGCGATCCATCTCGCCAAGCGGCTTTTCGCCTTCGTAGACCACGGACTGCGTTAGATGGCTCGCTTCGGCGGCCGTTTCGGCAGCGTCCGCGCCCGGAATCCCCACGCACACGCCGGGAACGAACGCATTCCCGCCTGGAAAAAGTGCCTGCTTGAGGCGCTGCGGCAGGCGCATAGACCGGCGCAGGGTTTTACCGTCGGCAGGCTCGCCCGCGAGACTGGCAGTATCCAAGCCAATGCGCAGCAGGTGCTCGCGCAGCGTTTCGGTAAGCACAAGAAGCCGCCGCGCTTGCTTCGTGCGCCGGTCCGTCCCGATCTCCAGGGCCGCCTCGGCTGCCTCAACGCTCGCCGCCGACTGCGCAATACTACAGACACTGAACAGCGAACCGATCGCCGAGATGACCTCCGTCACCGGCCGGGCTCGCACGATCGGGCCAAGCGCAACCGGGCGCGGCGGCGTGACGATGGCTTCCATAACGCGACCGCCATCGCAGACGAGATCGATGGAGACGCGGCCATCAACGCTCATGCAGCGGTCTCCTCCTTGTCGCCCAAACCGAACAGCCAGCGGCGGGTCAATTTCGCCGGCTGGGAGCTCGCGGGTGTTCCGGCTGTCTCAACCTCGTCCAACGCGCTTGCCTCTTCCTCAGGTAGCCGGCCTTCCCAGACACGGATCATCTCGCCGTCTTCGTCTTCTTCCGCCTCACGGTTGAACAGTTCCGCAAGCACCTGCCGCGCGGCCTCTTGCGCACTCTCCTGGTCGGCGAATTCGAACATCGGCGAGAACAGCGAGCACATGCGGTAGCAGCCGAGCTCCTCTTCATAGGCCCGGAAGAACTCGAACCGGCCCGCCGGGAATGATGCATGCTCCTTCGTGCCCGTAGGCACGCGCGGGCGCGCTTGCCCGTCGCCAAATGGTAGAAGCACGAGGTTCATGAACCAGGGCGTGACAAGAACCGCGAGCCATTTGCCCTGCCACTGCCGCACGCCCACCGCGCTGACGCAAAGCGCCGGATTGAGGATCGGAATTCCTGCCATGGCCGTCCGTTCGATCCGCTGAAACACGAACTCTAGATGGGCAGCGACGGCTTGCGAATGATCCATGTCAATCGCTCACGACCATGAAGCCCTGCTTGGAGCCGTCACAGGTGGGGCAGCTCCAGTTGGCCGGCAGTTCGGCGAAGGGCGTGCCGGGCGGGATCTGCCAGTAGTCGTCGCCCTCAGCCGGGTCGTAGACATGCCAGCAAATCCTGCATTCGAGCCGCGACATCGGGCCGATCTTGGCATTGTCGCCGCCATATGAACCGGCAAAGAAGGAGTCGTTCACCGGTAGACCTCCAGGATTTCGAGGAGCCGCTGGCGGCTGTCCGCAATATCCTCGGGCGCAGCGCGGACCACCCCCGGCAAGGCCGTGACCTCGATCGTGTTGAGGATGAGATCGTCGGTCGAATTGAAGAAGCGCACCCACCAGACGCCGCGCGTCCCCGTCGTGGTCACGCGGCAATTGCCGTAGCCACGCGACAGCACGACCACCGGCCCGTGGCCAAGCAGGCCGTCGAGGAAGGTCAAGTCCTCTTCAGTGTGCGGCAGCAGCGACAGGTTTATGGCGTGCGGCCCGACGTCGGGCCCGACGAGCGGGATGCGGCCATTGAGCTCCGAAATCAGCGGCGGCGCGTTGAAGACGCCCGTCGGATAGGTCGCCGGCGCAGCGAGCGTATTGCGGCAGCCGGCGAAGGCCCTCTCCAGCACGGCCGAGGGAAAGGCGCCGACCTCGACGAAATCGCGCACGAGCCTGCCATCCGTTCCGGTCTGGCGCACGCGCCAGATACCGGCGAGCACCGACTCCTGAGCCTTCAGGTCGTCGCCGCAGATGATCAAGACCTCGCCCTCGCCCAGCGCCTGGTCGATCAGCGCAAGATTGGCGTCGTCGAGGCCGGAAAGATCATGCACCGCGTTTTCGCAATCCGGCGAGGACCGGCCGAGGCTTTCAGCCAGCGCGGAGAGCACCGCCAAAGCAGCTTCGAGCCCGGCGACATTTTCCTTCTCCGGCAACATGGGTGACGCAGAGGTCGCCATGCCCTTCGGCATTTCCATATACTGCAAGTCGCTGCCGTCCCCTTCGCTCGGCTGTGAACCCGGCCCGATGCCGCCGAATAGCGATGCTGCCATGATGCGCCCTCCCGGCCGCTTTCGCTCACTGGAAATGATCGTGGTCGTGACGGTCGTGGGTCGCGCAGGCTTCGGGAAGCTCGAAACGCGGCGGCGCGCTCGGCCCGCGCCTCAGTTTGCCGTCGATCTCAGTGAGGTAGTCTTCCCAGTCGAGCACGCGCTTTATGGCGCCGAGATATTCGCCGTTCCTCAGGAAGACAAGCGCCGGGAAGGCGTCGAAGCGATAGCGGCTTTGCAGCTCGCGTTCGCTCTCGCGCGATACCACGGCGGGCTTGAACACGCCCTGGAAGGCCTGCACCAGCTCCGGGAGGATCACCGCCACATCGTTGCTCTCGGCGAGCAGCAACCAGTCACCGGGAAAAAACAGCGCGGTGAGGTCGTGGGCCTCGGCGAATGCGTCGATGTTCGCCTCGTCAACCACCGGGATGCGGTGGCGCTCCATCATCATGGTGAGAACGGGTGAAAACATGGACTCAGGCGTCCTCCGTGCCTTGCGGTGAAAGGGCTTGCCCCGGCCGCAAATGCTCCGGCAGTTGCGGCTCGCGGCCGACCAGGTCGGCGAAGAGGTGGTCGAGGTCGGTGTCGCCGGCGAGCGCACGCTCCGTCGCTTCGATCGCGTCGGCGATCAGGCGCGCCGTCTCGGCAGTGACAGTCTCGCGCGCGGTGTCGAGGAAGGCGAGTATCCACGTACCCGCTGGCTGGTCGCCCACCAGGGTCATATCGAGGCGCCGCGTGCCGCTGCGACCGGTGCACAGGGCAATGCCGCCGCTGCATTCAACCACCTGGAAGGGAACGCCGACACACATCAGCCCTGCCTTCCAGACGATTGCAAAAGCGCGTCGACCTCGCACTCGAAATTCGCCGGACCAGCGAAGGCACCATTCTCGAGAAGCCGCGCGCCGTGACGACAGGCCTCTTCCGGTCGGGGTCGACCGCTCTCGTAGATGCCGATGCGCATTTCGCGCGAGGCGAGCGTCTCTTCTTCGGCCAGCGGTTCGGTGCGCTTGGCGATCGTCGCGCCGAGCCAGGCGAGCCACTCGATGGCGATCTCGATTGCAGGCTCGATCTGAGCCTTCACCGCGGGCCGGAGACTGCCGCCGTAGTCGTCCAGCTCGACCGGTTGCACGCCGACGAGAAGGAGATGGGCGGGATAGTCACCCATCATCTCGGCCATGGCGAGAACTTCCTGAAAGCCAGTCTGGTGGAGCGAAATCTTCTTCACACCGAGGAAGGCCGGCACCTCGCTGCCTTCGACGAGCTTCAGCGTGCCGGGCGCCAAGCCGTAGTCGACCGCGTCGAACACCACGAGGATGTCGGCCTCGCGGATATGTTGGAGGAGGTAGATGCCCTGCGTGCCGCCATCCATGGCCCGGACGTTGTCCGCCGTTTCGCAGAGCCGGTGGAACTCCTCCACCACGCGGATGCCGAAGCCCTCGTCGGCCCATAGCAGATTTCCGATGCCGAGCACGAGCACCCGTGGCGCGTCGTTCATTGGGAAGCCTCCTTTCGACCTTTTTCTTCCAGCAGCAAGAGGCGGGCCAATTGGCCGGGGGCCGGCAAATGGTTGCGAAATAGGTTGATCTCTGGATAGCGAACGACGCGTATGGAAAGCGCGATGACGATTTTACCGCACAAACGGAAAGTATCCTTCCATTGACGGATACGGCAACGGCCGGACTGAGAACCGAATTCCAGGCCGATGGAAAGTTTGCGTTCACTCGCCCTCCCCACTCCGCCTCGCTCCGCACCTTTGCCCTGAAAGGGATAGAGGAAGGGCGCCGGGCGTTGCGGTTGGCACTTCCTCTCCCCGTCGAACGGAGGAGAGGTGTCGAGGCAAGCCGAGACGAAGTGTGGATCGACTTGAAGGCAACCCGTCTTGAAGAAAAGAGCCGGGGGGGGGGGCCGCCCCCCCCCCCCCCGGGGGGGGGGCGGGAGGGAGGTGGGTTGAAGAAGGGCGGCCCGGGCGCGGCAAGAGGGCCCGCCCGCGCACAACCACGGCTGGGGGGTGTAGAAAAAAGAAC
>NZ_JAMYRR010000054.1:0-12416 GCF_040321535.1 Mesorhizobium sp. M0340 | reverse complement strand
CGCCCCCATATCGCGCAGCGAGATCCGTAGAGCGATTGCAAGTGCTCTGGATCACACCGGCGACCTGCTTCAGCACCTCATCGCCCGCCATGTGGCCATGGGTGTCATTATAGCGCTTGAAGTGATCTGCATCGATCATCAAAAGCGACAACTGACTCTGCGTGCGGATTGCGCGCTTCCATTCCGCCGCGAGATACTCATCGAAATAGCGCCGGTTTCCGAGACCGGTAAGGCCGTCGATCCGTGTGAGGCGCTCAAGCTCCAGATTTGCCCGCATTAACTGCCGCTGGCTTTCTCGGAGCGCGCGATAGGCCTCCTCTCGCTGAGCGTGGTCCAGATAGGCGCGAGTGTGATAACGGACGCGAGCGACAAGCTCGATGCGGTCGGGCAGTTTGACCAGATAGTCGTTCGCCCCCGCTTCGAAAGCTTGACCCTTGGTTGCCGGATCCTCTTTGCTTGACAGCACGATGACCGGAACAGAATGCGTCGATAAATTCTTTCGATATTGCCGCACCAAGTCCAGACCATCAACACCCGGCATGACCAGGTCCTGCAGGATGACTGTTGGCTTCACCTCATCGGCAACTGTCGTCGCTTTGAGCGGATCGGTGCAGAAATGGAAGTCTATGTCTGGTTCATTGGCAAGCGCCCGCCGGACCGCCTCGCAGACCATTATCTGATCGTCCACGAGCAGAACCATCGACGAATAATTATCCGCCTGGGGCGACACGAGATTTGGTTTGCCTGTCATAGCGCAACCCCTTTCACGAAGATCGGCCGCACGCCTCGACAAGGCGCCGGGCGATTGAGTCAAGCGGCAGAATGTCGACAGCTGCACCGATGGCAGCTGCGGCTTTGGGCATCCCATAGACTGCACTCGACGCGCTGTCTTGCGCGATTGTCAAATGCCCTTTGTCGCGAAGCAGCTTGAGTCCTTGGGCACCATCTCTACCCATCCCTGTGAGCAAGACACCGATCACCGCACCCCGCCACCGTTGAGCGGTGCTCTCGAAGAATACATCGACGGATGGACGGTAGACGTTGTCGTGCGGCTTCGCCGTATAGCCGAGCTTGCGAGGTGACTTGAAGACCAGATGATCTGCCGTGGCAGCAATGAGAACAGTGCCGGGCTCGGGCTCATCTCCTTCCTGCGCGGGACGGATTGGAAGGGCTGCATGCTGGCCCAGCCAGTTTGCAAGACCGGGCACGAACTGCGCGTCGAGATGCTGGACGAGAACTATTGCGGCCGTGAAATCGCTCGGGAACGCGGCGAGGATCGCGGCGACAGCTGCTGGTCCGCCCGCTGACGCACCGATGGCAATAAGGTGTTGTGCCGATGACAGAGCGGGGAGCACCATCTGTGTCCTCCCGTTTGGAGATGGCGCGTCACGTACGAGTTTGCTGATCGTCGTTATCTTCTTGATGAGACGAACTGATCCCGGGCCGTTAGAGCCGATAGATGGGATGTCGACCGCGTCAAGGGCGCCATAGCCCATCGCTTCATAGACTCCCGGGATATTGGCCTCAATGCTCGCCGTGACCAGCAGAATCAGGCACGGCGTCTCCGCCATGATCCTGCGCGTAGCCTCGACGCCGTCCATTTCAGGCATCACCAGATCCATGAGGATGAGATCCGGGAGGTCTCGTTGACAGGCCACTACGGCCTCGCGCCCGTTTACCGCGATCCAGGCGACCTGATGCTCCGGGGTTGACGTAACCAGTCGCCGGAGAAGCTCGACCGCAAGGGGCATATCGTTGACGATAGCAATCCTCATTGATGGGTCCCCAAGCTGCGCCTCATTCTGCCGCTTGGCCGATTAGGTCTACGACCGCGTGTAGCAGCGTCTCGTCATGAAAGCTGCCTTTGGTCAGGTAGTAGTCGGCCCCGGCATCAAGACCGCGCCTGCGATCGTCTTCACGATCTTTGTACGACACAATCATGATCGGGGTGTTCGCGAGCCGGCCATCCTTCTTGATCAAGGTTACGAGTTCGATGCCGTCCATGCGCGGCATATCGACATCGGTGATGACAAGATCGAATGGCTCAGATCGGATGGCGTTCCATCCATCCATACCATCGACCGCGACCTCCACCTCAAAGCCGTGATTGTCCAGCAGCTTGCGTTCCAGCTCGCGCACGGTCAAAGAATCGTCAACTACCAGAACGCGCTTGCGCCTCCTCTGATCGGGGCCGGCGGTACCGCGCCGCAAAGTCCGAAGCCCGCCGGACGAGGCGAGCTTGTCGACTGATCGGGTCAGATCGTCGATATCGATGATCAGGACGGGCGAACCATCTTCCATCAGTGCCGCCGCGTTGATGTCCTTGACCTTAGCAAGGCGGGGGTCAAGTGGTCGGACCACCAACTCGCGCTCGCCCAGGAATCGGTCGACAATCAGCCCGTACGCTTCACTGTGATTGCCATTGATCAAGACCACCGAGAGTTCATCGGCATCTGTTTGCGGTTCAGCGCGATCAAGAATCTCGTGGGCGGTGATCAGTCCGATCTGTCGATCCCCGAAGCGGAAATGCGGCCGGCCTTCGAGCATTTCGATGCGAGTGCGCAGTAACTTTACGGTGCTTGAGATGCCTGCGAGCGGGAAAGCGTAGGGCTCTCCATCAATCTCGACGAGCAGCGTTCGCAGCACCGACAAGGTCAATGGCAGCTGGAGCTGGAAACGCGTTCCGATGCCGGACTCTGAGGAGACGGTTGCCAGGCCTCGGACCTGCTTGGCCATCGCCTGGACGACATCGAGGCCGACGCCGCGTCCCGAGAGATTACTAACTGTCGCTTTCATCGAAAAGCCTGGCAGAAACAGAAATTCGAGCAATTCCGTCTCGGTAAGTTTGCCGACCGTCTCCTCGGTGGTCAGGCCACGCGTCGCGATCGTTTCGCGCAGCTTGTTCAGATCGATCCCCCTGCCGTCGTCCGCGACGATGATTTGCAGCAGGCCTGCATTGTGCCGTGCTTCCAGCCTAATGACACCTTCCTCCGATTTGCCGGCTGAAACACGTTCCTCGGGCAGTTCGAGTCCGTGGTCGACAGCATTGCGCAGCAGATGCCCCAGTGGTGCGTCGAGTCGGTCCAGGATGTCGCGGTCTATTCCGGTCGACCCCCCAACGATGTCCAACCGCACGTTCTTCCCCAAGGCGCGCCCAAGGTCGCGGACAGTCCTCGAATAGTGCCGCACACCATCCTCGAACGGGCGCATGCGACTCGCCAACGTTTCATCATAGAGTCGGTTCGCAAGGTCAGTGGCTCTGCGGTCGATTGAGTCCAGTTCGTTAAGGCGCTCTGCGAGGAACGTCTGGCTGAGCCGAAGTTTTTGCTGCGCCGCCGCCAGTGCGTGCACCGTCCGTTCGTCGCTGGGAGTCTCGGGCAGTGCGTTACCGAGCTCGTCGAAGGCCTTGGCGAGATCCGACTGAAGCCGCTTTAGTCGCAGCAGCCCGTCGGTGAACGGCCTGAGACGGCGAGCCTCCATAAGCGACTCACCGGCAAGCCCGAGTAAGCGGTTCAGACTGTCGGCCGTCACCCTCACCATACGATCGGAACCGGCGCTGCCATTGCCGTGAAAAGCTGGCTCAGATCGATTGAGGTCGCCTGTTTCCCTGGTCGAGGAGATCCAAATGGCCTCAGGCTGGGCAGGATTTGAGGCGGCGGCCTCCGCCTCAGAGATTGCCAGCACCTTGTAATGCGATGGGGAGGATGCCTGCTCGAGCGCCAGCAGAAAACTAGCTATGTCCGGTCTGGCGCTCTCATCCGACGAAGCAGGCTCCGTGGCTATCAACCCAAGGAGATCGATGCCTTTAAAAAGTGTATCGATGTGCTCGCGACCGAGCCTGAGCTGCCCCCGCTGGGCTGTGACCAGGCACTCCTCCATCGCGTGCGCAACTTCTACTGCCGGGGTTAGATCGACGATCCGGGCGGCGCCCTTCAGCGAATGGGCAGCCCGCATGCAGGCTTCCAGACTCTGGGCGGAGATGGGATCGCGTTCGAGCGCCAGCAGACCAGACGTCAGGGCCTGTGACTGCGTCGCCAGTTCCGCACGAAAGAGGTCCAGCATGGAAAACTGGCTGTAGTCCGCGCCGCTCATGCGATGGCTCGATCGAGCATGGCCAGCAGCAGTGCCTCGTCCAGGCAGCCAACCGCGCGCTCTCGCCACGAGATCATGGCGGCTGTCATGCTCGAAGACGCTTTCCCAACCGTCCCGGGCACGGCAAGCTGGTCACTCTGTTTGTAGCGATAGATCCCGTGCATTTCATCCACACCGAAGGCAACGCGCTTGTCACCGTTGCCGACGACGATCAGTCGTGGAAATGCGCTGGTCCGCAGGCCCCGATCCGCCGTTTTGCGGTCCTCGATTCCGAGCAGCTTGGCAAGCGAAACGCAGACTAGCAGTTCGCCTCGAACATTGACGATGCCGAGAACCGCGCTGTTCCTGCGATGTGGCAGCGAATGAATGCTACGCAGCTCGGCCACTTCTTGGAAGGAGCCAACCGGAAGCGCCAGCCATTCCTCGCTGAGACGAAAGACAACGACCGTCTGAAATGCACTGCCCTCGGCATTCCCGACGGCTACGTCGGTCCTTGCCTGGGCAAAATGTCGAGCCCACTCGTCCCGATAGCCGGGCGACAGCGGACGGTTCAGGAGGTTGCGTGCGATTTCCTTATAGGTCGGGCAGTTCCGGCAGTGGAGATGCTGCTCCAGTTCAGGGCACGACCTGTCACCACGAACGCCTATTTGCCGCCAGCAGTCGCCGACGGCGAGGTCCGGCACCGATGATGCACTACCGGACACAGCTGACGTCAAGTGCCGCTCCTTTTCTCGATCCGGCCGAGCCGCCCCGTCAGTGCTTCGGCCCCGGCGATGTCGCCCTGCTTACGAAGGAGCAGCGCAAGATGGGCGAGGGCTTCCTGATGGCGGGGTTCTAGATAGAGGGCCTTTCGATAGCTCTGGATCGCTTCGGAACGAGCATCCGCTGCATCGTGGGCCAGCCCGAGCAGGTAGAAAATTTCCGGGGACGGGCCAAATTCCGTAAGGTGCGACAGTGCGAGTTCCTTTGCCTCTGCAACTCGTCCCGCATTGGCGGTGCGCTCTACCGCAGCGAGACTCGTGGCTGTCCGCTCGGGCAGGGGGATAGGGCCGCGCTCTACCTTGCCAATGACCGGCCGGGTAGTGGGCCGAGCCTTCGCGCCTGGAGAGGCTTGAACAAGGCCCGCAACAGGGGGACGCGCTTTGGGCGGTGCGATCGGAGTGGCAATCTGAGAGGGCCCCTCGTTGATGAACGCGAATGCCATGGGTAATCGGGCCGAAACAAAACCGTGCAGAAAGGGAAGCCCTGATTCCGCCGGCCCGACGAGCAGAAGGCCCCCCGGCGCGAGGAGGCTCTTTAGACAAACCAGGGCGCGATCTTGCAGGGGCCGATTGAAATAAATCAGAAGGTTGCGGCAAAAGATAATGTCGTAGGGTGCTGGACTGGGCAATGCCACAAGATCGAACAGGTTGCCGAGCCTGAATTGGACCTGATTCACGATGGATAGGTCAGGCCGAAGCCCGCCTTCGGCTGCGTGAAAATAACGCTCTCTGAATTCGAGGAAACCACCGCGAAATGAGTTGCGCCCGTAGACGGCGCGCTCGGCGGCCGCAAGATTAGCCGTGCTCACATCGACAGCGTCGATCTTGAAATCCTGGGCGCCGAAACCGGCATCGAACATCGCCATCGCCATCGAATAGGGCTCTTCGCCTGTCGAGCACGGTAGACTTAAGAGCATTATGGGATGACCCGGCCGCTTGCGAGCCGTTGAATGACGCGTCATCGCAGCGAAAGCCTCACGATCTCGGAAGAACCAGGTTTCCGGTACAACAACGGCGTTGATCAGTTCCTGGAGCTCGGATGGGGAGCACGCTAGCAATTCCCAATACGCCTCAAGCTCACCGATCCGGCAGGCAACCATCCGTTCGCGGAGCGCATGACGGACGACCGACGCACCGACGGTGCCGGTGTCCAGTCCAATCGTTTCCTTCAGCAGCTTTTCAACAGCACCAAACATCATGAACTCGTCGCGACCTGCCGGAACAGCGTATTGCGGATCTCTCTCGAGAGGAGCGCTTCTGCCCTGACCCACTGAACAAGCCCTTTGTCGTCCGTCGCTATGTGCCCCAGATAGGGTGGAGTTCCCGCCTCCATCCCCGACGGCGCGAAGTCAGAAGCATCCCGGTCGAACATATCGGTCGCTTGTTCAGCTACGAGGGCAAGCAGGTGGTCCTCACCATCAGAGGCCGGATAGCGTATGAGAACAATCCGTGTGCTCAGGACCGGCGACGAGGGCCGCCCAAGCGCAAGCAGGCTAAGATCGATCATTGGCACGGATACCCCGCGATAATTGATTACGCCTACCACACCGCTTGGTGCGCCCGGCAGCGTCCTGACGCCGATGTAAGGCACCACCTCCTCAATCTGACCTACGTCCAGCACGTACCGGTCACCGCCCATGGAGAACCCGAGGAATAGCATTTCGTCCCCTCGCAGGCAGTTCTGGTCAGGCCCGCAGTTTGAAACGGGAAATACTGCTGCGTAACCCGCCCGAAACCTGATTGAGTTCGTCGATCGCCTGCGTGGATTGCTGCAGGGATTCGACAGTTTGCTGCGCCGCTTCGCTCAATTGGATCAGCGTCTCACTGATCTGCCCTGCACCCGTTGCTTGCGCCTGCATTCCTTCATTGGCGACTTCGAAGCGTGGTACCAAGCCCTGAACCTGCTGGATGATCTCGTAGAGCTGGCCCCCGACCTGCTGCACTTCTTGCATGCCGCGCCGGACCTCTTCGGAGAATTTGTCCATGCCCATGACGCCGGCCGCCACGGCGGATTGGATTTCCTTCACCATCTGCTCAATGTCGTATGTCGAGACGGCCGTTTGATCGGCGAGCCGCCGGATCTCCGTTGCCACTACCGCAAAACCTCGCCCATACTGTCCCGCCTTCTCAGCTTCAATGGCCGCGTTCAGCGAAAGAAGATTGGTCTGGTCGGCAACCTTGGTGATCGTGGTCACCACCTGATTGATGTTCCCCGCCTTCTCGCTGAGGACTGCCAGCTTGGAATTGATCGCGGTGGCGGCTTCCATAACGTGCTGCATTGTTGCCTCCATGCGGGACAGCCCTGCCTGTCCGCCGGTGGCGAGTGTGGCGGTTTGTTCGGCGACCGCAGAAACTTCGCTCATCGTGCGGACCAGCTCATTGGACGTGGCGGATATTTCCTTCGCCGTCGCCCGGATTTCGGTGGTTGTAGCTGCGATCTCGTTGGCGGTAGCCTGCTGTTCTTTTGAGGTTGCGGCCACTTCGGTGATCGATGTGTTGACCTGAATGCTGGATTTCTGAACTTGGCCTATCAGCGTGGTCAGATCGTCGGCCATGGCGTTGAAGCCGTCAGCCAAAGTGCTGAACTCGTCCTGGCGCTTCAAGTCGAGACGGCCGCTGAAGTCGCCCTGGCGCATTACGCGGACGAGGTCGACTAATCGACCAAGCGGGACTGTGACGGCACGGAAAAGAAAATAGCCGCACAAAAGTGCCAAACCTAGTGCTGCGAGAAAACCGGCAATCAGGCCCAGCTCGGCAGTACGGACGATCTCGCCAATTCTTTGGGTCGAGCTGTTTGCCTCGCCTCTGTGATCCTCGACCATAGCCTGCAGGGCCGACTGCAATTTCCGAAAGATCGGCTCGACATTGTTTTTGATTGCCGGGCGCTCGTTCGGAATCTCTCCCTTCGCCAACGCCGCCCGGCTAGCATCCAGCACAGCGGCTTCGGCTTGGCGGAACTGACCCGCAACGTCCTTGACGGCCGCGTAGTTCTGCTTGTCTACATCAGAAACAATGGTCGCTTCATACTCGTCCATCGACCGTTGCACTGCATCGCGGTTCGCCTTGATTGTCTCCTCAAAAGCCCGCTTCTCGGCAGGATTGTCCTGGAGAGCATATTCCTGGAGAAGGCTATGAGCATCCATCTGTCCCATCATGATCTGGGTGCTGTGATAAAGATCTGGAAGGATCTCCTTCTCCACCCTGTTCGCTTCTTGCTCGGTCTGGAGAAACCAAACATACGCAATGATGGCCATAACTGACATGACCACCAGAACCGCGGCGAAACTGACCAGTATGCGGCGACGTATAGTCAAGCTGTTCATCAGGCTCAATTCTGCCGTGGAGGCGCCAATTTGTTACACGCTACCAGCCTCGCATGGCGACTACGCCGAGCGGGCGAGGTGCGTTGTAATCGTAAAAGCTAATGTTGGATCGTTTCTTTTCCGTTCACGTTTCCCGCCACAATCCAGATGCTGTGGCATGTACAGATCGGCAGCCCGCGGGTGGCAGCAGAGCTTGCATGGCCGGATGCCGTCTCCTACCGGCCTTAGAGGCCGAACCTCCTTAGCATGCTCAGGAGCTTCTATCGGGGTAGGGATCGCTGCTTGGAGTTGAGCGACTTCTTCCCCCTTATCGTGAACTGTGGCCACCAAGGTGTGGCGCCAAGGTAAATTGAGTGCTGCCCATCCAGTCACAAAAACCCGCGCGCCAGAGACGTACAAGATCGTCCTGACGCTACCTCCCTTGGCGGCGTTTCCGCCACGCAGGTAGATTCCCAGGTGGAGGAGGCGTATCGCCAAGTGGGTCCAGACCAATGTCGCCAAACTGGCCGCTCCAACACCAACCATCATCGCTAGCGCCGCGGGCACGACAAAGGGTGCCAGTGCCTCGACCGAGTTCATGTGAACCCGGTCGATCCTGTAGAGCCCGATTATCGTCGTCTGCCGGGACCACCGGTCCTGCCAGGCTCCTGCAAATCCCTTGGACGAACCCGAGTGGATTGCCAATACTACCGATAGCGAGCAGAGTGCGAGCACGCCGAGAATGCTTAACCAATAGACTTCCATGTTGTCTCCGCTCCCTGGAATCGCAGTGGACCAGACGGTGCTTGCGCGTCATGCTGAAGCAATCGACCTGCTGATCGCGCCATAGCCGATCTGCTTGACGCGGCTTCATTAAGGTTTCCAAAAGGGGGCACTTGAACTGGAAAGCACAGTCAGAATGGCAGCCGGGCAACCATCTATATCCTGACCGAGTTTCCCGTCGACTGGCCGGAGCGTGTTCTGTCGCCGGCCAGCAAAGATTTCATGAAATGGCGTCCGCGAAGATTGTGTCGGCTCCGAAAAAAACAGCGCCGGGACGAGAGCACCGCACCGAAGGGGCCATGCGGGGACGAGATCACCCATTTGCGGTGAAGAGAGCGCCCGCCAGTACCAGAAATGCGGACCCGAATGCGGTGACGACAGCACTAACGTATAGTGTACCACTACCCATCGCCGCCCCGACCATCCCCGACACAGAGCCTCGGCATGACGGCGACATGTCGTTCCGCCGCTTCGACCAATGGCTGGCGCACGTCGCTAAAGCCATCGGCCGCATGGACGACGATCGGTTCCGGGCCGAGCACCAAGCCGCCCACGATGAACCGCGCTCGCCGTCTGTGGACATGGTTGCCGCCGTGCTTGAGCGCGAGTGGTGGCGCCGCCGGGCCGAAGGTCGCGACGAATGAAACGCCGGCCCAGTTCAACCGGCGCGACGTCCTTCAAAGCTGGGGGGATCGATCTTCACCAAGCGGTCTGCGGCCTCGACCGCAGCTCGTATCCTGCTGCAAAGCGCGAGATTCTTGGCCAGCATTTCTTCAGTGCGTTGAAGCGCGAGCTCGGTCCGATGGATGCGCTGCCTGGCAATGGCAACTTCCGATGTCAAAATATCGGCCGCTATCCCGTGGCCGTGGGGTTCCATAGTGTCCATCAGTTTCTAATACATGGGGGGCGATATCGTTCCCTGATATCGGGCGACGGGGTGCCGCCGTTCCTCTATCAGTGATGAGCGCTGCCAATATGGTCCGGCCGTCTTTGCAGCCGCGACAAAGGCGCGATGAGCCGAATGACCAACGCGCTCCCTGTCAACACACCGCGCGTCGATACCCGGATCGCGCCATGAATATGGCCGGATCGTATGAGGGCCAGCCGCTTATTCGCTCACGACCGATGGTTTGCTGCCGACACGCGCCCCTGCCGGCGCCACTCCTTCAACAGCCAAGCGAGGTCCGTAGTTGTCCGGAAAGTGCTTGGCGACCTTGGCGAGGCTCTGAGATCCAGCCCCGAAGCCAAGCACGTCGTATGTGACGATCAGGGAATGGAGGCCTGCTGCCTCCTCGACCCGGAAATGCTCGCGCCGTGCCACGATACGCGCACACTCCTGAAGACACGACCGATCTCAAAGCGTCGGCGCCACATTCGGAACTAGCCATAAAGCAGACGTCGGTGCGAGTTCAGGATCACTCCTCGCCAGCGTGCCTTCGAGGAACGGCATTCATGATGGCCTCCGCCAGTTCTTCGAGGACGGAGGTATCGCCGTTCGATGCGGCAAATAGCCTGAACTCCGCTTCTGGTAACTCTGGCAGACCGTAGCTTTCGGGTACCCTGACCAGGCCGTTTCTCAGCTGACTGGCGATCATCGGCGCTACAGCAAAGCCTGAGATGGCAGCCGCCCTCAGGCTGGAGTTGCTTGCGCAGATCATCACCGTGCGCTGGCTGATCCCGGCCTTGGCAAGCCGTTCAAGAGCAACTTCCCTGTAGGGGCAAGGTTCCGGCAACACCGCCAACGGCAGCCGGTCCGGAAGATTCACGCCGCTACGATCCGCCCATGCCCAGACAAGAGGCTCGCGCCATACAGCGCACATCTCGGCCGCGGCACGGAAGTACGCGTCCATGCAACCGTCCACCTGTGCACCCGCCTTGCCGCCGGCAGCACGGTGCCGATCGGCTGGGTGGCTGTCGGCGACCCGGCTCGCATCCTGCCGCCCGACCGACACGACGAGATCTGGGCGGCGCAAGAGCCGCTGAACTTCCCGGAGTGGGTCTATGGCTACGACCGCGCCACGCCGGATCTCATGCGACACGTCACCCGGCGCCTCTCCAAGAGCTTGGGATCACACCTCGGCGACACGGTCATCGGCTGATGCCGTGCCGCTGCAGGCAGCGATGCAATGAAGACCGCGATAGGTGAGGGATCGTCGGTTGAAGCGCATAGAGACAGTCATCGAGCGGCAACAATGTGTGCTTGCGGAAGGCGACGATGATTGCTTCCTCTTCCAGCGAGAGCACCGACGAATGCGGTTCTTTCGGCCCGGTCGCAAGGTCGGCGACCGAGTTGCGCTTCTTCCACTTGGCAACGGTCTTCTGGTTGATCCCGTAGCGCTTTGCCAGAGCCCTCAGGCTCTCTTGGCCGTTTTGTATCGCTCGACGGATCGCCTCTGTCGTCGTGGCGCTCCCGTGTGGAACCTGGCCCATAGCGCATCCGTCCATTCCTGCGAGAAGACTGCACCATCAAAAGCCCGGGATCAAACACCTAGAAAAGCCTGCCGGCACGTTCGAGATTCAGCCGCGCCTTTGTCGGGCTCGACCTCTGCTCATCCCTATGCACATGCTCCGCATTGCCCCAGTCGCGCCGACACGGCTCCCATCCTGACAGGAATGCGCGAACCGTCATGTTAAGGTTCCGTGACTTCTACGACAGCGAAAGGAGAATTCGCCACGTCCAAGATCAGCCGCCGTGCCTTGATTTTCCGGTCCGGCAGCACCGTCGTTGCCTCGACTGCTGCCGCAATGGCTCTCGCCGCACAACCACCTCGTCGAGACCAAGAGACGTCCAATGGGCTGCGAGCGCTGATCGAGGCGCACAAAACAGCTTACACGGCGTTCGGCAAGGCCATGCACAAGATGGGGAGCGGCAACGGCGATCACGAGAGAGCGAGCCGGGAGGAGGAAAGGGCGCTGCTGGCCATCTGCGCCCATCCTGCAGCCGGAGAACGCGATCGCTTGGCCAAAGCCCAATATCTTTTAGAGGTTGAGGCGCGCGGCGAACTCGACTTACCGGAGCACGTGCGAACTCTGCTCCGCTCGACGATGTGGAAAGCCTGAGGCGGACCTCGCCGGTCAGCCTCGCTCAGATAATCCGAAGCTCGCCGGTGGGCGCGGAACGTTTGTCTGCACCAACTCGGAACTGATCTTCTGGCCATCATTGAGGCCCGCAACCCTGAGCGCTCGACGGCCGAAAGTGCGCGAGCACGTCTGGATCGCCCATATTCATGACAGCCAACCGTTGCCAGCATGGAAAGCGCACCGAACTGACAGTGAAGGTCTGGAATGCGCCGCATATCAGCCGCTCAGCATCCCCTCGCCATTGCCTGAAAGCGGACATCGTCGACAGCGAAGTTCCGTTCGAGGGTACGCAACGAGCGGCACTCGGTCTCAACTAATCGGGCGACTGCTGCCAGTTGGATTGCCTTGGCCCGTTCCATTTGCCGCTGGCCGCCAGGCCCAGCAGAGTTTCACGGCA
>NZ_JAMYRR010000053.1:0-13489 GCF_040321535.1 Mesorhizobium sp. M0340 | reverse complement strand
TTTTTTATCTCTGCGCGTGGTTTGGGGCGCCCCTCTGCGTTTTTTTTTTTGTCTTCCCACCTCCCCCCCCCCCCCCCCCCCCCCCCCCCCCCGCCCCCCCCCCCCCCCCCCCCGGCAGGTGAGGTCGCGAAAGTCCTAGTGGGAATCACGAGGCGCGCCGTTGCCGCGAAAGGTCCGCCAGCCGGAGAACATCGAGGAGATGATCGACTGCTTCGACATGATGTCCTCGCGCACCGCGGCATAGATATGGATGATCACGAAGCAGATGATCACCCACATGCCGAGATGGTGCCAGGTATGCACGTCCTGACTCTGACCGGGAAGTGGGATGACCCAGCTCGAGAACAGGTCGTACTGCCAGGACCCCATGCCGGCCCCCTCGCCGTAGAGCGCCAGTCCGGTCACGATCATGAAGATGGTGAACCAGACGAACAGGAAGTGCATGGCGAGCGTCGCGAGCGGGTTGTGCCCGGAACACTTCATCGGCTCGCTCACCAGCATGGCGTACCAGAGCACCTCGTGCCAGAGCTCCTTCCAGAACCGTCCGTTCCAGACAGGCGGGAGGAATATCTGCCGGGAATGCTCGTTGCCGGCGAAGACCCAGTAGATGCGGAATGCGAAGCCGACGATCAGGACATAGCCCGCAACGAAATGCAGGTAGCGTATCCAGCCGAAGAGGAAACTGGAACTCGCCTCGCCGCCAACCGCCGGCGGCGGCGAGCCGATCAGGTAGCCGGTGCCGGCAAGCATGAGGATGGCGAAGGCATTGACCCAGTGCCAGAGGCGCAGCGGCGCCTCGTAGACATAGACCCCTTCTTCGCCATGCGGAGTTTGGCTCGCGCTCATGGCCGCCCCCTAGCCGCCGAACACGAGCGTAGCGCCCGAGCCGGCAATGACCATGCCGAGCCCGGCGCGCGCCCAAGGCGACGACGCGAGCCTGAGGCCGATGCCGGTGCCGGCCAGATGCAGCGCCGCGGTCGAGAGCGTGAAGCCGGCAATATAGGCAAGTGCCGCGCCGGTCGTCTCGCTCGCATGGGCATGGCCATGGAAGAGGGCGAAGAACCCGGCAAGGCCGATGCCGAGCATGCCGGGAAGGCCGGCACCGGCGACGATCATGATGCCGAGAGCAAGCACGGATAGCGCGATCATGCCTTCGACCGCTGGCAGGCGGATGCCGGCAAAGGCCAACGCCGCACCCGTCATCATCATCGCCACGAAGGTTGCTGGGCCACCAGGACCCGCGACGGCATGGCCACCGCCGACCAGACCCCGACCGCCGCCATGGCGAGAAGGTGGTCGAGTCCCATCAGCGGATGGGCGATGCCGGCGGCGAACCCGTCGGCATGCCCTGCGCCGACATGGGCGAGCGCCGGGCTGGCAAGGACCGCGAGCGAAGCTGCGGCGCCAAGTTTCAGGATAGCGTGTCTCATTTCGATTCCTCCCCTAGCGCACTTTGACATTGGCAAGTTCCTGTCCGTCCGGACCCATGACATGGGTCGAACAGGCAAGGCACGGATCGAAGCTGTGGATCGTCCGCAGGATCTCGACCGGCTCCTCCGGCCGCTCCACCTTGGTCTCCATCAGCGACGCTTCGAAGGCGCCGATATTGCCGGCATGGTCGCGTGGCGAGCCGTTCCAGGTGGTCGGCACGACGCATTGGTAGTTTTCGATCCGGCCGTTCTTGATGCGTATCCAGTGGCCCAACGCCCCGCGCGGCGCTTCGGTGAAGCCGACCCCCTTGACTTCGGCGGGCCAGGACTTCGGATCCCATTTCTGGGTATTGGCCGTCGAGCTGTCTCCAGCCTTGATGGTGGCGATCAGCTTGTCCATGAAGTAGACCTGCTTGCGGGCCGCCCACTGTGCTTCCAGCGCGCGCGCAGCGGTGCGGCCGAGCGTCGAGAACAGCCCCGTCAGCGGTACGCCGAGTGCCCGCAGCGTCGAGTCGACCTGCTCCTTGATCTCCTCGTGGCCCTGGACGTAGCCGACGACATAGCGGGCGAGCGGCCCTACCTCCATCGCATGGCCGCGCCAGCGCGGCGCCTTGATCCAGGAATATTTCGCGCTCTCGTCGATTTCGCGGATGTCGGTGCGCGTGCCCTTGGCATTCGGCCCGAGCTGATAGTTCGGCTCCGTGATACCATCCCATGGATGCAGGCCCTTCGCCTCGTCCGGGTATTTGTACCAAGAGTGGGGCACAAACTCCTGGATCTGCTCGGGATCGCGCACGTCAACGGGCAGCACCTCTTTGAGGTTGCCATCGATGATCGCGCCCTGGGGCATCATCAGGTTGGCTGCCGAATAGTCGTTGGCTTTGTCGGGGATGTCGCCATAGGCAAGAACGCTCTTGCCCGACAGCCCGCCGCCATAGAGCCAGCCCTTGTAGAGACTGCCGATCGCGATGATGTCGGGGATGTAGACGTTGTCGACGAAGGCGATGGCGCGCTCGATGACGCTGCGGACGTAGTTCAGCCGCTCCATGTTGATCGGCGCGCCGGCCGCCATCTCACCGTCGATGTTGATCGCACAAGGCACGCCCCCCACCAGCCAGTTGGGATGGATGTCCTTGCCGCCGAAGATCGTGCGCGTCGTCATGATCTCCTTCTGGAAGTCAAGCGCTTCCAGATAGTGCGTCACCGCCATCAGATTGGCCTCCGGCGGCAGCAGATAGGCCGGGTTGGTCCAGTAGCCGTTCTTGAACGGCCCGAGCTGGCCGCTCTCGACGAACTTCTTCAGCCGGTTCTGGATGTCACGGAAATAGCCCGGCGAGGACATCGGGTGGCTCGGCGAAACCGCCTGCTGCAGCTCCGACGTCGCCTTCGGGTCGGCTCTCAATGCGTTAACCGGATTGACCCAGTCGAGCGCGTGCAGGTGGTAGAAGTGGACCAGATGATCGTGCACCTGCAACGAGAGCTGCATGATGTTGCGGATCGAATTGGCGTTCTCCGGGATTATGATGCCCAGTGCGTCCTCGACCGCACGCACCGAGGTGAGCGCGTGCGTGCCGGTGCACACGCCGCAGATGCGCTGGGTGAAGGCCCAGGCGTCGCGCGGGTCGCGGCCCTTGAGGATGACCTCGAGCCCGCGCCACATGGTGCCGGTCGAGACCGCGTTGCGGATGATGTTGTTCTCGTCGATGTTCACCTCGCAGCGCATATGGCCTTCGATCCGCGTGACCGGATCGACGACCACGCGCTGGCCGGAGGTGTCGAGATTGAAGCCGTTCGGCGTCTGGATGACCATCACTTGTTCCCTCCCTTTGCGCGCATCCGCTTGACCACGCTCGCCGCCGCATGCGCGGCCGCGGCGGCGCCGATGAGGGTCGCGGCCGTCGTGCCGATCCTGTCGGCATCGGCCTCGATGCCGAAGCCGTGGACGCGGGTCAGGCGGCTGTAGAAATCGCCCTTGTCCCAGAAGCCGTCCTCGGAGCAGCCGATGCAGGGATGGCCGGCCTGGATCGGGAAGGAGAGGCCGCCGTTCCAGCCCACCGTCGAGCAGGCGTTGTAAGTGGTCGGTCCCTTGCAGCCGACCTTGTAGAGGCAATAGCCCTTGCGCGCGCCCTCGTCATCGAAGGACTCGACGAACTGGCCGGCGTCGAAATGCGGGCGCCGATAGCATTTGTCGTGGATGCGCTGGCTGTAGAACATCTTCGGCCGGCCCTGCCGGTCGAGCTCTGGGAATTTTTCAAAGGTCAGGATGTAGGTGATGACGGCCGTCATCACTTCTGGGATCGGCGGGCAGCCGGGAACCTTGATGATCGGCTTGTCCGGCAGGCCCGGAACCTTATGGACGGGCGTGGCCCGCGTCGGGTTCGGCCGCGCGGCCTGCACGCAGCCCCAGGAGGCGCAGGAGCCCCAGGAGATGATCGCCTTGGCGTTGGAGGCGGCATGGTTGAGCTGGTCGACGAAGGGCTTGCCGCCGATGATGCAGAACATGCCGTCCTCGTTGAGCGGCGCATTGCCTTCGACCGCGAGGATGTAGTTGCCCTTGTACTGTTCGACGACCTCGTCGACGATCGCCTCGGCCTGATGGCCGGCGGCCGCCATGAGCGTGTCGTCATAATCGAGTGAAAGCATCGACAGCACGACGTCCTTGGCGAGCGGGTGCGCCGAGCGGATGAAGCTTTCGGAGCAGCAAGTGCATTCAAGCCCGTGCAGCCACAGCACCGGAATGCGCGGCTTGGACTCCATCGCGTAAGCTATTTTCGGCGCAAAGGCCGGTCCAAGGCCGAGGGAAGCCGCCGTCAGGCTGCAGAATTTCAGGAAACTTCGGCGGGTGATCCCCTGTCGGCGCATGACCTCGTAGAATGTTTGTTGCATCAGGCCTTCCTCCACAGGCGGCGGCGTCTCCTGGTGCCGCGGACATGCGAAGGCGGAGCAAGTCCGATGCCAGAGTTAAAAAGCCGAATAAATTCAAAACTCAGATGCTCTTCGAGGCGTTGACTTGTTCCGGTCGCCGGCAAAGGAGTGGAAACCGGGCTGGCAGATTTCGAACAAAGTTTCCGCGATGCGGCGAGACGAGCGAAGAGGCCTGGCGGCGGGTGCCGACGGGATTTCGGCGGGCCTCGACCGACCTCGCCCAGAGCCACGCGCGGCTTGTCAGGACGGCCGAGCAGATCGCGCTTGGCCTGCGCGGCTACAGCAGACTGGGAATCGCGGGATTTGCACCATCTACTCGTCGCCGCTTGCGTTGAAACCGCTGTTGTCGGGTTTGTCGCATCCGCGACACGGTGATGTTCGGCCGCGCGCCGCCGCACTCGCAGCTAAGCCGTTGAATAAAATGCAGACTGGTTTGTCTGAGGCTGCACGTGCCGCGGTCGTGACCGGTCTTTCATTGCGTGAGGCCGAACGTGCGATTGCAGCTCCTGCCGCCGCGCAAAGAGAGGTTCAAGATTTGTGCCAACTGCGCTTGGCCGGCAGGTGGCATAGAGCGGCGCCTGAGAATGAAAGTGCCGGCCGCCCAGCCTTCATAGCCGTTCCTCCTTTGTGGCGTGACGGCCCGAAAGTCGCCATCGCGTCAGATGTTCATCAGGGTTCGGCATAGCCGGGGCTCGTCCGGCGACAGTCATGGCAGCGACTTCGCTTCTGGAGCCGCTCATCCGGCCGATAAGAACACATGCGCGTCCTAAGCCGTAATTGATCCGCCGGAGCTGACCAAAGCCACCTTGCTCTGGGTTGCGGCAATGGCGATTGCAGGCGAGAAGCCGAGAAGAACCGATGCCGCGAGGAGTCCTGAGGCCATCCGTCCACGAGACGTCACCAGGGAACGAAGTATTGCGTTCCGCGTTACACTACCGTATATACGTCCGCAGCACAGGAGCGCGCCATGGCCACCACAGCCACCAGGAAGGAAACACCCGTCTCGATGCGGTTTCGCGACGATGATCTCACCATCATCGACCGCGGCGCGGAGCTGCTCGGCCTGTCGCGCACGGAGTTCATGCGGCGCGCCGCGCTGCACGAGGCGCAGACGGCCATCCTCAACGAAACCGTCATCCGCGTGTCCCCGGAAGCTTATGACGCCTTCATGCAGGCGATCTCAGCCCCCGCCGCTGCGCCCCCGCCGAAGGCGGCCGAGCGGCTGCGTCGGTCCCCGCCCTGGGACCGCTAGGTGGCGCTTTCAGGCATCGAACTCCTCGACGACGCGCACCGCCTCGACAGCTTCGATTGCGGCAAGCCGGGGCTGAACGCTTGGCTGGCCGGCTTCGCGCGAACGAACCAGGTCCGCGGCTTTACCCGGGTCCTGGTCGTTCACGATGAGGGAACAGTCGTCGGCTATTACGGCCTCGCGCCGGGCGTGATCCAGCCAAACAGCGCACCGCGCGCCATCCGCACCGGACGCCCGCCCGATCCGATCCCCTGCCTGTTGATTGGACAACTCGCCGTCGACCATCGCTATGCCGGACAAGGCATCGGCAGCGGCCTGGTCAAGGACGCGCTGCATCGCTGCGTCGCCGGCGCCGACATCGTCGGCGGCCGCGCAGTGGTGGTGCGGGCGATCGACGCCGAGGCCGAGCGCTACTGGCAGAGCTGGGGCTTCATTCCCGCGCGGGACAATCCGTCGGTGCTCATGCGCTCGATCCAGGACGTGGGCCTCTGGCTGGCCGACAAAGGCCACTAGCTCCACGCGCGTAGCGCCTCCCGTAGCGGCAGCGTCCGGGCGCGCCGGCCTGCAGCCGGATGACGATCCCTCACGCAGGGCCAGAGGGAGACGGCGGTCAGAGCGAGGAAGCTAGCAATAATCTGGGCGACTGGGCTGCCTACCAGGTCCCGTCTCGTGAAGGCGCTAGAGGATACTGGATCCAGCCGCCAAAGACCGGGAGATGGCGCGACGCGCGGACTTTGGGATGATAGTCTGGGACGGCGCATCGCCCGGCACGGCCGTCAACGTGCTTCAGCTCGCCATCGCGAACAAGCCGTGCGTCATTTGCGATCTGGCCAGGGGCAGCATGGCGACTACGTACAATGTGGGAGACTGGTGCGCCATGCTCCGCGATGCCGGTCCAGACATTCGGCGCGCCAAGCCGAAGCCCGCATGGCCCCGGACGAGCGCCTGGCGTTGCCGGGATGATGTACGCGCGGTCCCGGCGGGTTCGACCCGATAGGCTTGATCCGGCCCCGCCCCCAACTCCACTTGTATGAACGGCCGGGGCCGGCCCTTTTCGAAACCGGCCCACCGCCGCGTGACGTTTGCAGGATGATCGTCTTGACCCGTCTCGCATCTGAAGCGGGTGCAAGCCTGCCGAACATTCCGGCTGCTTGGTCATCCAACCTGGCTGCGAGGCATCGCCACCGTGGGGGTGGCGTTCGCTGCCAGTCGGCTCCGATCTCGAAACCGCTGCGCCGCCATACCGAACACGCAACTCGGTTTAAGCGCCAGGCTGCTGTTCGAGGTATTGACGACCCAGGCGACATGACCGGAAAGGCTGGCGGGGTAAGCAGCTTCCATCGATCCGGCGGCATTGCGGATGTGGCTGGCGATGGCGGCCTGAGTTCTTGTCCATCTGCCGCATAGCGGGTGGTCAGGTGCTGGCCGAAGCATTTGTCTCTCAAGGTCACCCCTTGGAAATCCAGCACCAGCGGCTTGTCGGGACAAGATAGATGCTATCGGGATTTGGCCGCCGCAGCCGCGAGCATCGCTTCTCCCATCCCATTGACGCCTCGGGCATTCAGCATTTCACCAGCGTTCTGAATGTCGCGCACCTCTTTGTTCTGGCTGAGTTTTGATTTACCAACCAGGCCGGTGATCTCGATTTCCAGGGCGACGATCCCCTTAACCATCGTGTCAATGAAGTCCTTCGGCGCGTCGCCCATCTTCCACGGGGCAGGCTGCGAGGCTTCATGCATGTGAGTGAGCTTCGCCACGTTACGGCGCACATAGCGCTCATCATCCCGGACAGTGATGCGTCCGTGGGCGTGGACGACGAGATAGTTCCATGTGGGCACCTGCTTATGGAATTCATGCTTGCTTGGATACCAGTTCGGCGAGATGTAAGCGTCGGCCGCACGGAAGATAACGAGGACTTCATCGCCATTGGCAACTTCCTCCCAGACTGGATTTTTGCGTGCAACATGGCAATTGAGGACGCCTTTGTCTCCCTTCGAGCGGTCAAGCTCGAAGGGAATGTGGTTCGCGTCGAGTGTGCCTTTGCTGTGGGTGACCAGGATACCGAGCGGATGTCTCCCGATTAGGTCAAGCAGGGTGTTGTGATCGGGGACGGCAAAATGGGGCGGAACGTACAACGGTGGATCTCCTGTCGCGAATGGGCGGTCGTTAGCGAGCGGCGGTGTCTTGCGGAACGGGCCCGGGCATCTTCGTTGCCGGCGAAGAGGGCCCCGGATCTCGCTGTCCACCATGCTCAAGAACTGCCATCGAGAAGTGGGCAGGCAGATCAGATGCCGCCGCGTATGAGTGCGGTTGGTCAGTGACAAGCCGCACACTCTCGCCTTGGCTCAAAATTACTGCGTGGGTACCCACCACGACACTTAGGGACCCCTGAGTCACCGAGATCAGCTCGCGCGTATCCGGACTATGAGCATCTGCGGAAAACACGTCGCCCGGCATAATGGCCCAGCTCCACAGTTCGAACATCGTTCGTCCCGAGATCGATGAATGAAGTTGTGCAAAGCTTCCTTTAGCGCTTGTCCAAAGCGTCCTCGTCTCTGTCCGCTCAATAGGAAGGCGAACTGTGGAAGGATGGTCATTCAACAAATCGGCCACCGAAAGCGAAAACGCCGCCGCCAGTCGGCAAAGTATGCCGATGCTGGGGTTCGCCTTGCCTTGCTCCAGCGTGACGACGGTTCCCTTGGATAAGCCGCTCAGTTTTGCCAGTCGATCCAGGGTCAGGTTTTGGTCGCGCCTCAATTGTCGGATCCGAACCGCTATCGCTTGGCCAAGCACCCGCTCGGGGTCCAACGCTGTCGTAACATCGGTCATTATATTGACTTAGTGCCTCGGCTCACTTATTACGGTCAATATAATGACCGGCCTGAAATTGTGCAACTGCCCCGTTAGCGAGGAAATGACCGATGCGTTTTGAAACAAAGGCGATCCATTGCGGCCGAGCTGTCGACGCTTCCACAGGGGCGGTGTCCCTGCCGCTGCACACCAGCACGACGTTCCGACGTAGCGTCGACGGCTCGTTTCCTTCCGGATTCGAATACACGCGGGATGGAAATCCGACGCGCAACGCGTTCGAAATGGCCATGGCCGCGCTCGAGGGCGGAGAAGATGGCATTGCCTTCGCGTCGGGCATGGCTGCAATCGCTGCAGTCTTTGAGAGCCATCCGTCGACGGGTCGGATCGTTCTGCCGGATGACATGTATTTCGGCATTCGTTCGCTGATTGACGAGACCGACATTGGATCTCGCTTCGACTTTGCGGCCGTCGACATGCGCGATCTGGATGCCGTGCGCGCCGCGGTCACGTCGAAGCGGACTGGCCTCGTCTGGGTCGAGACGCCGTCAAACCCGATGATCCGCGTTGTCGACATTTCGGCCATCTGCAAAATCGCGCACGAGGCTGGCGCCTTGGCCGTAGTGGACAACACGTGGGCAACTCCAGTGCTTCAACGGCCCCTCGAAGTTGGGGCGGACGCGGTCATGCACTCGGCGACAAAGTACATCGGCGGCCACTCGGACTTGATGGCGGGCGTCGTCATTGTCCCGCACTCGTCACCCCTCGGTCGCCCACTGCGGATGGTCCAGAGACACAAGGGCAGCGTCGCAGCGCCATTCGACTGTTGGCTGGCATTGCGGGGCCTGCAGACATTGTCGGTACGCGTGCGCGCGCATTGCGAAGGCGCCCAGAAGGTTGCTGAGGCTTTGGCGTCTCATCCGCGTGTCGAAAAAGTACTTTTTCCTGGCCTGCAAACTGATCCGGGACACGATCTCGCTAAGCGGCAAATGAGCCATTACGGAGCGATGCTATCCTTTATCGTCAAAGGCGGAGCCGATGCTGCGATGGCTGTGGCCGGCCGCCTCGAGGTTGTTGCCCGGGCGACAAGCCTTGGCGGGACGCACTCTCTGATTGAGCATCGCGCATCCGTCGAGGGTGCCAAGTCCAAGGCGCCAGGCGGATTACTGCGAATCTCAGTGGGACTTGAGCATCCTCAGGACATTGTCGATGATCTGATGCAGGCCCTAGGCGGAACCTTCAAAGCGGCAGCCGAATGACGCGGGTGCAAGAACTCTGGCAGCGCTTTACGTGGCGGCTGGCGCAGCAATGCGGCCTGCTACGGTTGGGCGCCTAGATCAGGCAAAGCATCTTCGACGATGCTTAGATTTCGATCGAAAATCTCGGTGTCGGATGCGTTGGCGCGGAGAGACCGCACCTTGTTCAGGATCGCCGCAACCGCCGCTTCAGGCCTGGCGATGCGGCTCGACCTTTTCGAGGAAACCGCCGGTCTGCATCAGCTCGGCGATCTTCTTGTGCGCGACTAAACGGTCGAGACCGTCGAGCTCGCCCCAGACCGCCTAGCGCTCCGGCGTCACCTCCAGCCCGGCGAGAAAGTCCTCATTGTCCTTGAGGCTCACCGCCGCATTGACGGTGAGGATATTGACCGCCGGCAGCCGGTGGCGCTTGCCGGCCTCGAAATCATTGAAGTCATGCGCCGGCGTGATCTTGACCGCACCGCTGCCTTTTTCGCGATCGGAATACTCGTCCGCGACCACCGGGATCCTGCGGCCGACGATCGGCAGGATGAGGTTCTTGCCGACAAGATGCCGGAAACGCTCGTCGTCGGGGTGGACTGCGACAGCCGTATCGCCCAGCATCGTTTCCGGCCGGGTCGTCGCAACGGTGATGAAGGTCTTCGGATTTTCCGGATCGAAGGTCATGCCTTCGACTGGATAGCGGAAGTGCCAGAGGTTGCCGTTGACTTCCTGCTGCTCGACCTCGAGATCCGAGATGGCGGTCAACAGCTTCGGATCCCAGTTCACAAGGCGCTTGTCCTTGTAGATCAGCCCTTCCTTGTAGAGCGTCACGAACACTTCGAGCACGGCCTTGGACAGGCCCTCGTCCATGGTGAAGCGCTCCCGGCTCCAGTCGGCCGAGGCCCCGAGCCGCTTCAGCTGGTTGAGGATGGCGCCGCCGGACTCGGCCTTCCACTCCCACCACCTTGTCGATGAACTCATCTCGCGTCAGGTCGCGGCGGTGGATCTGCTTTTCCATCAGCTTGCGCTCGACCACCATCGCGTGGCGATGCCGGCATGGTCCATGCCTGGTTGCCAAAGAACGTTCTTGCCGCGCATGCGCTCGAAGCGCACCAGAATGTCCTGCAGCGTGTTGTTGAGCGCGTGGCCCATATGCAGCGAGCCGGTGACATTCGGCGGCGGGATGACGATAGTGAAGGCTTCAGCCCCCTCCTCGGCCCCGGCACCGGCCCGAAACGTCTTTTCAAGCGTATTATGTTTTTTGTGCATAGACCAACGAGTTGAACGGCGGCCCCATAAATCGCCGATGTGATAGGTCGGGCAAAGGCGTCCACCAGCTCGTACTTGTCAGGACGATGCCACCCTTGATCTTGCACCCGCCTCCGATACCAGCGATGCGCTGCGTCATATGCTCATGCCTGTCAGGATGGGATGGGCGCTGCTAGCACCGTGGCAGTTTGACAACCCGGCCATCGGGGCGGTAGCACCGTCCAAGACCAAGAGTCGCAGGGCAGACCGCACCCCATCGGGCTGCACGACCCAGACCAGCTGACGCCCAACTGGCACACTCATCGCGCATCAGCACCGTGGATGCGACATCTACTTTGTTTACTTTGTTGCGAGCGCGATATCGGAACTTGGTTGTGACGCAGCTGTGCGTAAGCGCACCGCTGTCAGCAAGTGAGTGAGCGAAAGAACTACGTGGTGGAGGTGAGAAGTCATGCGGCGTCAAGATTCCCCGCCCTTTGCGGCAAACACACTGATCCCTCTTCAGAATCCGGTCTTTCGTTCGATCTGGACAGCCACGCAGATATCCAGCCTTGGCTGGCTGGTGCAGAGCGTGGCTATAAGCTGGCTTATGGCAACGATTTCAGCCTCCGATCTGATGGTTGCGCTCGTGCAGGCTGCATCGACACTGCCCGCCTTCTTCTTGTCGATCCTTGCTGGAGCGATTGCAGACAGCTTCAGCCGCCGCGGCGTGATGCTTGCCGGACATTGCCTGATCGCATTGGCATCCACGGCGCTGGCTCTCTCTGTTGGACTGGGCTTTGTCAGTCCATGGCTGATCTTGGGACTGAGTTTCTTGGCGGGATGCGGCTTTGCCTTGAATGATCCAGCCTGGCACGCCTCGGTCGGCGACATCCTGGAAAAGCGCGACATACCCGCTGCAGTGACGCTGATGTCGGTGGGGTACAACGTGGTTCGGAGCATAGGACCGGCGCTGGGCGGTGTAATTTTGGCTTTGCTGGGCCCCTTACGGCTTTCGCCTTCGCTGCGCTGACCGACCTGGTCCCATTGAGCGCTGTCCTGCGCTCCAAGTGGCAAGTTCGTTCTTCGCCTCTTCCGCGCGAGCGGATGACGACGGCCATTCATGATGGCATGCGCTTCACGGCAATCTCCTCGGAGATCAGAGTGGCGATCGTGCGTGCAACCCTGTTCGGGCTGTCAAGCATCTCGATCCTTGCTCTGCTCCCCCTCCTGGTTCGCGACCAACTGGCGGGGGGGCCAATTGTTTACGGCGTCCTGTTGGCCGGCTTCGGCACAGGCGCCTTCATCGCGGGCATTGGCAATAGCTACTTGAGACGCATCACGTCCCAAAATCGATTGATCACGCTCGCGTCCGTTGCTTGCGCAACGTGTTGCCTTTTACTGGCTCTCACATCATCGGTGGCTGTAGCAGCGATCGCGCTTGCAATCGCTGGCGCCGGCTGGGTTGTCACCTGGACCGGAACCGACGTGTGTGTGCAGTTGGCAAGCCCAAGGTGGGTCGTTGGTCGCACCCTGTCGATCTATTACGCCCTGACCTACGGCGGCATGGCAGCGGGCAGCTGGATCTGGGGTGCTGTCGCGCAGTACTATTCCCTGACGTGGGCTTTGGAAGGTGCTGCAGCGGCGCTGTTGCTGGTTGCAGCTGTGGGAAAGCTATTGCCGGTACGGCTATGGGAGGAATCGGATCAAGGGGCCTTCGACTTCAGGCCACCAGAACTGGCCCTCGATTTGAAGCCCAGGAGCGGCCCGATCGTGATCAAGGTGGAGTACTCGATCCCCGAGGAGAATATCGAGGAATTTCTGAGCTGCATGCGCGAAAGGCGGCGCGTTCAGAGCCGTGCCGGTGCGCGGGACTGGACCCTCCAGCGCGATCTTCAGAACTCGACTCTTTGGACCGAGACATTCCGCACGCCGACATGGACGGACTATCTTCGTCTAAACCATCGGCTAACGGTGACTGACAGGGAGGTAGGCGAGCGCCTTGCCGCTCTGCGGGTCGGTGATTCTCCTCCTCGTCTCTCACTTTCGATCGAGCGGTCGACAAGCCCCGCCCCCGGCAGCCAAGTCCAGCCTGTGCCCTTTGTATCGCGCCCGTAAGGAAACCAGTAACTTTTCTGGGCTCGGACACGGGAATGGCCGAGACCTACTCCTTCTCTCGTCGGGTCAGCCCGGATTGCCATACCTTGCGGCCGGTTAGGCGAGCATGAGGATTTGTGTGGCACGTATGTCCACCACGGGCCCATGTCCAGCCCCACCGCCTCTGCCATCAGATCGGCTTGGGGACGGGTTCAGGTCGCCTGTCCCCGTGCATCGCGGCGAGCAGCGGGGAGCAAGGGGGGCGGAGGGGTCTCGCCGGGCACGGAGTGAAGCGGGCAGACGGAGGAATCCGCCACCTGCGGCGCGACAATGAAGCTGCGAGCGTTGCCTCAATCAAGTTGTGTGCGTCAAGTTCTGCAAAATGGCGTGGCATTGCGGTGACGTCGGCGTGTCCGCCGCGCCGCCCCCGTGTTTAGCGGAGCGGCGGACACATGACGGTGCTCAGGCGGCCAAGGCCCTCAGGCTCTCCTTCT
>NZ_JAMYRR010000052.1:0-13832 GCF_040321535.1 Mesorhizobium sp. M0340 | reverse complement strand
AAGGCAGGAAATGGCAGTCGCTCCTTCGCTCAACTGCCTCTCCAAAGAATCCTTTCTCAGCCTAAACTCAACCCCAAAATCGCCATATGCGATTCCCCTGCCCGCAAGGGGGAGATTAGCAGTTTCAGCGCTCCGCTCGTCCTGAACGTTGGAGATTTGGCGAAGGTCGAGGTGATAGCCGATCTCCCCCCTTGCGGGGGAGATGTCCGGCAGGACAGAGGGGGTGCGAAGGATCGCCGACGCTTATTCTCCGTCGCGCCCGCCGGCGCAAAAGCTCAGCTCTTGTTGGCTGCCAGCACCAGCACCGGCTTTTCGCTGTAGAGGTTGGGGAACAGCCGCTTGAGGTTCTCGACCTTGGGCAAATCGTTGTAGACGATATAGGGATAGGTCGGGTTGAGCGTGAGAAAGTCCTGGTGGTAGTCCTCGGCCGGATAGAAGCTCTTGCCGGTCTCCAGCGTCGTCACGATCGGCTTAGGAAACACCTTGGCCTTGTCGAGCTGGGCGATATAGCTTTCGGCGATCTTTTTCTGCGTGTCGTTTTCCGCAAAGATCGTCGAACGGTACTGTGTGCCGCTGTCCGGCCCCTGGTAGTTCAGTTGCGTCGGATTGTGCGCCACCGAGAAATACACCTGCAGCAGCTGGCCGTAAGTAACCTTGGACGGCTCGTAGGTGATCTCGACGGATTCGGCATGGCCCGTCCGGCTGGTGCCGACCATTTCATAGACGGCCGTGTCCTTGTCGCCGCCGGCATAGCCGGAGACGGCGCTGGTGACACCCTTGACGTGCTGGAACACGCCTTGCACACCCCAGAAGCAGCCGCCGGCGAAGACCGCCTTTTCGGTGCCGGCGGTGGCCTTCTCGTCCATTGCCGGCGGCGGGATCACCACCGCGTCTTCGGCCGAGACTGCCGGGGTCTGCCAGAATACGGCAGCGGCGGCCGTGAGGATGAGCGCGGCAGCTGCTGCTTTAGCGAAAATCGACGATCGTTTCACGGCTGCGGTCATGTCTGATCTCCCATGATGTGGTGTGGATTATACGACGGATAGGTCCGCCGGGCTCTCACATTGCTGTGCGCATCGCCTATTTGGCCGGAGCCATGGCATCGCAGGCCTTGGTCGCCTCTGCCTTCTTCATGGCGTCCGTCTCGGCGTCGGCCTTGTTCATGCAGTCGGCCTTCATCGGATCTGTCGCCTTCATCGCGGTCGTGGCCATTGCGTCAGCCGCCATGGCGCCGGCCGGCTTCATTGCATCCGTTGCCGGCTTCATGGCGTTTATCGCCATCGCCGGCTTCATCGCATCTTCGGCCCGCGCCGCGCCTCCTTCGAACAGCGCCGCCGAGCAAAGTGCGAAGGCGAGTGCCGCCAGGGTCGGGCGATTGGTCAAAAGATTGGTCATGATGATCTCCTTGGGTTTGGCAGGGGTTGACGGCATGCGGCGGCGCCGCTGCGCGTTGGGGGAATTTCGGGAGGGTTTCTAATTCGTAGCGGCAGCAAGGATCGGCCCGCCGCCCGGCACCTGCACCAGCACCGCCGTGCTAAGGCCGCCCGTCGTCGCCGGCAGCGGCAGCGCGGTGGCGTCGCCGGTCCAACTGCCCAGCCTGGTCAGCGAATGCACGACATTGGCGTGCGGCAGCGTGCGGCCGGTGTTTTCTCCGCGCGCCACCGGCACCTCGACGACGCCCTTGCCGTAATGCACCAGCCAGACGTCGGCCTTGCCGCCGGGCACCGGACCGGCGCCGATGCTGACCGTCCTGCCGGCGAACGACAGCGAAGGTCCGTCGGCGCGGCCGCCGCTCGAAATCAGCTGCTCGATCTCGCCCGGCCTGGCGCCGACCGCATCGGCCCTGCCGTTGACCACCACTTGCGGCGTGAACGGGCCGGAACGGCCGAGCGACGGTTCATAGCGGACCTGGCGCTGCGTGAATTCTTCTTTGCCGAATGTGTCCTTCCAGCCGAGATAGTCCCAGTAGGTGACGTTGAAGGAGAGCGCCAGCACGCCGGGCCGGTCCTTGACCTTGATCAGATTGGCGTTGGCCGGCGGGCAGGACGAGCAGCCCTGGCTGGTGAACAGCTCGACGACGGTCTGCGTCTGGCCGGCGGCCGCGCCGGTTGCCGACAGCACAGTTGCCGAAAACAGCATTGCGGCGAGCCCCTTCAGGGCTGTGCTGCGTCTCGATCCGGTCATCGCTGTTCTCCTGTGCGGTTCCATGTCCACACTTCGCCGCCGACACACGGTTCGTTACAGCATCACCGCTTCGTGATCGTTCGCAGCTCTCCCTTCCCCTTGTGGGAGAAGGTGGATCGGCGCGAAACGCCGAGACGGTTGAGGGGTGCTGGAAGAAATGAGGCGTCGGCGTCTTCTGGAACACCCCTCATCCGACCGAGCTTTGCTCGGCCGTCTTCTCCTACAGGGGGCGAAGGGAAGACGGTCGCTCGCAACCAACACGCCACCCGGTGTGACCGGGCGGCGGTGTGATGGACGGGCAGCCTAAGCGGGCCGATATGCCCTCGCACTCAGCTGCGGCGTCCTATTGTGTCAACAGCGTTTCCGATGCCCGCTGATTGAAGGCGCACTTGCCGGTTACTGTGTAGACAAAGTCCGCGTTGGAATCGGTGATGGTCGGAGATGTCGGCACCGGCGATCCCCCGTCTTCCCACGCTTGTGTGCTGGTCTGGCCGCACGGCACCAGCGTAAAGATATCGACCGTTTGGCCACTGGCGATCTCGACGCCGTCCGCGTAGAGGCGGTTCGATGTCGCCGGATCGTTCGATTTGAGCACCGTTGGATTGCCTGACGGCACATCCATCTGCAGATAGAGCTGGTCCATCTGGCTGACGTCGATCACCGCGCCGGCACCGGTCGCCGGGTACATGGTGTTGACGCAAGTGGTCGCATATTTCTTGCCGTTGGAAGCGGTCTGGGTGATCGTGGTGCTGGGCAGCCCATAAAAGCTGAGCACCGTGGTGGTCGTACACACCTGCTGCTGGACCGTAGTGATCGTCGCTCCGTTGATGGTGGAGACGGTCGCCGTGCCATAGCCTTTCGGATCGCCATAACCGTTGTATGTGTAGGTGATCTTCATCAGCTTGTTGGCCACCGTGTCCCCGAATTTGGTGCCGTAGAGTGTCATTGTCTTGCCCCACCAGCCCGAGACCTTGGTCACCTTGAACGTGGCTTGCACCAGCGCCGGCCGCTTTGTCACTGCCGACGCAACGCCGACCTGCACCGTGTTGATCCTGGCGATCTGCATGAAATTCGTCGGCATGGCAAAGCCGGCGGAAGCCTTGATGCTGGCGGCGCCGTCGGTGGCGACGACGAAGCTGTCGAGCTTGGCCGTGCCTTGCCCGCCATTGGCCAGGTATGTCTCCTGCAGTTTTACCTGGCGGTCCGCCAATGAGGTGTCCGTCGCAAGCGTCGTGATCGACAGCGACGCTGCATCGAGGGCGTTCTGCATCGATGCCCTGGTTGAAACCGCCGAGGTATAGTCGATGGAAAAGCCCAATGCGGCAACCATCGGGATAAGCAGGATGGCGAGCATCGGCGCGAACGAGCCGCTCACCGATCTGAGAAATTTGCGTGCTGACGGCGGCATTCCGATCCCCCCGAAACGGCGATAGACCGGTGGGCTATCACGCCGGGCGCAAACTATGCTCTAATCTCATGGATCAAAGTTTAACGACTTTGCCGCCCCGCCGCCCCGCCGGCGTCCCGCCGCTTGCCGATATACCGTGCCCCTGCTAAAGCGCGCCGCATGACCACGCCGATCAAGAACATCCGCAACTTCTCCATCGTTGCCCATATCGACCATGGCAAATCCACGCTTGCCGACCGGCTGATCCAGTCGACCGGCGGGCTGGAGCTGCGCGACATGAAGGAGCAGGTGCTGGACTCGATGGACATCGAGCGCGAGCGCGGCATCACCATCAAGGCGCAGACGGTGCGGCTGAAATACCGCGCCAACAATGGGCAGGACTATATCCTCAACCTCATCGACACGCCCGGCCATGTCGACTTCGCTTATGAAGTGTCGCGCTCGCTTGCCGCCTGCGAGGGTTCACTGCTGGTCGTCGATGCCTCGCAAGGGGTCGAGGCGCAGACGCTGGCCAATGTCTACCAGGCCATCGACAACAACCATGAGATCGTCGTGGTGCTGAACAAGGTCGACCTGCCCGCCGCCGAGCCCGAGCGCATCCGCGAGCAGGTCGAGGAGGTGATCGGCATCGACGCCTCCAACGCCGTGCTGATCTCGGCCAAGACCGGGCTGGGCATTCCCGACGTGCTGGAGGCGATCGTCAACGATCTGCCGCCGCCGCGCGAGGGCGACATCACGGCTCCGCTGAAGGCGATGCTGGTCGACTCCTGGTACGACGCCTATCTCGGCGTCATCGTGCTGGTGCGCATCATCGACGGCGTGCTGAAGAAGGGCCAGACCATCCGCATGATGGGCACCGGCGCCAGATACCTGGTCGAGCGCACCGGCGTCTTCACGCCCGCCCGCATCAATGTCGACGAGCTCGGCCCCGGCGAGTTCGGTTTCTTCACCGGCTCGATCAAGGAGGTTGCCGATACCCGCGTCGGCGACACCATCACCGAGGACAAGCGCCCGACGGCACAAGCCCTGCCCGGCTTCAAGCCGGCGCAGCCGGTGGTGTTCTGCGGCCTGTTCCCGGTCGACGCCGCCGATTTCGAGGATTTGCGCGCCGCCGTCGGCAAACTGCGCCTCAACGACGCGTCCTTCTCATTCGAAATGGAAACCAGTGCCGCCCTCGGCTTCGGTTATCGCTGCGGCTTCCTCGGCCTCTTGCATCTCGAAATCATCCAGGAGCGGCTGGAGCGCGAATTCAACCTCGACCTCATCGCCACCGCGCCCTCGGTCGTCTACCGCCTGCTGTTGAACGACGGCACGGTCAAGGAACTGCACAATCCGGCCGACATGCCCGACGTGGTCAAGATCTCGGCCATCGAGGAGCCGTGGATCCGCGCCACCATCCTCACCCCCGACGACTATCTCGGCGGCATCCTGAAGCTATGCCAGGACCGGCGCGGCATCCAGGCCGACCTGTCCTATGTCGGCAAGCGCGCCATGCTGATCTACGATTTGCCGCTCAATGAGGTGGTCTTCGACTTCTACGACCGGCTGAAGTCGATCTCCAAGGGTTACGCCTCGTTCGACTATCACCTCACCGACTATCGCGAGGGCGACCTGGTGAAAATGTCGATCCTGGTCAACGAGGAGCCGGTCGACGCGCTGTCGATGCTGGTCCACCGCACGGCGGCGGAAAAGCGCGGCCGCCAGATGTGCGAGAAGCTGAAGGAGCTGATCCCGCACCATCTGTTCAAGATCCCGATCCAGGCCGCGATCGGCGGCAAGGTCATCGCCCGCGAAACCATCTCGGCGCTGCGCAAGGACGTCACCGCCAAATGTTACGGCGGCGACGTCTCGCGCAAGCGCAAGCTGCTCGACAAGCAGAAAGAGGGCAAGAAGCGGATGCGCCAGTTCGGCAAGGTGGATATCCCGCAGGAGGCGTTTATCCAGGCCTTGAAGATGGGGGATTAACAACTCTACCTATCATGGCATCAACATTGGGTGGGTGTCATGACGATTGAAGAATTTGTTGCCAAAATTAGGAACCGCTTTTCCCTGTTTCATTTCACTGACCGGAGAAACCTGGACTCAATAAGAGAACACGGGTTGCTATCTCTGCGCGAACTTCGTCGCCGAAATATAGAAATCGGAGCGCCCGGCGGCAACGATTGGAGCCAAAAGTCGGCTGTAAAAAGAGAGCTGGATCAGTACGTGAACTTGTCGATGCGCGACCAGCACCCAATGGAATATGTCGCCACCAAGGAAGGGCGAATCGAGGAAGTGAAGCACCTCAAGGTCAAGTATGAGGTCTTGGCATTGCCCGGCGTTCGGTTCACGGCTGACGTATCCAACAAGGCGGGTGTGGAGTTGCTGACTTGGGAGGAGGCCAAGAGTCAACTGGATTGGGAGGTGATCCTTAAACGAACAGATTGGAAGGACTCTGCTATCCAAGAACGATTGCGTCAAGCATCGAAGTATGAGGTCCTTATTCCCACGAACGTCCCTCTTGCAATGATAATCAATCTCTGATGGCAACTCGACCGGTATTCATTCCAGTTAGAAATGGGGCTCAGCTTTTTGAAGTCAGAAACTTCGAGTTCCTGTGGCATCCCGGATTTGCCGAGAGTCAAAAACGCAAGAACGTAAGAGGTCTTCACTTGGCCGCTTCGAATGCGGGCCTCGGCAGAGTCTTAGAGATATCGACTAAATCTGAAGAAGAACTAGGCCGAAGGCTGAGCGCCTTTAGCTTAAAGTACCGTCTCGGAGACAAAGACATCCCGATGGAGTCGCTCTATCAGGGCAGCAAAGTCTTCACCAAAGGTGGCCCCTACATCGATATATATGACAAAACGCCGATTGAAGCTAAGCGAGATCAACGCATACGTACATCTGGAAATATCGTGTGGTTTCAAATTGAAGGCACTGTATATTCCAGCTCACCGACCAATGCGTTTTACGACTGGGTTTACATAAGATGCCTCTATAGGCACGAAGATTTTCTTACGCGCAATCTTAGCTCGATGGATGGATTCTCGGATATCGAGTTCAATCCGGAGCGATCAATAAACAGCCAAGCTAGAGCTCTTGCTATACTCATGTCGCTTTCCGCCTGTGGGCGCTTAAAAGAAAGTGCGGAGGATTATGAGTTGTTCAGGTCAAAAATTAGCCGCACTTTTTCTACACTCTAGTACCGGTAAATCTTGCAATATATCAAGATGAGTGAGGCCCGTGTTCTTCATTGTATCGCCTCAATGCATCTTCTAACGAGTCATTATCCGACTTTAGCTGGTCCGCATATCTTTCCAGCAGGCCTTTAATAGCGTCGACCTTTGTTTTCTTCGGCCGGATTGGCTGCTCCCGCGCGACATACTTCTTTAAAAGTCCAACAGGAATCCTGTGAAGGAGCATCCTGAGCCTCCTATCTGCGACTGACTCGTCAAGATCACTGCCACGAAATGAAAGTGGCGCGCCACCGAGCGGGGAGAACAAATCAGCCTGGTCGGAATTGAAGGATGAGGATTGCCGGCTCTCTATGTCGTTCAGGATCCGGCGAAGGGCTATGTCCTCCAGCTTCCTCGACTCCTGCCTAATCAAATCCGGCCGCATTCTCCGCAATTCAGATATCACGTCATCGCTAGAATAGTAGGGCGACTTACTTCCGATCTCGAAAGCGATAGCACGAAGGTGATCTCGAACTTTCATGGAGCATCCTCCGGAGGGCTCAATTGCCGATTGCTTCACTCCAGCGACGAAGTTCCTCATATTCGCGGTCTGCACCCCAACATGAAGCTGCGATCCAGGCTAGGCGCCGACGGATCGTCTTCGGAATCTCGCCAGAAGATTTGTAAAGAATGTCATGCTGCGGCTCAGCATAGGCGTGCATCAAAATCGTCCGTAGCTGGATTTCAAATGTACTAGGGCAGAATTCGTCGGGCGTGTCAGGTTTTAAATGCGGCGGAACCACGAAAACGAGATGCTCGCTTTCGTAACCAAATTGATCATCAAACTCGGGTTTCTTCTCGGTTCTCTCCACTCTGTCGAAATGTTCTAAAAGGGCGGAACGGACGACGGAAATGTCCGACGTAAAGAAGACGATAATTCGAGCAGCGACAAGGTCATCAAAATTCATCAATGGAGGCGATCGACCTACATACTTACTCATATACTTTTTGTACGCGCTGTTCGTGGCTTTCACTCGGCATTGGCATCTGTCGATGTGACGCAGCGGCTCGACTATTTTGTTTAGCGTGCGGTCAAGACAATCGTTGAGTCGTGCAAGTCCCGGAAGGGCATCGTTGTATATCTTCGAAAATTCATCGTACTCCATTGGGCGACCTTACCTTCTGGCTCACCACTCGACCCTCCAAAGAGAGACGGCTACCCTCCTTTGCCGTTTCAGTAATTCTCACGCTTTCACCTATCTCCGAAAATGGACTGGAAACGATAACACCGGAATCGAGCTTATAGACTGCAAAATTTAAACTATCCGCATATGTATTCTGATCGATCTCGATCGAGGTGTTATAGGTGGCTGCGTTTGGAAATTTGCTTTGAAACCGTGCCGCCAAGTCAACTCCAAAGAAATTATCGGCTACTTCCTTCGGACTCCACTTTTGTTTCGGACCACTCCTGATGCTCATTGCCGCGCTTTGAAGCTGCTGTTGCTCAGTGAGATCCGCTGTTTCCTTCGCACATTGAATCAGCGATTTGGCTATCATCTGAGTGCCGGCCTTCGGCCTGATTGCGGGTGTGGATAGTAGGAAGTCGGACAACCAGAAATCAGCAACCGCCCTAGGGCCGCCACCTGATTGAAGATCGAGAATTTTGCCGCCGAGAAACTCGGTCGTAGCTTGGCCGCCTTGGAAGAAGGCGGCTTTGCGCAACCGTGAAGTCTGGCTGAATATATCAGTCAAGACTTGGAGGGAAGCCGTCCTCTGGTTAATGAGCCGTAGCGCCTCATCCCTTGGAAAGGTCCAAAGTGACGCCTGAGAAATGGAGCCGTCCTTTTGTGATGCGATCAACAGAAGAGCAGGGTGCGATCGATTGTCCATAGCAACTGACAGGCGTTCCGAGATTTCCTTTGCAGCCTCATCGGCGCCATTCTCGTCTCCAAACGCATGCCTACGCACAAGCTCACGCATGTCATTATGTCGGTTATCATCAGTCTCGAAGACAGACTCGAGACAGGTGTCAAATTTTGCTTTTTGAACATTCTTAGAGACTAGCTCTTCAATCTGGGCATCCACCTGTATGCGGCCGCCCTGAATGTTCGGAGCCTCGCCCCAATTCGACGCCGAAACTGCGAAGGCATGAAAGTGAACAAGCTGCATTACATCCCCCAAATTAACCCGGAAACTATTGTATTTCGCTGCAGTGCTACAATCGAGTCGTATGCAAGGTCATTAGTACGCGCTGCAGGAGGTTCTTCACAGGAATCACGTGCTATTCGTGGCGAACTGCGTTGATAACACGCTGACTTTTGCGAGCAGACGGACATTGACCGCTCCTCGGCTAATCTGAGTCGTTTCAACTCAAGCCCCACCCTTCACCATCCCCTCCCTTGGCGTATCCTCTCCCCGGCTTGGGGAGACACCACATGCGCTTCACTTCGGACATCGTCGCTGCCGCCTCTTCCACCCATCCCGCCATCATGCCATGTTCCCCCTAGCGGCCAGGGAGGCCGTGTCGTTCCTCATCATGTCGTCTTACGCTTCCGCGCGCAGCGCCGCCGCGGCGCTTTGCCTTGCCGCCTTGTTTGCGCCCGTCGCGCATGCCGGCGATGTCACCTTCGAGATCAAGAACAGCCATCCGAACGCCATGCGCGTCGAACTCTACAGTCAGGACCGCGACCATGTCTGGCCGGGCAACAATCAGGATTATTATCTCAACGACGGCGAGACCAAGTCGATCCCGCTGTCCTGCAATGACGGCGAATCGATCTGCTATGGCGCCTGGGTCGATGGCGACGAAAACACCTATTGGGGGGTCGGCCCCGGCAACACGGAAAAGTGCGACGATTGCTGCTACACCTGCAGCGGCGGCGAGACCGAGGAAATCGATCTGGTGCCGTGACGTGGCAAATCTTCCCCCTTGAGGGGGAGATGGCCGGCAGGCCAGAGGGGGTCGGTACGTCCTGATGCGACGTCCCATCGCGGACAGATGATGCCGGCGCTCCACGCGCAACGCCCCCCTTCTGTCGCCTTCGGCGACATCTCCCCCTCAAGGGGGGAGATCAGGCGCCCAGCCTCTCAGGCAGCTTGACGCCGTCCCGGCCGCCGCCATAGCGTGACGCCTTCAGCAAGGAGATGCACCCATGGCAGGCACGGTCGAAGGCGAAAAAATCGATATCGGCTTTTCCGGGCGCCGCTGCATCCATTCGCGCAATTGCGTGCTGGGCGATCCGCATGTCTTCGTGCCCAATGCGCCCGGCCAATGGATCCACCCCGAGGCGGCCAGCGTCGAGAAGATCGTGGCGCTCGCCGAAGCCTGCCCGTCCGGCGCCATCACCTACGTCAGAAAGGATGGCGGGCCCCAGGAACAGCCGCCGGTGGTCAACACCGTGCGCATAAGGGAAAACGGTCCGCTGGCGCTGCATGCCGAGATCGTGCTGGGCGGCGAGACGTTCTTCCGCGCCACGCTGTGCCGCTGCGGCGCTTCGGAAAACAAGCCGTTCTGCGACGGCAGCCACACCAAGGCAGGCTTCACCGCCACGGGCGAGCCGCCGCTGAAGGATCCGCCGGCGCTGGAGGCGCGCAATGGCCCGCTGACCGTCACACCGACGACCAACGGCCCGCTCAAGCTGGAGGGCAATGTCGAAATCGTCACCGGCACCGGCCACACGGTCGATCGCACCCAACGCGCCTTCCTCTGCCGCTGCGGCCATTCCGCCAACAAGCCGTTCTGCGATGGCAGCCACAAGAAGGTGGGGTTTGTGGGGTAGGCGGCAAAGCTGCCAATCCCCCCTCGTGGGGGAGATGTCCGGCAGGACAGAGGGGGTCGTCTCGCGTGGAGCGCCGGCATCCTCTGTCCACTATTGGGGGTCGCGTCAGGACGTACCGACCCCCTCTGTCGCCTTCGGCGACATCTCCCCCTCAAGGAGATTAGGCGTCGCGGCCCAGCGCTCGCCGCCAATCTCGGCCTTCGACAACTGCGCCCGGTTGATGTTAGATCTTTGCTACCGGTGCGTGCATATGCCGGAATGGCGGTCGTCGGGCTTGGGGGATTTCAAAGTGCGCAAATATGTCTTGCTGTTTCTCAGCCTCTGTATCGATTACGCCTGGGTGAACACGGCCGTCGTCCTGGCCGACCAGCTCGGCATTGCCGAGACCGTTCTTGGCCAGCCGGCGTCATGGGCGGCCCGGCAGGTCCTTTCGCTGATCCTGCTCAGCCTTGTAAGGGTGGCAAACGTCTCGCTGGGCGAATGGCTGCTGTCCTATGCGCAGACGGAGCAGCCTGCCGGCCAGCGCCAATGGGCCAATCTGTTGCTCGGCACGATGGGTGTGCTGTCCGGGATATGGGCCCTGCTGCGCCTCACCGGACCAGACGACGGCGCGCCGTTCCTGTTCATGGTGGAGGACACGCCGCTGAAGACAGCGGCCGTTGCGCTCTACAGCACCCTTTACAGTTGGTGTGGCGTGATGCTGCTGCGCTTCGAGCTCAGGGCGAAGCTCTGCAATGCCCTGCTGTTCGCCTCGGTCCTGCCATTGACCGCAATAAACCTGATCTTCTCCCGCGACGCGCTGGTTGCCTCGATGGTGGCGCGCGCCGCCATCGAGGGTCGCACGTTCCCGGTGGAAAAGGCGGAGGTCTATGCCCGCGTCTCGATCTACTACGCCATCCTGCTTGTCGCGGTGATGCTGACGATCTTGTATTTCTGCCGCGAACGGCCCACCGCTTCTGTCGGCAGGCCGCTCGAAGGCTCGCCGGGCAACCGGGCGTAGCCCTATTTGGCCAACAAGCCTTTCTTGTGGGGTAGGCGGCCAAGCTGCCAATCTCCCCCACGAGGGGGGAGATCGAACTCCCATCTTGGCCCAGCCATCACGGCTTTATCGATCCGCCGGTATCCGCTAAGGGGCGGAGACGAATTCTCCGGACCCAAATATGACCGCCAGGCCCAAACCCTCACCCCTCTTCCTCGGCATCGACACCGGCGGCACCTATACCGACGCCGTGCTTTGGTCGGAAGCCGGCGGCCCCGGCGGAAAGGTGCTGGCCAAGGCGAAGGCGCTGACGACGCGCCACGATCTCGCCGTCGGCATATCGGGCGCGGTCGATGCGGTGCTGCAAAAAGCCGGCACCGACCCGACTGCGATAAAACTGGTGTCAATGTCGACGACGCTAGCCACCAATGCGCTGGTCGAGGGCCAGGGCGGGCGCGTAGCACTTGTGATGATCGGCTTTGCCGAAGGCGACCTGGCCCGTGACGGGCTGAAGGCCGCACTTGGCACCGATCCGGTGGTGTTCTGCCCCGGCGGCCACGATGTCCATGGCAATGCGGCAAAGCTCGACCTGTCCGGGCTCGAGGCAGCTTTGCCGGAACTGGAAAAGTCGGTGTCCGGCTTTGCCGTCTGCGCCTATTTCGCCACCCGCAACCCGGCGCATGAGCTTGCCGCCCGCGATCTGATCCGCGACATAACAGGCCTGCCGGTCACCGCCAGCCACGAGCTGTCGGCCAAGCTCGGCGGCCCGCGCCGGGCGCTGACGACATTGCTCAACGCCAGGCTGATCTCGATGATCGACCGGCTGGTCGCGGCGACCGAAGGCTTTTTGACCGCGCGCAACATCGCCGCCCCGCTGATGGTGGTGCGCGGCGACGGCGCTTTGGTCTCGGCCGCCTTTGCCCGCCAGCGGCCGATCGAGACGATCCTGTCCGGCCCGGCCGCCAGCCTCGTCGGCGCCCGCCACATGACCGGCCTCGACGATGCCGTGGTCTCCGACATCGGCGGCACCACCACCGACGTCGCCGTGCTCGACAAGGGCCGGCCGCGGCTCGATCCGGAAGGCGCCACCGTCGGCGGCTTCCGCACCATGGTCGAAGCCGTCGCCATGCGCACCTTTGGGCTGGGCGGCGATTCCGAAGTGGCGCTGGAGGACGGCGCGCTCAACCCGAAAATCCTGCTCGGGCCGCGCCGCCTGGTGCCGCTGGCGCTGGCCGGCATGATACATGGCGAGGCGGTTACATCAGAGCTGGAACGCCAGCTGCGGGCCCCCAACCCCGGCCGCATGGATGGCCGCCTGGCGGTGCGCACCGGCGTGCCGGAGCGGCTGGCGGCCGGACTGACCGGTGCCGAAGCCAGGCTTTACGAACTGATCGGTGCCGTGCCGCAGGCTCTCGACAGATTGCTGACCTCGAATGCCCAGAACGCCACCTTGAACCGGCTGGTATCGCGCGGGCTGGTGCATGTCGCCGGCTTCACGCCGTCGGATGCCGCGCATGTGCTGGGCAGGCAGGCCAATTGGGATGCGGCCGCGGCGCGTCTCGGTGCCGAGCTGTTCGCGCGCAGGCGTGACGGCCGCGGCCAGTTCATCGCCGCGTCGCCGGAGGCGATCTCGGAACGGGTGCTGACCGCGCTGACCCGCCTCTCGGCGGAAGTCATCCTCGAAACCGCCTTTGCCGAGGACGGCCTGGATGGCGCGGCGACCGTCGCCCATGCGCTGGTCCAGCGTGCCGTCGACGCCCATCCCGGCATCGCCCGGCTCAGCGTCGCGCTCGACCGTCCGGTGATCGGCCTCGGCGCCTCGGCGCCGCTGCACTATGCCGGGCTGGCCGAGCTGGTCGGCAATCGATGCGTGGTGCCGGAGGATACCGATGTCGCGAATGCGCTCGGCGCCGTCGTCGGCCAGGTCCGGGTCTCGGCCGAGGCGCGGGTCAGCCAGCCCAAGGAAGGGCTGTTCCGTGTCGCCTCAGGCGAAAGCGTGCGGGACTTCAACGACGAGGCGGCGGCGATCGCCGCGGCGGAGAAAGACGTGCGGGCGATTGCCGCCGGGCGGGCGAAGGACGCCGGCACCGACAGCGCCGAGATCGAAATCGCCAGCGAGTTCCGCGTCTCGACCGTCGAGGGCCAGCGCATGTTCATCGAGGCGCATGTCGTCGCGGTGGCGTCGGGCAGGCCAAGGATTGCTGTATGAGCGCGTAATCTCCCCCTCGAGGGCAGGGCTATCGCATATGAGTGATGGCATTGATGAGATAGTCGTCGTTCCAGGCGCATTTCTTGATGCGATGGCTGATGGGGACTTTGGCAGCATC
>NZ_JAMYRR010000051.1:0-15519 GCF_040321535.1 Mesorhizobium sp. M0340 | reverse complement strand
GGGTTTCCCACCGCCCCCCGCTAAAATTTCCAGCCCCCCGGTGCCCCCCCGGGCCCCATGTTTATACTTTATTTCGTGTTTCTGCCCGGGGGGCGGGGGCGGCCCCCCCCGCCACTCCCATCACGTCTAGGGGAGGCTCATAGCGCGAAGAGTGCGAAAACCTCTTTCCTGAGGGCCGCAAACCGGCCTTCAGGAAACGGGTTTTCTCCCGTTTCTGGCCCACCGCCAATTGGTGGTGGGTGAAAAGACAAGAAGCCGCCGACAGGCGGCGGGCAACAAGACAGGGCCGCCAAGGTGGCCCGAGATGCAAGGCGAGCCGCGGCGAGGCTCGTCCCGAGAATTGAGCTAAGGAGCGACGATGGCCCAGACCCAGACTTTCAATGGCCGCAGACGCGTACGCAAGTTTTTCGGAAAGATCCCGGAAGTTGCGGAGATGCCGAACCTGATCGAGGTTCAGAAGGCATCCTATGACCAGTTCCTGATGGTGGAGGAGCCCAAGGGCGGGCGTCCTGACGAGGGGCTGCAGGCAGTTTTCAAGTCGGTCTTCCCGATTTCCGATTTTTCCGGCTCCTCGATGCTGGAATTCGTGAAGTACGAGTTCGAGGGACCGAAATTCGACGTTGACGAATGCCGTCAGCGCGACCTGACCTACGCGGCGCCGCTCAAGGTGACGCTGCGCCTCATCGTGTTCGATATCGACGAGGATACCGGCGCGAAGTCGATCAAGGACATCAAGGAGCAGGACGTTTACATGGGCGACATGCCGCTCATGACCTTGAACGGTACCTTCATCGTCAACGGCACCGAGCGCGTCATCGTCTCGCAGATGCACCGTTCGCCGGGCGTCTTCTTCGACCATGACAAGGGCAAGTCGCACTCGTCCGGCAAGCTTCTGTTTGCCGCGCGCGTTATTCCCTATCGCGGCTCATGGCTCGACATCGAGTTCGATAGCAAGGACGTCGTGCACGCCCGTATCGACCGCCGCCGCAAGATTCCGGTCACGTCGCTGCTGATGGCGCTCGGCATGGACGGCGAAGAGATCCTGTCGACCTTCTACAACAAGATCACCTACAAGCGCGCCGGCGACCATTGGCGTATCCCGTTCAACGTCGAGCGTTTCCGCGGCCTCAAGGCCGTTGGTGACCTGGTTGACGCCGACACCGGCGAGGTCGTCGTCGAGGCCGGCAAGAAGATCACTGCCCGCCAGGCCAGGGCGCTTGGCGAAAAGGGTCTCAAGGCGATCAAGGCGACCGACGAGGATCTGCTCGGCAACTATCTCGCCGAGGACATCGTCAACTATGCGACCGGTGAGATATTCCTCGAAGCCGGCGACGAGATCGACGAAAAGACGCTGAAAGTGCTGCTCGGCACCGGCGAGGACGAGATCAAGGTTCTCGACATCGACCATGTCAACGTCGGCGCCTACATCCGCAACACGCTCAACGTCGACAAGAACGAGAGCCGCCAGGACGCACTGTTCGACATCTATCGTGTTATGCGCCCGGGCGAGCCGCCGACGCTCGAGACCGCCGAAGCCATGTTCAACTCGCTGTTCTTCGACAGCGAGCGCTACGACTTATCGGCCGTCGGCCGCGTCAAGATGAACATGCGCCTTGAGCTCAAGGCCGAGGACACCGTGCGCGTGCTGCGCAAGGAGGACATCCTGGCCGTGGTCAAGACGCTGGTCGAACTGCGCGACGGCAAGGGCGAGATCGACGACATCGACAATCTCGGCAATCGCCGCGTGCGCTCGGTCGGCGAGCTGATGGAGAACCAGTACCGGGTCGGCCTGCTGCGCATGGAGCGCGCGATCAAGGAACGCATGTCCTCGATCGAGATCGACACGGTGATGCCGCAGGACCTGATCAACGCCAAGCCGGCGGCTGCCGCCGTGCGCGAGTTCTTCGGTTCCTCGCAGCTGTCGCAGTTCATGGATCAGACCAACCCGCTGTCGGAGATCACCCACAAGCGCCGTCTTTCGGCGCTTGGACCGGGCGGTCTGACCCGCGAGCGTGCCGGCTTCGAAGTGCGCGACGTGCATCCGACGCATTACGGCCGCATCTGCCCGATCGAGACGCCGGAAGGCCCGAATATCGGCCTGATCAACTCGCTGGCGACCTTCGCGCGCGTCAACAAATACGGCTTCATCGAGAGCCCGTACCGCAAGATCGTCAATGGCAAGCTGACCAATGAGGTCGTTTACCTGTCGGCTATGGAAGAGGCCAAGCACCACGTCGCGCAGGCCAATGCCGAGCTCGACAAGAATGGTCATTTCGTCGACGAATTCGTCATTTGCCGCAACGCCGGCGAAGTGATGATGGCGCCGCGCGAAAACGTCGATCTGATGGACGTATCGCCGAAGCAGATGGTGTCGGTGGCCGCGGCCCTGATCCCGTTCCTCGAGAACGACGACGCCAACCGTGCGCTGATGGGCTCTAACATGCAGCGTCAGGCCGTGCCGCTGGTGCGCGCCGAAGCGCCGTTCGTCGGCACCGGCATGGAGCCGATCGTCGCCCGTGACTCGGGCGCCGCCATCGGCGCCCGCCGCGGCGGCATCGTCGACCAGGTGGACGCGACGCGTATCGTCATCCGCGCCACGGAAGATCTCGATCCCGGCAAGTCCGGCGTCGATATCTACCGGCTGATGAAGTTCCAGCGTTCGAACCAGAATACCTGCATCAACCAGCGTCCGCTGGTGCGCATGGGCGACCGGGTCAACAAGGGCGACATCATTGCCGACGGCCCGTCGACCGAGCTCGGCGATCTGGCCCTCGGCCGCAACGTGCTGGTCGCGTTCATGCCGTGGAACGGCTACAACTACGAGGATTCCATCCTTCTGTCCGAGCGCATCGTCGCCGACGACGTCTTCACCTCGATCCACATCGAGGAGTTCGAAGTCATGGCCCGCGACACCAAGCTCGGGCCGGAGGAGATCACGCGCGATATCCCGAACGTCTCGGAAGAAGCGCTGAAGAACCTCGATGAGGCCGGCATCGTCTACATCGGTGCGGAAGTGCAGCCGGGCGACATCCTGGTCGGCAAGATCACGCCGAAGGGCGAAAGCCCGATGACGCCGGAAGAAAAGCTGCTGCGCGCCATCTTCGGTGAAAAGGCCTCGGACGTGCGCGACACCTCGATGCGCATGCCTCCGGGAACCTTCGGCACCGTCGTCGAAGTGCGTGTCTTCAACCGCCACGGCGTCGAGAAGGATGAGCGCGCCATGGCGATCGAGCGCGAGGAGATCGAACGCCTTGCCAAGGACCGCGACGACGAGCAGGCGATCCTCGACCGTAACGTCTATTCGCGTCTTTCCGACGTTCTCGTCGGCAAGGAAGCGATTGCCGGGCCGAAGGGCTTCAAAAAGGGCTCGAAGCTGTCGAAGGACACGCTCGACGAGTATCCGCGTTCGCAGTGGTGGCAGTTTGCCGTGGAGAACGAAAAGCTCCAGAGCGAGCTGGAAGCCCTGCGTGGTCAGTACGACGATTCCAAGAAGGCGCTCGAGCAGCGCTTCATGGACAAGGTCGAGAAGGTGCAGCGCGGCGACGAAATGCCTCCGGGCGTCATGAAGATGGTCAAGGTCTTCGTGGCCGTGAAGCGCAAGATGCAGCCCGGCGACAAGATGGCCGGCCGGCACGGCAACAAGGGTGTCGTGTCGCGGATCGTTCCGGTCGAGGACATGCCTTTCCTCGAGGACGGCACGCATGCCGATATCGTGCTCAACCCGCTGGGTGTGCCGTCGCGCATGAATGTCGGCCAGATCCTGGAAACGCATCTGGGCTGGGCTTGCGCCGGAATGGGCAAGAAGATCGGCGATCTGATCGACGCGTACAAGACGGCGGGCGACATCAAGCCGCTGCGCAAGACGCTCGAGAGCTTCATGCCGGCCAACGACCGCAACGAGCCGATCCGCGAATATGACGACGAGAGCATCATTCGCCTCAGCGAGCAGATGCGCCGCGGCGTCTCCATCGCGACACCGGTGTTCGACGGAGCGCACGAGGCCGACATCAACATCATGCTGGAGCAGGCGGGCCTGCACACCAGCGGTCAGTCGCAGCTCTATGACGGACGCACCGGCGAGCCGTTCGATCGCAAAGTGACGATGGGCTATATATATATGCTCAAGCTTCACCATCTTGTGGACGACAAGATCCACGCGCGTTCGATCGGGCCGTACTCGCTCGTTACCCAGCAGCCGCTGGGCGGCAAGGCGCAGTTCGGTGGCCAGCGCTTCGGCGAGATGGAGGTCTGGGCGCTGGAAGCGTACGGCGCCGCCTACACGCTGCAGGAGATGCTGACGGTGAAGTCGGACGACGTCGCCGGCCGCACCAAGGTCTACGAGGCGATCGTCAGAGGCGACGACACCTTCGAGGCCGGCATCCCCGAGAGCTTCAACGTTCTCGTCAAGGAAATGCGGTCTCTCGGCCTCAATGTCGAGCTGGAGAACACCAAGCTCGACGAAAACCCGATCCGGCTGCCCGACGCGGCCGAATAAGCAAGACGTCCGGCCGCGGTCTTCCCGCGACCGGACGCCGAGCATGATCCCGAAAAGTGGTTACCGGTTTTCGGCCAAGATCATGCTCAAACAACAGAGTTTCTTCGGCCGATGGCCGATCAAGTCGGCGGGCGTTTGGCCCGCGCTAGATGCAAGGGGTTTTCGAGGACCCCGAAAAGGAGAACGGCATGAACCAAGAGGTCATGAATCTCTTCAATCCCCAGGCGCCCGCGCAGGTGTTCGATTCCATCCGGATCTCGCTTGCCAGCCCTGAGAAGATTCTGTCCTGGTCGTTCGGCGAGATCAAGAAGCCGGAGACCATCAACTACCGCACCTTCAAGCCGGAGCGTGACGGCCTGTTCTGCGCACGCATTTTTGGTCCGATCAAGGACTATGAGTGCCTGTGCGGCAAGTACAAGCGCATGAAGTACAAGGGCGTCATCTGCGAGAAGTGCGGCGTCGAAGTCACGTTGTCGCGCGTCCGCCGCGAGCGCATGGGCCATATCGAGCTGGCGGCACCGGTCGCCCACATCTGGTTCCTGAAGTCGCTGCCGTCGCGCATCGGCACGCTGCTCGACATGACGCTGAAGGACATCGAGCGCGTCCTCTATTTCGAGAACTACATCGTCACCGAACCCGGCCTCACCGCGCTGAAGGAGCACCAGCTGCTCAGCGAGGAAGAGTACATGATGGCCGTCGACGAATATGGTGAGGATTCGTTCACCGCCATGATCGGCGCCGAGGCGATCCACGACCTTCTGGCCGGCATGGACCTCGAGAAGATCGCCGGCGATCTGCGTTCGGAGCTGGCTTCGACCACCTCCGAGCTGAAGCAGAAGAAGTACCTGAAGCGGCTCAAGGTCGTCGAGAACTTCATGGAATCCGGCAACCGTCCGGAATGGATGATCATGAAGGTGGTTCCGGTGATCCCGCCGGACCTGCGTCCGCTTGTCCCGCTGGACGGCGGCCGTTTCGCCACGTCGGATCTGAACGATCTCTATCGCCGCGTCATCAACCGCAACAACCGCCTGAAGCGGCTGATCGAGCTGCGCGCACCCGGCATCATCGTGCGCAATGAAAAGCGCATGCTGCAGGAAGCCGTCGATGCACTGTTCGACAACGGCCGTCGCGGCCGCGTCATCACCGGCGCCAACAAGCGTCCGCTGAAGTCGCTGTCCGACATGCTGAAGGGCAAGCAGGGCCGGTTCCGCCAGAACCTGCTCGGCAAGCGCGTCGACTATTCCGGCCGCTCGGTCATCGTCACCGGTCCGGAGCTCAAGCTGCACCAGTGCGGCCTGCCAAAGAAGATGGCGCTCGAACTGTTCAAGCCCTTCATCTACGCCCGTCTCGACGCCAAGGGTTACTCCTCGACCGTCAAGCAAGCGAAGAAGTTGGTCGAGAAGGAGCGTCCGGAGGTCTGGGATATCCTCGACGAGGTCATCCGCGAGCATCCGGTGCTGTTGAACCGCGCGCCGACGCTGCACCGCCTCGGCATCCAGGCGTTCGAGCCGATCCTGATCGAAGGCAAGGCGATCCAGCTTCACCCGCTGGTCTGTACGGCCTTCAACGCCGACTTCGACGGCGACCAGATGGCGGTCCACGTACCGCTGTCGCTGGAAGCGCAGCTCGAAGCCCGCGTGCTGATGATGTCGACCAACAACATCCTGCACCCGGCTTCCGGTGCGCCGATCATCGTGCCGTCGCAGGACATGGTTCTCGGTCTCTACTATCTCTCGATCGTCAACCAGAACGAGCCGGGCGAGGGCATGGTGTTTGCCGACATGGGCGAACTCCAGCACGCGCTCGAGACCAAGGCGGTGACACTGCATGCCAAGATCAAGGGGCGCTTCCGTACGGTCGACGCCGACGGCAAGGTCGTGTCGAAGATCTACGACACTACGCCTGGCCGCATGATCATCGGCGAACTTCTGCCGAAGAACCACAATGTGCCGTACGAGACCGCCAACCAGGAGATGACCAAGAAGAACATCTCCAAGATGATCGACACCGTCTACCGCCATTGCGGTCAGAAGGAGACGGTCATTTTCTGCGATCGCATCATGGCTCTCGGCTTCAGCCACGCGTGCCGTGCCGGCATTTCGTTCGGCAAGGACGACATGCTGATTCCGGACGCCAAGATCAAGCTGGTGTCCGACACCGAGGCTTTGGCCAAGGAGTACGAGCAGCAGTACAATGACGGCCTGATCACCCAGGGCGAGAAGTACAACAAGGTCGTCGACGCCTGGGCCAAGTGCTCGGAAAAGGTCGCCGACGAAATGATGGCCCGCATCAAGGCTGTCGAATTCGAGGACAACGGCCGTCAGAAGCCGATGAACTCGATCTACATGATGTCGCACTCCGGTGCGCGCGGTTCGCCCACCCAGATGCGCCAGCTTGCCGGCATGCGCGGCCTGATGGCCAAGCCTAGCGGTGAAATCATCGAGACGCCGATCATCTCGAACTTCAAGGAAGGCCTCACCGTGCTCGAGTACTTCAACTCGACCCACGGCGCCCGCAAGGGTCTGGCCGACACCGCCTTGAAGACGGCGAACTCGGGTTATCTGACGCGTCGTCTCGTCGACGTGGCGCAGGACTGCATCGTCAACTCGCTCGACTGCGGCACCGACAAGGGCCTCACAATGCAGCCGATCGTCGATGCCGGTCAGGTCGTCGCCTCGGTTGGCCAGCGCGTTCTCGGCCGCACCTCGCTCGACGACATCACCCACCCGGTCACCGGCGATGTTCTGGTCAAGGCCGGAACGCTGATGGACGAGCGTGACGTGGAACTGATCGAAAAGGCCGGCGTGCAATCGGTCCGCATCCGTTCGGCGCTGACCTGCGAGGTCAGGGTCGGCGTCTGCGCGGTCTGCTACGGACGCGATCTGGCCCGCGGCACTCCCGTCAACCAGGGCGAGGCTGTCGGCGTCATCGCGGCGCAGTCGATCGGCGAGCCGGGCACCCAGCTCACCATGCGTACCTTCCACATGGGCGGCACGGCGCAGGTGGTGGATTCCTCGTTCCTTGAAGCCTCGTACGAGGGCAAGGTCGAGATCCGCAACCGCAACGTGGTGCGCAACTCCGACGGCCAGCTGATGGTCATGGGCCGCAATATGGCGGTGCTGATCCTCGACGAGGCCGGCAAGGAACGCGCCACGCACCGCGTCACCTACGGTTCGCGGATCTTCGTCGACGATGGCGACAAGGTGAAGCGCGGCCAGCGTATCGCCGAGTGGGATCCTTATACCCGCCCGGTCCTCACCGAAATCGAGGGCAAGGTCGCGTTCGAGGATCTGGTCGACGGCATTTCCGTTCAGGAAACCGCCGACGAATCCACCGGCATCACCAAGCGCGAGGTCATCGACTGGCGTTCGACGCCACGCGGCAACGACCTCAAGCCGGCGATCGCCGTCCTGGATGCCAAGGGTAAGGTCGGCAAGCTGTCGAAGGGTGGCGACGCCCGCTTCCTGCTCTCGGTCGAGGCCATTCTTTCGGTCGAGCCGGGCGCACAGGTTCGCCCCGGCGACGTGCTGGCGCGTATTCCGATGGAAAGCGCCAAGACCAAGGACATCACCGGCGGTCTGCCGCGTGTTGCCGAGCTGTTCGAGGCACGCCGTCCGAAGGATCACGCCATCATCGCTGAGATCGATGGCACGATCCGCTTCGGCCGCGACTACAAGAACAAGCGCCGTATCATCATCGAGCCGCATGACTCGACGCTTGAGCCGGTCGAATACCTGATCCCGAAGGGCAAGCCGTTCCATCTCCAGGACGGCGACGTCATCGAGAAGGGCGACTACATCCTCGACGGCAATCCGGCGCCGCATGACATCCTGGCGATCAAGGGCGTGGAGGCGCTTGCCTCCTACCTCGTCAACGAGATCCAGGAGGTCTACCGACTGCAGGGCGTGTCGATCAACGACAAGCACATCGAGGTGATCGTTCGCCAGATGCTGCAGAAGGTCGAGATCACCACGCAGGGCGATTCGACCTACATTCCGGGCGACCACGTCGACGTGATCGAACTGGAAGAGGTCAACGAGCGCCTGGTTGAGGAAGGCAAGAAGCCGGCAGAAGGCCAGCCGGTGTTGCTCGGCATCACCAAGGCCTCGCTGCAGACGCCGTCCTTCATCTCGGCCGCCTCCTTCCAGGAGACGACGAGGGTGCTGACCGAAGCTGCGGTTGCCGGCAAGACCGACATGCTGCAGGGGCTGAAGGAAAACGTCATCGTCGGCCGGCTGATCCCAGCCGGCACCGGCGGCACGATGAGCCAGATCCGGCGCATCGCCACCTCGCGCGACGAGCTGATCATCGACGAGCGCCGCAAGGCGTCCGGCGTCGAGGTCGCCGAGCCGATGCTGACCGACATGGCTTCCGCCGCGCAGTAAGCGCGCAAGAAAGAGAAGATAGAAAAGGGGCCCAAGTGGCCCCTTTTCGCATTTTGGTTCCTAATCGGATCGGAGAAGAAAACGATGAGCATGAAGACCTGGGCTTCTGTCGACGACTACATTGTCGAGGCTCTTTTCGATGCGGATCCCGCCCTCGATGTCGTTCTGGCGGCCAACCATGACCACGGCCTGCCGGCGATCGATGTTTCGCCGGCACAAGGCAAGCTGCTGTCACTTCTTGCGCGAATGCAGGGAGCCAAGAAGGTACTCGAAATCGGCACGTTGGGCGGCTACTCGACAATCTGGATGGCGCGAGCGTTGCCCGTGGACGGCAAGGTCGTGACGCTCGAGCTTGACCCGCACCACGCCAGTGTCGCGCGGTCGAACTTTGAACGCGCAGGGGTGTCGGACCGGGTAGAACTGCGGGTCGGACCGGCGCTTCAATCGCTTGCGGCGTTAGCCGCCGAGAATGCCGGGCCATTCGACTTCATCTTCATCGACGCCGACAAGCCGAACAACCCGCACTATCTGTCGTGGGCCATGCGTCTTTCGAGGCCGGGGACCGTCATCGTCTGCGACAATGTCATCCGTGACGGCGCGGTGGTGAATGAAGATGGTCGTGACGCCAATGTCGAAGGGGCACGCGCGGCGTTCTCGTTCATCGGCGGCGACAAGCGTCTGGAAGGCACCGCGATCCAGACTGTTGGCGCCAAGGGCTATGACGGCTTTGCCATAGCGATCGTCAATTGAACTTGCGCGGTGCGTGACCGGACATGCGATCCGGCCGACGCCCGCTGATCAATCGAAAAAAGCTTGCACCACATTGCGCTTGCCCAGCATGAAGGCGTCGGCGACGTGCTGAAGGGGCGCGAGATCGACGTCGGAGGTACCCGCGCGCACGATCTCGGCAAAGCGCTTGTAAAGCATCGGGTATTCCGCTTCCGGCTCCTCGTGAACGACGCGGCCGTCGACAGCGAGCTTCGAGCCGCCGCCGGAAAGCACCATTTTACCCCGGTCCGTCTCGGCCAGGATGTCCCAGCTCTGCGGGCCGGTCTGAAGCCAGTCGAGTTCCATCGTCACCGGCAATCCATCCGAGGTGCGGAAGGTGACGTGGGCTGCGACCGGGGATGCACGGTTCTCCGGAAAATCGAGCTCTGCCGAACTGATGAACATTGGCGGCAGGATGTGGGTGGCGATCGACAGTGCGTTGATGCCGGGATCGAAGACGCCGAAGCCGCCCGGTGCCCAGATCCATTCCTGATTCGGATGCCAGCGGCGGACATCTTCCTTCCAGATGATAGCGGCCGATCTGATTTTGGTTGAACCGAGGAAAGCGCGAGCGGCCTCGACAGCCGGCGCATAGCGTGAATGCCAACTGGCGAACAGACAGACGCCGTTCGCTGCCGCCAGCGCCTTCAGGTCCTCGACCTCGCTGACGGTCGCGCCCGGCGGCTTTTCCAGGAAGACATGCTTTTTCGCCACCAGCGCCGTGCGTGCGGCGTCATAACGGAACTGCGGCGGCATGCACAGCGACACCGCCTCGAGCTCCGGCACCGAGTCGAGCATCGCCTCGATCGTCGGGAAATTCGGGATGTCTTCGACTTTGCCGTGGCGGCTCGCTGCGGCGACCAGGCGATAATCCTGGTCCTTCGCCAAGGCCGGCAGGTGCTGGTCGCGGACGATCTTTCCCACGCCGACGATGCCGAGCTTGATGGGACTAGAGGACATGGGAGCTCCGCAGGTTGAGTGTGCTTGGTTTTACCAGAGCTCGCTTCTTAGCAGAGAACTTGTGTCGGGCAAGTCGCCGGGCTTTGTCGCCGGCCGTGAGATCGACCGCGATTCAGATCTCTTCAGATCGGCACATCGAAGGTCACGATCGACACTTCGCCTTCGAGCGCGCCCTGATAGGCGGACAGATGCGGCTCCTCGTCGGGCACGCCGTCCAGGTCACCGATCTGGTCGAGCTCGGCCTCGGCGTAACCTTCCGCGGCAAGTGATTCGAGAGCGCGGCGCACCGCCGAATCGTCGTCCGGGGCGACCAGCATCACATGCACGCCTTCCGGCTTGCCGCCTTTGCGCTTCCACACCCGGCCGGTAATAATGGTGACCGGGCGCTCCTCATTGTCATTCACGGGTTCGTACCTCCGGGCGAGGGGTTTTGGGCTGTTCATGCCGCCTTTTCGCACGAAGCACGGCGTGGAAACAGCCGCAAGCCGGTCACTTTCTGCCTTCCTCTTGAAAAACGGCGCAAGAAAATTACATGTGTTTTTCGCATGGCTGCCAAACCTCGGGTTCAGCGCAATATTTGCCGCTCCGGGGTTGACGGACAGTGGCCGCACGAGTAGAAGCCGGCCAGTCAGAACCGATGTGAGGCTCTCGCTTTCGAAGCGACACGCTTTGGAGTTTGCCTCAAACAGGGTTCGTTTTACGAGCGAAAAGATATTTCCGGCGTGCATGAAGCGGCTTCCGCTTCCTCTGCTATTTGTTCGGGCAAGACCGCGAGGCGCGGTTTGTGGCCCGAATTTGCGTATGGAAATGACGCTTTGAGCGGCCCTGACCGGGCAAGACACGGAATTGAGAGACAAGAGGGTTTAATGCCTACCGTCAACCAGCTGATCCGCAAGCCGCGCATTGCGCCGGTGAAGCGCAACAAGGTCCCGGCCATGCAGCAGAACCCGCAGAAGCGGGGCGTCTGCACGCGCGTCTACACCACGACGCCGAAGAAGCCGAACTCGGCGCTGCGCAAGGTGGCCAAGATCCGTCTGACCAATGGTTTTGAAGTGATCGGTTACATCCCCGGCGAAGGCCACAACCTTCAGGAACACTCGGTGGTGATGATCCGCGGCGGCCGCGTCAAGGATCTTCCGGGCGTCCGTTACCACATCATCCGCGGCGTGCTCGACACGCAAGGCGTGAAGAACCGCAAGCAGCGCCGTTCGAAATACGGCGCCAAGCGTCCGAAGTGACCGAAGCGTAGCCAAGATCGTTCCGGACGGCGTCAAGCGACGATCCGGGATCCAGGCCACCGCGTAGAATTGAGGCAGAGAAAAAATGTCCCGTCGTCACAGTGCAGAAAAGCGTGAGATCAATCCGGACCCGAAGTTCGGCGACCTGATCGTTACCAAGTTCATGAATGCCGTCATGTATGATGGCAAGAAGTCGGTTGCCGAGACCATCGTCTACGGCGCGCTCGACCAGGTCCAGTCCAAGACCAAGCAGGAGCCGGTCACCGTCTTCCATCAGGCGCTCGACAATGTCGCGCCACATGTGGAAGTGCGTTCACGCCGCGTCGGCGGCGCCACCTACCAGGTTCCGGTCGACGTGCGCCCCGAGCGCCGGCAGGCATTGGCCATCCGCTGGCTGATCGCTGCCGCCCGCAACCGCAACGAGACCACCATGGTCGACCGCCTCTCCGGCGAGCTGATGGACGCGGCCAACAACCGCGGCACCGCCGTCAAGAAGCGTGAAGACACCCACAAGATGGCAGAAGCCAACCGCGCTTTCGCGCACTACCGCTGGTAAAGCGCGAACGAGACTGAAGAGGCACCTCCCATGGCCCGCGAATATAAAATCGAAGACTACCGCAATTTCGGTATCATGGCGCATATCGACGCCGGCAAGACGACGACCACCGAGCGCGTCCTCTATTACACGGGCAAGTCGCACAAGATCGGCGAAGTCCACGACGGCGCTGCGACCATGGATTGGATGGAGCAGGAGCAGGAGCGCGGCATCACCATCACGTCGGCCGCCACCACGACCTTCTGGAAGGGTCGCGACGGCAAGATGTATCGCTTCAACATCATCGACACCCCCGGCCACGTCGACTTCACCATCGAGGTCGAGCGTTCGCTGCGCGTGCTCGACGGCGCCATCGCGCTGCTCGATGCCAATGCCGGTGTCGAGCCGCAGACGGAGACCGTCTGGCGCCAGGCCGACAAGTATCGCGTGCCGCGCATGATCTTCTGCAACAAGATGGATAAGATCGGCGCCGACTTCTACCGCTCGGTCGAGATGATCGGTTCGCGCCTCGGTGCGCATGCCGTCGTCATGCAGTTGCCGATCGGCGCCGAGACCGAGTTCAAGGGTGTCGTCGATCTCGTCGAGATGAACGCGCTGGTCTGGCGCGACGAGACGCTGGGCGCTGCCTGGGACATCGTCGAGATCCCTGCCGACCTCAAGGCTCGTGCCGAAGAATACCGCGAGAAGATGATTGAGGCCGCCGTCGAAATGGACGAAACGGCGCTCGAGAATTACCTCGAAGGCAAGATGCCGAGCAACGACGAGATCCGTGCGCTCATCCGCAAGGGCACGATCGCGGTGAAGTTCTATCCAATGTTCTGCGGCTCGGCCTTCAAGAACAAGGGCGTGCAGCCGCTGCTCGACGCCGTCGTCGAATATCTGCCGTCGCCGGCCGATGTCCCTGCCATCAAGGGCGTCGACGCCAAGACCGACGCCGAGATCGAGCGTCATGCCGACGACAACGAACCGCTGTCGATGCTCGCCTTCAAGATCATGAACGACCCGTTCGTCGGTTCGCTCACCTTTGCCCGCATCTATTCGGGCAAGCTCACCAAGGGCATCTCAGTCGACAACACCGTGAAGGGCAAGAAAGAGCGCATCGGCCGCATGTTGCAGATGCATGCGAATTCGCGCGCCGACGTCGAAGAGGCGTTTGCCGGCGACATCGTCGCCCTCGCTGGTCTCAAGGACACCACCACCGGCGACACGCTCAGCGATCCGTTGCATCCGGTCATCCTCGAGCGCATGGAATTCCCCGATCCGGTCATCCAGATCGCCATCGAGCCGAAGACCAAGAACGACCAGGAAAAGATGGGTCTCGCCCTTCACCGCCTGGCCGCCGAGGATCCGTCCTTCCGCGTCAAGACCGACGAGGAAAGCGGCCAGACGATCATCTCCGGCATGGGCGAACTTCACCTCGACATCATCGTCGACCGCATGCGTCGCGAGTTCAAGGTCGAGGCCAATGTCGGCGCGCCGCAGGTGGCCTACCGCGAGACGATCACCCGCAAGCACGAGCAGGACTACACGCACAAGAAGCAGACCGGCGGTACCGGCCAGTTCGCCCGCGTCAAGATCCTCTTCGAGCCGAATCCGGAAAGCAGCGAATTCGAGTTCGAAACCAAGATCGTCGGCGGCGCTGTGCCGAAGGAATACATCCCCGGTGTCGAAAAGGGCATCAACAGCGTCATGACCTCGGGCCCGTTCGCCGGCTTCCCGATGATCGGCGTCAAGGCGACGCTGATCGATGGCGCCTACCACGACGTGGACTCGTCGGTTCTGGCCTTCGAAATCGCCGGCCGCGCCTGCTTCCGTGAAGCAGCGCCCAAGCTTGGCGTGCAGTTGCTCGAGCCGATCATGAAGGTCGAGGTGGTGACGCCGGAAGATTACGTCGGCAGCGTTATCGGCGACCTGAACGGCCGTCGTGGCCAGATCCAGGGCCAGGAGGCCCGCGGCGTCGCGGTGGTCATCAACGCGATGGTGCCGCTCGCCAACATGTTCAAATACGTGGACAACCTTCGCTCGATGAGCCAGGGCCGCGCGGCCTACACGATGCAGTTCGACCATTACGAGCCGGTCCCGACCGCGGTCGCCCAGGAAGTCCAGAAGAAATACGCGTAACTCGAAACGAGTTGCACCAGTAACTTAATTCAAGGCCCGTACGGGCCGGCAGGAATGGAGAGATCACATGGCAAAAGGTAAATTCGAGCGCACTAAGCCTCATGTGAACATTGGCACGATTGGTCACGTCGACCATGGCAAGACGTCGCTGACGGCGGCGATCACCAAGTATTTTGGCGAATACAAGCGCTATGACCAGATCGATGCGGCGCCCGAAGAGAAGGCGCGCGGCATCACCATTTCGACGGCGCATGTCGAATACGAGACCGCCAACCGCCACTATGCCCATGTCGATTGCCCCGGCCACGCCGACTATGTGAAGAACATGATCACCGGTGCCGCGCAGATGGACGGCGCGATCCTGGTGGTGTCGGCCGCCGACGGTCCGATGCCGCAGACCCGCGAGCACATCCTTTTGGCCCGCCAGGTCGGCGTGCCCTCGATCGTGGTGTTTTTGAACAAGGTCGACCAGGTCGACGACGCCGAGCTGCTCGAGCTGGTCGAGCTCGAGGTGCGCGAGCTTTTGACCAAGAACGAGTTTCCCGGCGACGACATTCCGATCGTCAAGGGTTCGGCGCTTGCCGCCCTTGAAGATAGCGACAAGAAGATCGGCGAGGACGCCATCCGCGAGCTGATGGCTCAGGTCGATGCCTACATTCCGACGCCGGTTCGTCCGCTCGACAAGCCGTTCCTGATGCCGATCGAGGACGTGTTCTCGATCTCGGGCCGTGGCACGGTGGTGACCGGCCGCGTCGAGCGCGGCGTCGTCAAGGTCGGCGAGGAGCTGGAGATCGTCGGCATCCGTCCGACCACCAAGACGACCTGCACGGGCGTCGAGATGTTCCGCAAGCTGCTCGACCAGGGTCAGGCCGGCGACAACATCGGCGCGCTGCTGCGCGGTGTCGACCGTGAAGGCGTCGAGCGCGGCCAGGTCCTGGCCAAGCCCGGCACCGTCAAGCCGCACAAGAAGTTTGTTGCCGAAGCCTACATCCTGAC
>NZ_JAMYRR010000050.1:0-15725 GCF_040321535.1 Mesorhizobium sp. M0340 | reverse complement strand
CGTCCCGCAGCTCGAACGTATAGGTCTTCCTGTCTTCGGACACGCCCCACTTGCCGACCATTTGTGGCTGCGGCATGAACTTCGAGTCTGACCCGAACAGCGTATCGTAAATCGCCAAGCCGTGGTCAGCGGTGACGTTCGTCGCCGTAAAAATTGGATCGAAGATGCGCAGGTCACTCGCCTTCACCATGCGCACCGTCGGCGTACTACCTGACGCGGCCTGTGCCCGTAGACCTGATGGGATCGATATAGCTGCTCCGGCGGCCAAACCCGTCTTGATGAGATCGCGTCGAGATATCGTCATGTCCATTCCCCTTGCCAATCGCGCCGTTGATCCGCGCTAGTTTGCTGGATGAATCCCGAGAGAAGCATTCATTACTCCTATGTTCGGTCGCGCCGCGACCTACGTCAAATTCAGTTTGCGTATCGCCGCCATCTCGTTTTGAGATAAATTCAGAGCGGAAGTGACTCAGCAGCGGAAATCGTCGGGCCAGTGTTGCCGACAACGTTCATGATTATGTCGAAGCGCTGCTTCAGGGCGATTGTTTTTCCTCCTGAGTTTCCACCATCCGGGTGTCCTTCTTCGTCCGGATTCAGAGGACTTTTCCGTCAATTGAATTCGCCACGTAGACCGATACACTCCGTTGCAGTCTCTACTCCACGCCAGGGTGGTCACACCAGCTTCGGGACGCACGGTTTCTGCCTTCCCTAGGGCGATTGCTGGAGTTGAAATGGGGTCAGTGGCAGGCGCCTTGCGTCTCCATATCCGCTACGAAAATGCTAGGCCGGGTCGTTGAAGGGGATGCCAGGAGCCGCTTCAGCTTGGGGTTCTCGTCCTCAAGGCTCTTCAAGCGCTTGGCCTCCGAAACGTCCATCCCGCCGAACTTGTGAACCGCGCCGGGTTTTCGGGAGGCCGTTTCGTTTGAGTCACGCCGCTATGGCTGGCTCTTCCAGCCTGGCGCAATAGCGTTCCTCGGCTTCGGTCGGCGGGATGTTGCGGATGGGCTCCAGCAGCCGGCGATTGTTGAACCAGTCTACCCATTCCAGCGTTGCGAACTCGACCGCCTCGAACGAGCGCCAGGGTCCGGGTCGGGTGGATCACCTCGGCCTTGTAGAGGAAGTTGATCGTTTCGGCGAGAGCATTGTCGTAGCTGTCGCCAACGCTGCCCACCGAAGGCTCGATGCCGGCCTCGGCCGGGCGCTCGGTATTTGATCGAGACGTGTTGGGCGGATTCAAACGGTCGTCGCAACACTCTGAAGTTGGAGGTTGTGATGAGCATTCGAAAGCGGCGATCGGCACGGTCTGGACGAGCGCTATTACCTTCACCAGGACGGCCGCCTTTGGCGGGGCGCGATAAACAGATTAGATTCTGGCGGGCGATCGCCGCGGGGCTGAGCAGCGAAGATGCTGCGCTCGAAGCCGGAGTGCCGCAGCCTGTAGGAACCAGATGGTTCCGGAAGGTGGGCCGTATGCCACCAGCGATGTTCAGATCCTCGGCGAAGCCGCTCTCCGGGCGGTACCTGTCATTGGTGGAGCGCGAAGAGATCGCACTTCTCAGGGTACAGGGCCATTCCATGCAGGAGATTGGGCGCCGGCTCGGTCGGTCCGCCTCGACAATCTCCCGTGAACTGCGGCGCAATGCGGCCACCCCCAGCGGCGGGCTGGAGTATCGGGCGACTGCCCAGTGGCATGCGGATCGATCGGCCCGTCGGCCCAAGCCGACCAAGCTTGCGTTCAACGCAACCTTGCGCACTTATGTGGAGGAGAGACTTGCTGGCGTTGTCGTGGCCCCGAGCGGCGCTCCCGTTCATGGTCCCACCGTTCCGTGGAAGGGCCGCCGGCATGGCCCGCGAAAGGATCGGGGGAGCCCGGAGCAGATTGCTCGACGCTTGCCGATCGACTTCCCGGACGACAAGACGATGCGCATCAGCCACGAAGCCATCTATCAGGCCCTCTTCGTTCAGGCCCGCGGAGTGCTGCGCCGCGAGCTGACGGCCTGCTTGCGAACAGGACGTGTATTACGGGTCCCCAGGGCGCGCGTACGCAGGCGAGGTAAGGGCTTTGTCTCACCGGAAATCATGATCAGTCAGCGTTCCGCCGAAGCGGCCGATCGAGCGGTGCCGGGACATTGGGAGGGAGACCTCATCCCCGGTCTTGGCAGCTCGGCGATCGGCACGCTGGTCGAGCGCACGACGCGCTTCACGATGCTACTGCATCTTCCCCGGCTTGCGGGGCATGGCGAAGCTCCGCGCACGAAGAACGGGCCTGCGCTCGCGCGACATGGGGCTGAGGCCATGCGTGACGCGATTACGCGCACCATCATCACCTTGCCCGAAGAGCTACGCCGTTCACTGACCTGGGATCAGGGAGCTGAAATGGCCCAGCACGATCGTCTCACGATCGATGCGGGTGTCCAGGTCTACTTCTGCGATCCTCAAAGCCCATGGCAGCGCGGCACCAACGAGAACACCAACGGGCTGCTGCGTCAGTATTTCCCGAAAGGCACCGACCTGAGCATCCACAGCGCCGACGAGATCGCCGCCGTGGCAGCGGCCCTCAATGCCCGGCCGAGAAAGACCCTGGGTTGGAAAACGCCGGCAGAGGCGCTTGACGAGTTGCTGCCATGAGTGAACACAATCAGTGTTGCGACGACCGTTTGAATCCGCCCTGGTTGCCTCTATCGCTATGGTGCACGAGTCTGCCACCCTGCACAGGCCGCCGGTCATGGAGAGCCCGTTCCAGAGCGTCGAGAATGAAGGCTGCATGCGCCGTCCGGCTCACCCGCCAGCCCACGATCCTTCGTGCGTAGGTGTCAATGACGAAAGCCACGTAGACGAAGCCGGCGCGAGGCGGTGCCCAAAACCGATCATGTCAGCAACGCCGAGTTCGCCACGCTGCGGCTCAGGCTCCTCAAGCTCGGCGCCCGCGTCATCGAAACCGTCTCGCGCATCCGCCTGGCCTTCGCCGCCGCCTGTCCGGAGGCCAGCCTGTTCCGACAAATCGCTCTCATGCTGCAGCCCACAGCACCATGAGCGCCGGGGGCATCAAGGCCGAAACCCAAACCTTGACCTTCCAGCGCGTTCCAAAGTCCAGTCTCAGCTGCGGTGAAAAAGACGCCTCACACCTGCATGACCCAACGCTCAGCGGCGCTCGAACCACAAGGCTCATGAATGGGACGGGCTAGTTTTGATACCTCCCCGCGCGATGGTTATGGCAGGGCGTCCGCTCTTCGTTCCCGCCTCAAGTTGGTCGTGGACAAAGTCCTAGGCGGTGTGGATGAATTGACTCAGGTATTGGATTGAGGATTGATCGGGATAGGGGGACGCCTCACGGCGCCGCCCTTCCCACACCACCGGGCATACGGATCACGTACCACGGCGGTTCGACCGGATTAAGCTTCGACAGAGACATAGAGACGGGGGAGACCGAGCGACTCGAAGTGTTGGTTGCGCAGGGCCTGTTGGACCGCCGGGTGTCCTGACATGCGCCAGAATCCCGTCGGTGAACCGGCAGCAACCGCGGCCGGAGCTTTGGCACGCCACGACGGCGCAGCTCCTTGTAGCGGTTGTGCCCGTTCCGCCATTGCCGCCAAAGATACATACGTAATCTTCGGCGGGTCCACGCTTCCACAGTTCGTAAGCACCCGCGGGGTCTGGCAGAAGCCGAAGTAGCCGCGCCATCCGATGAGGTATGGCTTCAGCTCCTTTACCATCTGCGGCAGACTGATGCCCCGGGTCCGGCGTGTCATATCCCGGATCAGCGCCTTGAATTTGGCGAGGGCCTTCGGCGCGATGCGCCGCTCGCTCCCGTCATTCGCGATGCTGAACCCCAGGAACTTCCGCTCCTCCGGCCGCGCCACCGCGCTCTTCGCCCCGTTGACCTTCAGCCGCAGCTTCTGGGTCAGGAACCGGCTTACGGAAGCCATGACCCGTTCGCCGGCGCGGCGGCTGCGAACATAGATGTTGCAGTCGTCGGCGTAGCGGCAAAAGCGGTGACCCCGTCGGGCCAGTTCCTTGTCGAGGTCGTCGAGCACGAGGTTGCTTAGAAGGGGCGAGAGCGGACCGCCTTGCGGGGTCCCCTCGTCCACCGGACGGACCAAGCCGTCCTCCATCACCCCGGCATTGAGGAATGCCCGGATGAGTTTGAGCACACACTTGTCCGCCACCCTCGCGGCGACGCGCGCCATCAGGCGGTCGTGATTGACTCGATCGAAAAATCTTTCGAGATCAAGATCGACCACGTAGCTGTAACCCTCGGCAATGTAGCATTGCGCTTGGGCTACCGCCTGATGAGCGGAGCGTCCCGGACGGAAGCCGTAGCTATGCTCGGCGAATGTCGGATCCCACTGCTCTGGAGAACCTGCAGCAGGGCTTGCTGGATCAGCCTGTCGACGACGCAAGGCACGCCGAGCTTTCTGACCCCGCCCTCCGGCTTGGGGATTTCGACCCGCTTGACCGGCTGCGGCTGGTAGGTTCCCTTGAGCAATCGACCCCGAATGCTTGGCCAGTGCTCACGCAGGTAGCCCTTGGCGTCGTCGATGGTCATCCCATCCACGCCTGGACCGCCCTTGTTGCTTCGAACGCGTTTCCACGCTGTTTCCAGATTCTCTCGGCTACATACCGTCTCCATTAGCTGTTCTGTCCAAGCCGGGCTTTGGGGTGCCGACTTCGCCACGAGCGGTTCGGCCCCTTGGTAACCGCTGACAGGGGCTTCACCCCGATCTCTCGGTTCCAGGGCCAGTGAATACTGGGTCTTCTGCCGCTTTCCACTCATGAGTTGCCGGTCCTACTTGCCACTTCCAATCGTTCGGGCCTTCGGTCATCGTTTCCGGCTCGGCCTATCCGTTTGCTCCGCCTTTCGGCCTTGGAGTGCCTCACTAGCCTTGCCGACAGCATCACCTACTTCGCCCTCTGCTGACTCCTGCATCACGGTCAGGTCACCTTGCGGTTCCCTCAGTTCCGAAGTCGGAACATGACGCAGGCCTCCCCAGGTAAGTTCAATCGCCTTCCCCGCGCACCTGCCGGATCTACAGCCCTGCCCCTTGATGAATATGGACTTTGCGGCTCGTTGCCCGCTCGTCCGACCAGGGATGCCTCATATCCGGTTTCTGTTCGTCAGGTCGCGGTTTTGCTCCACGCTTCCTTCAGACACCACCTCGCGAAGATGCCCTTGCGCTTCACTAAGCCTTCACCTCCATCAGGTTGGCTAGGGGACTTTCACCCCCAAGCGGTTGAACATGCTGGTCACACAACGAAGCCGCTGACGCGGCATTTGGTGCACCGGTTTGCGGATGACGCTTCTGTTTTGAAGGATTGCTGCTGTTGAATCGCAACCTTGAGAACAGGAGCAATGAGATGGCCAATATGAGCCCGCTTCGCCGACGCATGATCGAGGACATGACGATCCGCAATCTGGTCGCCGGCCACGCAACGATCCTATGTACACGCGGTGGCGAAGTTTTCCCGCCATTTCGGCCGCTCTCCGGACCGGCTTGGCCTTGAGGACGTCCCGCGCTTTCCAGGTGCATCTGGTCTCGACCGGGATGTCATGGCCGGCCTTGAACCAGACGGTGTGTGCGCTGCGGTTCTTCTACGGCGTGACGCTGGGCCATGCCGAGATCCCGGAACGGATCGTCTATGCCCGCGCGCCACGCACGCTGCCGGTGGTGCTGAGTGCCGACGAGGTTGTCCGCTTTCTTGAGGCGGTGCCGAGCCTGAAGACGCGCACGGCCTTGACCACGGCCTATGCCGCGGGCCTTCGCGCTTCAGAGACCGTGGGGCTGAAGGTCGGCGCCATCGACAGCGAACGCGGCGTCATCCGGGTCGAGCACGGCAAGGGCGGCAAGGACCGCACCGTGATGCTGTCGGCGCAGCTTCTGCGCATCCTGCGGGTCTACTGGCGGCTGGCGAAGCCACAGGGCTGGCTGTTTCCCGGCCGCGACGCAAATCGCCCTATCGACGTTCAGGTGTTGTATTCGGCCTGCCGCTCGGCACGAGCGGCCGCCGACATCGACAAGCGCGTGACGGTCCACACGCTCAGGCATAGCTTCGCCACGCATTTGCTGGAGAACGGCACCGACATCCGCATCATCCAGGTGTTGCTGGGTCACAACAATCTGTCCTCGACGGCGCGCTACACCAAGGTCTCGAACGGCCTCATCCGGCGCACGACAAGCCCGCTCGACCGGCTGAACATCGAAGTCGTGCCGCCGGGCTGATCGGTTCCGCCCATGTCGGCGAGACTGGAGGTGGCGGATATCTTCCGCCGCCATGGCGAGGCGTATCGGCAGGCTCATGACGGTCATCTCGGACGCGTCGAGCGCCGCACGGTGAGCGCCATCGAACTGTGCCGGACCGCCGAACTGGGCGGCCATGTCGAGGGCTGCCGGTCCTGCGGGGCGATCCGCGTGGCCTACAATTCCTGTCGCAACCGGCATTGCCCCAATGCCAAGGAAAGGCTTGCCGGGAATGGCTCGCCGCGCGGCAGGACGAGCTTCTTCCGGTTTCCTATTTCCACGTGGTGTTCACGCTGCCGGCCGAGATGGCCGCGGTCACTTTCCAGAACAAGGCGGCGGTGTACACGATCCTGTTCAAGGCGGCCGCCGAGACGCTGCGCACGATCGCCGCAGATCCCAGACATCTCGGCGCCGGGATCGGTCTCATCGCGGTGCTGCACAGCTGGGGCCAGAACCTCACCTACCATCCCCACCTCCATTGCATCGTGCCGGGCGCCGGCATCTCTCTCGATGGAGGGCGTTGGGTCGCCTGCCGGCCGGGGTTCTTCCTGCCCGTGCGCGTGCTGTCGCGCCTGTTCCGCCGTCTCTTTCTGGAGGAACTTCGAGCGACCTATGATGAGGGTCGGCTGGGCTTCTTCAGCGAGCTCGCCTACCTGGCAAAGCCTGATGCCTTCGTCTGCTTGCTCGCCGAGGCCCGTCGCCGTCAATGGGTCGTCTACGCCAAGCCGCCTTTCGGCGGGCCGAAGCAGGTGCTGGCCTATATCGGCCGCTACACCCATCGCGTCGCCATCGCCAATTCCCGACTGATCAGCGCGGCCGACGATCGGATCGCGTTCCGCTGGCGGGACTATCGCCATCGCGGCAAGACCAAGGTCATGACGCTCGACGCGCACGAGTTCATCCGTCGCTTTCTCCTGCACACGCTGCCCGACGGTTTCCATTGCATCCGCCACTACGGCTTCCTCGCCAACGGCAATCGCGCCGCCAAGCTCGACCTGTGCCGCAGGCTGCTGGCCGGATCGCAGCAGAACGATCTCGAACCGGATGCCAAAAGCGCCGCTGTCGCCGCCGAGAGCCTTGCGGTGGCGCATCGCTGCCCCTGCTGCGGAGAGCCAATGATCACGCTCGCCATCTGGCGGTGCGGGCAGGCGCCGCCGAGCCCCTTCTGGAACGACACCTCATGATCACGCCGGGTGCGCCCACATCACCCGGTACGGTATCCGTCGCCATGCGCGCCGGCACCCCGAGCCTTGTCCCGCCCCACAAACCCGCAAGCAGCCAGCCCGGCAATAGAAAGCACTGCAGCCTGTCCGACGGCTCGCGCCATCACGGTCCCGCCTTCCACCGTGCCATCCTTCACTGTGGCCGCATCGTGAACGCCCTTCATCAGACTGGCACCGACGATCCCGACCGCTCCTCCAGGCTACAATCCCTATAGCGCCAGACCGTCCCGCGGCTTCGTTCAATCCGGCTTGCAATGAGGTCCGAAGACCAACGGGTGTGCTCCGTTGAGCATGCGTACCTCACAGAAGCCTCCAGATTCCGCAAGCAGATTCATTATGATTCATGGGTTGCCGACTGATTTGGAGGGTCGGCGATGTCCCCGAAGATGCCTGATACGGATTGGGACAGTGCGCTTCTCGTGTTCCGGGCATCATTGCCGCGGCGCGGGGCAAAAGGCCGCGACGACCGTCTGTTCCTGGAAGCGCTCCATTATTTTCCGTTCACAACGTCACCTGGCGAGCGCTGCCGGAGCGTTTCGGTAAGTGGAACAGCGTGTGGAACGGTTCGATCGGCTGAGCAAAGCCGGCGTCTTCGAAGCCTTCTTCGATCACCTCGCCGGGCACAGTTCGTCGGCGCATCTGGCGCAGATGTTCGACAGCACCGTGGTTCGCGCCCATGTCTCGGCGGCAGGGGCAAAAGGGGGCAGGAAGGTCAGGCGCTCGGCCGCTCCAGAGGCGGGTTCTAGACGAAAATCCATTTGAAAATTTCGACGGGCGCCTTTGACCTGACCGGTGGCGAGAAGGGCGACGCGCCTCACTTTCCCATCCTGCTCGGGCTTGGTCCCGACATCGACCCGCGCGCGGCGATCGGTGACAAGGGCTACGCCAGCCGCGCCAATCGGGACGCTGCTCGCAAACGCGGCGTCATTCCCGTCATCCCTCACAAGGCCAACGAAAAGGCGACGCCCGCATTCTTCGCCAAAGTGCTTTACAAGGGTCGGGCGCGCATCGAACAGGCTGTCGGAAAGCTCAAGCGGTTCAAGCGCATCGCGCTACGCTGCGGGAAGACCAAGAGGAATTTCGCATCCTTCGTCGCGCTCGCCGCCGGCTTCATCTTGATCAAATCCGTCAACACCGCCTAGTACTACTGCGTCATAAATTGCGAGCCTGACGCGGACTGTCCATTGCCCTTATGCAGCACGGACATCGTTGCAGACGGTTGGTCAGGGCCACAGTCAGGCGTCGCCTGATGGTCGGTATTGAGGTCGGGACGTGCCGCTCTGGTCGGATCGGAGGATCTGCGGGGTCGATAACCGTCGGGAAGACCAGGTGTTTGGCGGCCCTGGGCGCGAGTTGGAGTTGAGGGGGGAATCGTGTCCCTCAGAGAGACCAAGAAGCCATAGGCGGCGAACAGAGGCTGGCGTGGTGGTGGAAGCCCCGCCACCCTCGGCCTTCGTAGTGGCCCAGTCCCAGTTCTTGCTTGAGTTCCTGATAGTCTCGCTCGATCCGCCAACGCAGCTTGGCGGCGTCGACCAACTGGGTGATCGTAGCGTCGGCCTTCAAGGTGGAGAGCCAATACTTGCTCGGCTCGACCTCGCCTTCAGGCCACTCGATCAGGAGCCACTCTTCGGCGTGAGCCTCGGGCCGATTGTAGTCCCTGGATGCCGGCCGCAAGCGCACGGCGGCGAAGCGGGAATTGAGTTCGGTGTTGGTTCCTTCACGCCAGGCGATCGTGAGCCAAGTCTCGGCGTCGAACTCCTCGGCCAGGGCCTTGGCCGAGATCGGCTTGTGATTGTCGGTTCGGCCGACTCGAGACGGCGGCCGGCCTCTTCCGCTCCAAGGTTTGGACGGCAGCGGGCTCTCGCCTGGGCGCCAGACGCTGAGTGTGGGCTGAACGCCGACAACATAGGTCAAACCGAACTCGGACAGGCCCGCCCGGAAACCGCCGTTGGCGCCATATCCGGCGTCGGCGAGAACCACGCCGGGCGCGACGCCTTCGGCCTTGGCCGTCCTGATCTGCTCGAGCGCGATCTGCGGTCCGGAACGTGATCTCTGCCGGAATCTTGGCCTTCTTGCGTTGTTCCGGATCCTCCGCCCAGCTGTGCGGGAGATACAATTCGTAGGCGATCGGAAGCGAGGCTGCGTAATTTGCGATCGATAGGCTAACCGCAATCTGACAGTTGTCCTGCTTGCCCAATTGGCCGCAATACTGGCGCGCTACGCCCACCGAGTGCTTGCCCCTTCTTGGGAAAGCCGGTGTCGTCGACGATCCACGCCGGGATCGGTCCACGCTGCTCGATCTGTGGAAGAACCCAGTCGCGAACCCGCGCTAGCAAGGCCGCGTCCGACCACGGCGCCTGTCCCACGAAATGCAGCAGAGACTGATGCTTGGCCGACACCCGCGACGGCGCCGTGACGGCCGCCAACGGCTCCACGCTCTTGCGCTCTATCGGCATCAGAAGCCCGAGGCAGTAATCCTTCAGAGGCTCAGCTCGGTCGGCGTGGCCAATCACCCCGATTAAGGCGACATAAGCGTCGAAAGTCGCTTCACTCTCTGCTGTCCAATTGGTCATGGCGCGCTCCCCTGATGATGAATCAGCACGCTACAAATCCGCAACCAGCGCGAATCCCCCCGCAGCCGCGACTTTCTGACTCAGTAAGACTAGCAGGCTGTTGAAGAAGTCAGGCTCTTTCGCAAACGAAGCCTGAATCGTCGGCGTTGTGGATGTAGAAGTGGCCGACAAGGCGGCCTGCAGTGCCAAAGACAACCCAGCCGCGGCCACAGGCTGGGTCGTTTTCATCATGCCCCTCCCACGAGAACTCCGCGCAGGCTGAGCCATCGCGGGTGCCATATCGGACATCGAGGAAGCCCTTCAGTGCGCCGAAGGCGATCTCGCCATCCGCCGAACCCTTGAATGTCAGATGCGCTTCCTCAACGAGATCGAGGAAGTCGTTATCCCAAACATCTATCTCGACGATGCGCCAGCGGCCGGCAAAGGCCTTGGCGAAGCCGGGAACCTTGGCCATCAGCCGGTCTCCGCCATGAGCTTTGGCAGTCGCACCAGATTGTAGGCAGCGGCTGCGAAGGTGAAGGCCCATCCGACACGGTCGCGGCCGCGGAACCTGGTCTTGTGCTGGCCCGCCACGACCTTGATCCAACCGAATGACTCTTCGATGCGCTTCCTGATGCGCTGGCTGACAACGTCAAGTTTCTGATAAAAGAGATGGCGCAGTTTTTGCGATGTGACAAAACCTGGAATCTGTTATCGAGGCTCGCAACGATCAAGGGCGAAATTATTGGGCATTCGTCAACAGTATGTTTCGTGATGCAAATATACGAAACATAATGCTTGAAACTGGTTATACGGAAGGCGGTGGCGCTGAAGCAATAGATCGTTTTGAACAAAGTATATTGCCTTGCACGTCGCATAGAATCGGCCGGAGTATACTTATTTTGTTTCGATATCTCGTCTGATGATTTTGAAAAACTTTATATCGAGAGACTTCACTCAGTACTAGATGGTAATGGTAACTTCGGAAAGAAATCTTTTGGAATGAAGTCATACCTTCTCCATATATTGGGCTGATCCAACCATTACATGATCGTGATCCTGCTCGAACATCATCGCAAGCGCTCAGGAGCATGTTCGCAAGGCTTTCTGATATGGGCCGAGAGGAGGCTGCTCAGGTTATTAAAGACCTTTGTCGTTACACATTCACCTTAGCTCTTGAGGAGTGCCTTAAGCGAGATATGCCGATGCAGATTCACACGGGGGACGGTGAACCTCCTGATGTGATACTCCGCAACCAGGCCCCCATTTTCCTAGAGGAAGTGGTAAGGTTCGATCGCGACAGCATGATGCCGATGCCAAAGATAATCCCATTGCATGCTGGATATCCATCAGTAGAGAAGGCCGCTTGGCTAATCACGTCTACCCGACTCCTTTTGTGCATCAGAACCTGTATCAGCGATATATGCAAGTGATGGAGGCAGTACCCCTTTCAAAGATTCTTTTCGCGAGCGATGCATTTCACCTTCCCGAACTCTACTGGTTGTCCGGCCGGTGGGGAAAGCGTTATCTCACAAAGGCGCTTACAGATTACGTTGTCGGGGGAAGCCTGATTTTCGAGGAAGCGATGGATGCGGCCAGAATGATACTCTATAAGAATAACAGATGTGTCTACAATCTATCCCAGCTTGATAGTGAATAACGCGCGTCGCGCGATTTACGCGATCGCTGGCTCGTGATTTACCGGAGGTCGCGCCGTTTGTAGATTAGGAATGCGCGGACCACAGGTTCACAATCGATCTTGTTGGTCTTGATCGCCGCGGCAGGACGCGGGGTTGACGCCACATCATACATACACCACTCAAATGGAGTCGGGCGCTGAAGAGTTGATGAGCTGAAGCGCTCGGAGGGCGACCGGCCGATGCGGTGATGATATTCAAGATCATGGTGCTGCATGAGCTCTACAGTCTCTCGGACGAGCAAGCCGAGTTGCAGATCCAAGACCGGCTTCCCTTCATGCGATTCCACGGGCTAGGGCTCGGCGGCAAGGTTGCCGACGCCAAAACGCTCTGGTTGTTTAGGGAGCACCTCACGCAGGCCGGGCGGTGAAGAACCTGTTTACCCGTTCGACTAGCACCTGGCCATGGGTGGCCCAGATCGTGGATGCCACGATCGTGGCGGCCCAAGCAGCGCAACAGCGATGCCGAAAAGGCCGACCTCAAGCGAGGAAAGGTGCCGGAGGAGCGGCTGAGGAAGCCAGCCAAGTTGCGCCAGAAGGACCGGGACGCGCGCTGGGCGGTGAAGTTCCCCAAGGCCAAGGCCGGCGAGGAGGGAAGACGAAGCAGCGCGACATCACCGCGCCCGCCTTGGGCTACAAGAACCTGCCTCGATCAATCGCCGGCACGGCTTCGTCCGCGGCTGGAACGTCACCAGCGCTTCGGTCTATGACGGGGCGCAGCTTTGAAATGTGCTGGACAAGAACCATACCGGCTCGATGGTGCGGGCTGATATGGCCTATCACTCGAAGACGAACGACGCATCGGTGGAGAAGCATGGCTACTCTCCGACATTCATCACAAGAAGCCAGGCTGGCCGATGAGCGAGGCGTGGCACGAGCCAATGGCCGGCGCTCAAAAACCGCACCTTTGTCGAGCACGTCTTCGCGCAGGAGAAAGCGCGCATGGGCCTGTTTTGCGCACCATCGGCATCGCGCGGACTAGGACAAAGATCGGCATGGCCAATGTCGCCTACAATCTCACGCGCTATGTCTGGCACGAGGGGCGAACGGCGTCGGCATGGCGCCGAAATCGGTGCCCCGGGCCGAATTGATCGGCCCGCACAGCCGTAATTTGCCCGTCCAACGCGCACTCCTCAAGCTGCCCCGGTCATCGCTGCTCGTTCAGGCTAAAAAGACCGTAAATCGAATGTCCGTCTGGTTCCCACACGCTGCGACACTCCGGCTTCGAGCGCAGCATCTTCCCGCAGCGATCGCCCACCAGATCCATTCTGTTCATGGCGCCCCGCCACCGACGGTTGTCCTGGTGATGAAGGTAGTGGTGCTCGTCCAGACCGACCGATCCTTTTCGCGTATCAATGATCCTAGGCGATTCGATCGAGAATCTTCCGCTGCAATCGATGAAAGTTCCTTGTGCGCGTAGGCATACAGTAAAACGCCGGTTCCCTGCGTTCGGCTGCCTGTTTTTGCTGCAAGTGACACCGATGGATGGTTGTAACATTACAAGTATTCGCACAAGCGCTCGATCCGCTTAACCATCCGAGTGAGGGAATTATGATTACTGAACGTCGCATATCGGTTGGTGGTGTCTCGACTTCGTATTGCGAGAGCGGGTCCGGCGCCGGCGAGCCAATCGTGTTTCTCCACGGCGCTGGTCCCTTCACAGAGGGGAGGACTTCCTTCTTTCTGCAGTTGAAAGGGCTATCCGACCGATTTGGAGTAATTGCGCTAGATCAACTCCAATTTGGTGGAACAGACTATCCAGCCGATAACAAATATATCAATCGGCTCGGACGTGTAGATCATGTCATTGGCTTCATTGAAGCGTTGGGATTGAAGCAGATCGCGTTGGCCGGCAATTCAGAAGGAGCATTCGTCGCGGCCCGTGTCGCGATTGTGCGTCCTGATCTCGTTTCCAAGCTGGTACTCTTGACAGCCAACTCCGTATCGCCGGCCTTTGGCGACGACCGTGACGAAGCATGGATGCAGGCCTGCCGGCAAACTTTCGACTATTCAGGCCCTATGCCCACCGAAGAAGAATATATCGCCGCCTGGCGGGGTGATACCCGCTTCTATAGCCCGGAGTTGGAAGACGCCAAGCGAGAGGCCTACCGGCGGGCTGCGGCGCGCGGACAATACGAAATCTTTCAGAACCTGCCTGAAGAAGAGACTAATCTCCGACTTTATGTAGCGTTGCAGCAAAAGTACATCTTCCCCTACCTCGATCGGCTGCAGGCCAAAACATTGATTATCTGGTCCAAGAATGATCCCATCGTGACCCCGGACCACGGGCTGAAGCTAGCAAAGTTGATTAGGAATTCGGATTTTCACCTCCTGAACGATGCTGGTCATGCCGTCCACATCGACCAGAGCGAAGCCGTGAACAGACTGATCCGTCAATGGGCCGGCTAAGTCAATGTCGAAGGGAACCACAGGTCCACCACGGCAGGTGAAGCTTAAACACGACTGTTCGCAGGCTGTCGGCCCACCGACGTCTACGGGTCGGTGAGGTCAAGTGTTTCCTGTCTTTTCCGGACGATGTCGCCCCGTGGGTCACTCGCTTCTCTTCGCGGTCGGCGCCGGGCCGCCGCATGATGGGGTCAGGAGGCGAGGCGTCTCAATCTGTTGAGCGACTTTGGGAGAATCTATCCAGGATCTAGCCTGCCAACGAGATCGCCTTGCCCATCGTCTCGACGGGAACGATCCGGATCACCCTCTCGGGTAAATCACTGTCTGTATGTTCCTCTTCGTTTATCTGTTGTCCTATTTCATGCCGACGCGGGGCCGCCGGCTTCCTTGCCAAAGCGGAACGCGGTTGCATCGCTCCACATGCGATGCAGGATGACGGCGAGCTTGCGGGCAACCGCGACCCGGGCTATCGCCATACCGCGCCGTTTGGCGACATTCATGCCCCATGCCCTGAGGCTCGACCATTTCTTGCTGAGCACAAGCAGCGAATGCGCCGCCTCATAGAGGGCCGTGCGGGCGAGTTTGTCGCCGCATCGGCTGACCTTGCCCTGAATGTCCGTTTCACCGGATTGATACGTGCCGGGGTCAAGCCCAGATGCGCACCCACATCCCTTGATCGGCGAAAGCGGTCCGGCTGATCGATCGTGGCACGGAAGGCGAGCGCGGTGATCGGCCCGACGCCGGGCGCGCTCATCAGCCGCCGACAGACTTGCTCCTTGCGGGCGATGTCGAGAACCTGCTTTGTCAGTCGCCCGAACTCGCGCAACATCGTGGCTACGATCGCCAGGAGCGGCTCGACCAGCGCCATGACGATATTGTCAGCTCCAATGAGCTCGCGCACGCGATCGGCGAAGGCTGCACGGCTTGGCCTGCCAAGCTTGAGGCCGGCCTCCCGAAGAATCGACCTGACCACGTTCTCGATCGTCCGCATTTCGTTGAGGACCGTGCGTCGAGCGACGAGGAGGGAACGCCAGAGCCGACACTGCTGGCTTTTCACATGCACCTGTCGGTACCAGCCGGTGCGCATGATCTGCGCTAGGGCGCGTGCGTCATTCCGATCCGTCTTGTTCGGCATCGTCTTCATCGCTGCTTTGGCCTGTCGGGTTTCAATGCAGATGGCCGGCCATCCTTCAGCGCGGATACCATCATAAAGCCAGGCCGCCAGCGAGCAGGCTTCCAGTCCGATGCGTTCCAGCGGCAGATCGACTTTCCGAAGGGCATGAAGAAGCGCCTGTGGTTCACTCGCCGCCCGCCCTTCCTTCACAATCCGGCCGCTCTCATCGACGACGCAGATGGCGGTCTCTTTCCAAAGACACATCCAGTCCGGCAAAATACTTCATGGCTGCTCCTTCCTGATGTTTGTGGCGATCTACATCGACCACGTTCTCACATCCCGACAGGAGCAGCCGCCCTCATTTCAGCTCGGGGCCCACCCCAATCACCCCATCTTGTCAGGCGAAGTGAGAAACTGACCCCCTAACGAAACGAAGAACTGACCCCTCATTTTTGAGAGGATCAGTGGATGCAAGAAGAATTTCCATCGAAGCTCGCC
>NZ_JAMYRR010000049.1:0-17503 GCF_040321535.1 Mesorhizobium sp. M0340 | reverse complement strand
TGTGATGGGGGGGGGCTTCGGTTGTGTTTTTTGTTTCCACCCCCCCCCCCCCGGCGGCGGCCGCAAAAAAAAAACTTTCAAACCGCCAAAAAAACCCCGCCCCCCCCCACGTTTTAAAACCCGGGGCGGCGCCGTAACCGTCAGATCACCAGGCCTTTGGTCAGTTCAAGCGCCTGGCGTTCGAACAGCCGGCGGTAGATGCCGCCTTGCAGCCGGATCAGCTGGTCATGCGAGCCCTCTTCGACGATGCGGCCGCGATCGAACACCAAAAGCCTGTCCAGCGCCCGCACCGTCGACAGCCGGTGGGCAATTACCAGCGTCGTGCGGCCGACCATCAAGCGCTCCATCGCCTGCTGGATCAGCACCTCCGATTCCGAATCGAGGCTCGACGTTGCCTCATCCAGGATGAGAATGCGCGCATCGGCAAGGAAGGCGCGTGCGATTGCAACACGCTGACGCTCGCCGCCCGACAGCTTTACGCCGCGCTCGCCGACCAGCGTGCCATAGCCTTTCGGCAAATTGGCGATGAAGTCATGCGCGCTGGCCAACCGCGCCGCGTGCTCGATCTCGGCCTGCGTGGCGGCCGGCCGGGCATAGGCGATGTTTTCGGCCAGCGATCGGTGAAACAGGATCGGCTCCTGCTGGACGATTGCGATCTGTGCGCGCAGCGACGCCTGCGCGACATTGGCAATATCTTGGCCGTCGATCAGGATATTGCCCGCAGTCACGTCGTAGAGGCGCTGGATCAGCTTGACGAATGTCGTCTTGCCGGAGCCCGAATGGCCAACCAGCCCAACCCGTTCGCCCGGCGCGATGTCCACCGAAAAGTCGCGATAGAGCGGCAGGCGGTGGCTGCCATAATGGAACGTTACATTGTCGAAGGTGATACGGCCATCGGTGATCCGGATCGGTTTGGCTCCGGGCCGATCCTCGATGCCGAGTGGTTCGGACTGGAAGTCGACCAGTTCCTCCATGTCGTTGATCGAGCGCTGCAGATTGCGGATATGCGTGCCGATGTCGCGCAGATAGCCTTGCAGCACGAAGAATGAGGTCAGCACGAAGGCGACATCGCCGGCGCTCGCCTGCCCCCACGACCACAAAAGCAGGGAGAACCCGATGACCGCTGCCCTCAAAAGCAGCAGCATCGTCCCTTGCGTGGTGCCGTTGACGGTGCCGCGCATCCAGGTGCGGCGCGTGCGACCGCGCCATTTGGCGATGACCTCGGCAAGCCGCGTCTCCTCGCGTTCCTCGGCGCCAAAACCCTTGACCACGGCGTTGCAGCTCACCGCATCGGCCAGCGAGCCGCCAAGCCGTGTATCCCACGCATTTGCAAGCCTTGCCGCGGGCGCGACATAGCCAAGCGACAGCATCGTCGTCACCGCGATGAACAGAACCGAACCGATGGCGACGACAGCACCCATCAGCGGCCAGAACCAGCCAAGCAGCAGCGTCGAGCCGACGAGCATGACGACCGACGGCAGCAGCGCGATCAGGATCGTGTCGTTGAGCAGGTCGAGCGCCCACATGCCGCGCGTTATCTTGCGCACCGTCGATCCGGCGAAGCTGTTGGCGTGCCAGTCGGTGGAGAAGCGCTGGACGCGGTGGAAGGCGTCGGCGGCGATATCCGCCATCATCTTCAACGTCAGCTCGACAATGGCCATGAAGGCGAGATTGCGCAGCACGACACCGGTGAGCGCGAGGGCAACCAGCATCGAAAAGGCCGCCATCGCCGAGTTCCACGCAACATCGTCGGCCGCAGCACTGCTGGCGACGGCATCCACCAGCCGGCCGGAATAGAGCGGCGTCAGCACGTCGGCCAAGGTCGACAGCAGGAACGTGCCCATAATGCCGGCAAGCCGCCACGGCTGACGCCGCCAATGGCTGAGCGTGAAGCCAAGAACGCTGCGAAAGGCGCCCGCGCGCAAATCTATTCGAAAACGAGCCATGATGTCATTCGGGCACAAACGAGCCCGATCCCGGAAAAGGTCGAAAATTGAAAAAACCGCGTCGGGCGAATTAACACCCAAGGAATTGGCGGCTCGCCCGAATACGGGCGGCGACCGGCATCGACGAACGCCTGTTCTCAGCTCGGCTTCGCCGCAAAGGTAAGAACCTTCTGGCTTGCCGATTGAGACCTAGGCTTCGCGGCCTCGCATAACGATGTCAAATCCTGGCATTTCGGTCCTCCCCAAGGGGATCGCGGAAAGGCGTTTATAGAGACGCCTCAACGCCGCGCCAAGTCAGTAGATAACCCAAAGGGCATCTGGTCCAAGCAGTGAGACGATTTTGCAACAATCGCGGGTTGTGCGCTGCCTCTGTTCACGTTGCCGTGATACGGTCGAGGCGCATATAGCGGCCGTCGGTGGAAGATCTGAAGCCGAGCTTCTCGTAAACCGCATGGGCGTCGTTGGTCGACAGGCTCCAATGCGTGACAGTCTTGCAATCCGGATGATCGATAAGCGCCTGGACAAGCCGGGTTCCGATGCCTTGCCCGCGATACCCGGGCCAGACAATGATGTCGGCGAGATAGGCAAATACCGTACGGTCGGTGATCGCCCGACCAAAGCCGACCTGATTGCCGCCGACATAGGCGCCGACGCACAGTGAGTTGGCAAAGGCGCGGCGGTGCAGTTCATCGCTGCGGCCGCTGCCCCAATAGCTCTCCTTCAAAATGCCGGACGTCGCCCGGAAGTCGATCTGCGACAGGTCAAAGCTGATCTCAAAGTTGGCCATGGCTAAACCGTTATGCAGCCAATCGCCTACCCGCCATCCCTGAACCGGTTGGTGATGGGATAGCGGCGGTCGCGGCCAAAATTCTTCCTGGTGATCTTCACGCCGGGCGCCGCCTGCCGGCGCTTGTATTCGGCGACGTAAAGCAGGTGCTCGACGCGCGTCACCGTCGCCCGGTCATGGCCGCGCGCAACGATCTCGTCGACGCCCATCTCGTTCTCGACCAGGCACTCCAATATGTCATCGAGCACCGGATAGGGCGGCAGCGAATCCTGGTCGGTCTGGTTCTCTCGCAGTTCCGCCGAGGGCGCCTTGTCGATGATATTATTCGGGATCACCTCGCCGGACGGACCGAGCGCACCCGGCGGCACATGCGTGTTGCGCCAGCGCGCCAGCGCATAGACCTGCATCTTGTAGAGATCCTTGATCGGATTGAAGCCGCCATTCATGTCGCCATAAAGCGTGGCATAGCCTACCGACATCTCGCTCTTGTTGCCGGTAGTGACCACCATCGAGCCGAACTTGTTGGAAATCGCCATCAGGATGGTGCCGCGGGCACGGCTCTGCAGGTTTTCCTCGGTGATGCCTTCCTTGGTGCCCTCGAAAAGCTGCGTCAGTGTGTGCAGGAAGCCCTCGACCGGCTCGAAGATCGGCACGATATCGTAGCGGCAGCCGAGCGCGCGGGCGCAGTCCTCGGCGTCCTTGAGCGAGTCCTTCGAAGTGTAGCGGTAAGGCATCATCACGGCGCGCAGCCGCTCCTCGCCCAGCGCATCGACGGCAAGTGCCGCGCAGATCGCCGAATCGATGCCGCCGGAAAGGCCAAGCACGACATTCTTGAAGCCGTTCTTGTTGACGTAGTCGCGCAAGCCCAACATGCAGGCGCGATAGTCGGCCTCCTCCTTTTCAGGGATTTTCGACATCGGTCCGTCAGAGCAGACCCAGATGTCATTCTTTCGCTTCCAGGTGGTGACGTTGACCGTCTCCTCGAACTGGCTCATCTGGAAGGCCAGCGTCTTGTCAGAACCGATGGCAAACGATGCGCCGTCGAAGACCAGTTCGTCCTGGCCGCCAAGCTGGTTGGCATAGATGATCGGCAGTCCGCATTCGATGACCTGGCGGATGACGATCTGGTGGCGGACATCGACCTTGCCGCGATAGTAGGGCGAGCCGTTCGGCACCAGCAGGATTTCGGCGCCGCTTTCGGCCAGCGTCTCGCAGACGGCAACTTCGCCCCAGATGTCTTCGCAGATCGGCACTCCCACGCGCACGCCGCGGAAATTGACCGGCCCCTGGATCTCGGGGCCGGCCTGGAAGACGCGCTTCTCGTCGAACTCACCATAATTCGGCAGATCGAGCTTGTAGCGTTCGGCAAGGATTTTGCCGCCATCAGCAAAGATGATCGAATTGTGCGTGCCGGTCTTGCGCTTCAACGGCGTGCCGATGATGAAGCCCGGGCCGCCGTCGGCGGTATCGCCGGCGAAATCCTCCGCCGCCCGCTCGCACGCCTTCAGGAATGCCGGCTTCAGCACCAGATCCTCAGGCGGATAGCCGGCAAGGAAAAGCTCGGTGAACAGCACGAGGTCGGCGCCTTGGCGGGCGGCATCCGCCCTCGCCTCGCGCGCCTTGGCGAGATTGCCGGCGACGTCGCCGACCGTCGGATTGAGCTGGGCGACGGCGATGCGCAATATGTCTGGAGCGGTCCTGTCTGTCATGCCCGTGGGTTTAGCGCGGCAAAATTCGTCGGGCAATGGCGTTCGTTTGGACCAAACAATCGATCCTATTCGCCCATATATTCGCGCAAGGCTTCCGGCGGATGGTTCTCGCCGATCGACATTGCCAGAATGCGTGAAATGTGTCGGTGCGGCAGCCCGGTTTCCGCCGCCCAGGCGTTGATCTGCGCCTGGATCCTGCCCAAATCCCTCTTCGACGTCGGGCTCTCCGCAATGTCGAATCCGGCATCGCGCAGTGCGGCCGCCATATCGGCCGAGACAACAAAAGCGTCCCACTCCAGCCAGCGCAGAAAATACTGACCGGTATTGCCGCCGAGCCGGCTGCCGTGCTTGCCGAGATAGGCCATCAACCCGACCTGGTCATCCGCCGGCCAATCGGCCAGGAACTTGCCGAAGCTGCCGTGCTCCTTCGACACACGCTCGACGAAGGCCGCGTTGTCGCGTACGGATTTGATCTTCTGCGGATTGCGCACGATGCGCTTGTCGGCGGTGAGATCGTGCCAGAAATCGTCAGGCTGGAACAGCAGCCGCTTCGGCTCGAAGCCAAGAAATGCTTCCTCGAAACCCGGCCATTTCTGCTCGATGACGCGCCAGACGAAGCCGGCGGCAAAGACCCGCTCAGCCATGGTCGACAGGATCCGGTCATCCGCAATCTTTGCCACCGCGGCATTGTCAGGCATTGGACCCAGCAGCGACGTAAGGGCTGCCTCACCGCCTTTGCGTTTTGCTGCACGGGCGCGAATTTTCTGAAAATCCACCATTGTTTCCTGATCCCATCGCGTCAATCTACCACTTCCCGTATGAACCGGCAGCTTCTACCTCATCGCTGACGACGGAGGCGACGATGAACAAAACGATCGAGGACCTGGCAAGCCGCTGGCTGAAGCGAAAGCCGGACGGCCTCAGCGCGCTCGAAAGCCGGGTACTGCAATCTACGCTCGAGCGCACCACGATCTCCAAGGACACCAACAAGGCCGTCGCCTTTCACCAGACGTTTGGAGATCGCCTGGCCGACACCATCGCCCGGATCGGCGGCTCGTGGTCCTTCATCCTGGCATTCATTGGCTTCCTGATCCTGTGGACGGCAGGCAATGTCTGGCTCTTGTCGAGCGCGGCCTTCGATCCCTATCCATTCATCTTCCTCAATCTCGTGCTTTCCATGGTTGCCGCCCTGCAGGCGCCAGTGATCATGATGGCGCAGAACCGCCAGACCGAGCGCGATCGAATCGACGCCGCCCACGACTATGAGGTTAATCTCAAGGCCGAGATCGAGATCATGGCGTTACACGAAAAGCTCGACGAACTGCGCCACAGCCAGATCATCGGCATGCGAGACGAGATCGCCCGGCTGGCCGAGCAGGTGAAGCGCATCGACGACATTCTGTCGAAGCAGCGAACGTCTTCATGACGGAAGCCATCCATCGTCTCATTGAGCAATATGGGTTGGTCGCGGTTTTCCTGGGCTGCGTGGCCGAGGGCGAAAGCGCCGCCATCCTTGGCGGTTTCTTCGCGCATCAGCATGTCTTCGTCCTGTGGCAGGCTTTCCTCGCGGCAGCGCTCGGCGCCTTCGGTGGCGACACGTTCTTCTTCATCTTGGGGCGGAGCTTCGCCGACCATAAATTCGTGATCAGGCTCCGTGCCCGGCCGGGCTTCAGCCACGCCTATCGTCTCGTCACCTCTCATCCCAACATCTTCGTGCTGTCGAACCGCTACATCTATGGCCTGCGCCTGGTCGGTGGTATCGCGGCGGGGCTGTCCGGCATCGCCGCGGCGCGTTTCGCCATCCTCAACGCCATCTCATCGGTGGTCTGGGCGGCGCTGTTCTGCACGGTCGGTTATGTGTTCGGGCTGGGTGCCGAGCGCATCGTCGGCCAGGCGCTGGCCCGCCACGAGCGGCTGCTGATCGCTCTGGCAATCGGCCTCGTTGTGGCTATCCTCGGCTGGCTGGCGTCGCACTTCCTCGCCAAGAAGGAGCTTCGCAAGGGAAGCTGATCGTCAATCTATGCCGAGCGCACGGTCACCCTTTTCCAGGATCAGCGGGATGATCAGGTCTTCCTCGTCGGCAAGATGCCTGGTCAGCATGGCGATCAGCCGGCTGTTCTCGTCGGCATAGGTGTCGGCGGCGAAGCGCTGCTTGACCTCGCTCTCCTGAAGCGTGCGGATGAAGGCATTTGCCGCCTCGGCATTGCGCTCCAGTCCCTCATGGATTGTGTGGTGATCGGCATCGAGAATCTCGAAGCCGCGCTTCAGACGGGTCTCGGCCCTGGCGAAGACCGGGAAATAATGATGGTCCTCGACATTGTGATGGCCGTCGAGATTGCCGAGGAAATGGTTGAGGCGCGGCGCGAACCAGCGCGCGAATTCCGGCGCGTTCAGCCTACCTTCTCGATAATCGCCGATACCACTGGTGAGCATGTCGCCAAGCTCGCGGAACATATCGTGCCGCCGCAGCCACATATTGGCCACGCCGTGAATGTTGGCATGCGCCTGCCAGATCTCGCGCGGATATTTTTCGGCCAGCCAGCACAGATCGTCCGGCAGGCCCTCACGTTCAAGCAGCAGAAATCCGGCGGTATTGGCCATGTCGGTCCCCTCAGACCATGATCCCGAAAAGTGGTACCGGTTTTTCGGAAGAGATCATGGTCAAAACGAGAAATGCAGTGACGGCATGTAGTGTCTGAAACGTCAGATCGGTACCCCGAGGATCCGCTCGACGATCGCGACGCCCCAGACGCCTGCAGCGATTACCACCGAAATCAGCACCGCCAGCGAACCGCAATCCTTGGCCAGTTGGATATCGATGTTGAATTCACGGCTGAACGCGTCGCATGCCGCCTCGATGCCGGTGTTCAGCACCTCGATCATGATCATGAGCAGCACCGCGCCGATCAGCAGCGCATAGCCGCGCCACGATTCCGAAAGGAACCAGCCGAGCGGCAAGGCAAGCACAAGCAGCGTCAGCTCGAGCTGGAAGGCCTCCTCGCTGGCGGCCAGTTTGCGAAACGCCCGCACCGAGTTGTAAAAAGCGTCGATCAGCCGCTGCATGCCAAAACCCTTCGGAATCACCGGCAGGGGATTAGCGCAATGGCTGGACCAAGGGAATAAGGCGACCTCTTCAAAAATCAGTCGCCTGCCACCTTGATCGACGGCGTTGACTTCTCGAACTGCGGCAGCCCGTCGTCGACCGCGTAATAGTCGCCCTTGTCGCCGACGAAGATGTGACATTCCCCTTGAAGTCCGGTTGGCGCGTCGAACAGCCCGGCCAGGACTGAAACATAGCCATCATCCGTCGGCTTCCAGAACAGCAGCGAGCCGCATGTCTTGCAGAAACCCCGTCTGGCAAACGAAGATGCCTCGTACCAGGTGATGCTGTCCGCGCCCGTGATTGTGATGTCGGGGTCGGCAACATTGGTTGCAGCATAAAAATGCCCGCTCTGCTTCCGGCACTGCGAGCAATGGCAGTAGATAACACCGCGCAGCGGTCCTCGTGTCTGGAACCGCACTGCCCCGCACAAGCATGATCCGGTGTGACTGTCAGCCATATCGGCCTCCCGATGCAATTGCCGTCGCTTCGCAGGATTCCAGTTTTGCGTGCGTTAGGCACGAGCAAATGCGACACCGGCCGGACGCGTTTCGCTGACCACCTCGATGATCGAATACGTTCTAATCAGCCGTTGACGGCCTGCTTGTGCTGGACCGGATGGCTCTTCTTGAGCAGATCGGACACCAGGAACGCCAACTCGATCGCCTGGTCGGCGTTGAGGCGCGGATCGCAATGGGTGTGGTAGCGATCCTGCAATTCTTCGGCGGTGATGGCGCGGGCACCACCGGTGCATTCGGTGACGTTCTTGCCTGTCATCTCGATGTGAATGCCGCCGGGATGCGTGCCTTCGGCGCGGTGCACCTCGAAGAACGTCTGCACCTCCTTCAGGATGCGGTCGAACGGCCGTGTCTTGTAGCCGGCGGCCTCGATCGTATTGCCATGCATCGGGTCGGAAGACCACACCACACTGCGGCCTTCCTTCTGTACCGCTCGCACCAGCTTCGGCAGATGGTCGGCGACCTTATCGGAGCCGAAACGAGCGATCAGCGTCAGCCGGCCGGGCTCGTTCTCCGGATTGAGCAGATCGATGAGCTGCAACAGGCCGTCGGGCGTCAGCGACGGCCCGCATTTCAGCCCCAGCGGGTTCTTGATGCCACGGCAATATTCGACATGCGCATGGTCGGGTTGGCGCGTGCGATCGCCGATCCAGATCATGTGGCCAGAGGTGGCGTACCAGTCGCCCGAGGTCGAATCGACGCGAGTCAGCGCCTCTTCATAACCGAGCAGCAGCGCCTCATGGCTGGTATAGAAATCGGTCTCGCGCAGCGCATAATTGGTCTCCGAGGTGATGCCGACGGCCTTCATGAAGTCCATCGTCTCGGTGATGCGGTTGGCGAGCGATTCGTATTTCTCGCCCTGCGGGCTGTCGGAGACGAACCCGAGCATCCATTGATGCACGTTCTCCAGGCTGGCGTAGCCGCCCTGGGCGAACGCACGCAAAAGGTTGAGCGTCGCCGCCGACTGGCGGTACGCCATCTCCTGTCTTGCAGGATCGGGAATACGCGACTTGGCATCGAACTCGATGCCGTTGATGATGTCGCCGCGATAGCTGGGCAGCGTCACACCGCCCTTGGTCTCATTGTCGGACGAGCGCGGCTTGGCGAACTGGCCGGCGACACGGCCGACCTTCACCACCGGTTGAGCGCCGGCGAAGGTCAGTACCACCGACATCTGCAGGAAGACGCGGAAGAAGTCGCGGATGTTGTCCGCGCCATGTTCGGCGAAGCTCTCGGCGCAATCGCCGCCCTGCAGAAGGAATGCGTCACCGGCAGCGACGGCTGCAAGCTGCTTCTTCAGCTTGCGTGCCTCACCTGCAAAAACCAGCGGCGGAAAGGTGGCGAGCTGGGCTTCCGTGTTCCTCAGCGCGGCAAGGTCCGGATAGGCAGGAACCTGCTGGATCGGCTTAGCTCTCCACGAATTCGGCGACCATTTCGTCATCGAAGCACCTAACGCTCTTTCACGCGGACGCCATCGCCCGCCAATCCGGCCCATATGGGGTCGCGGCTGCATACACGAAGCCGAATTCCTATTCTAGACCGGAATCTCAGCGCTGGCGAATGGCACGGCGGGGCGAAAGTACCAGCGCCGTCATGGTCCAGAGCACCAGCGATACCTTGCTACGCAGCCTTCTCCACCAGCCGTGCCAGCTGCGTCATGACAACCGCTGAGCCTGCCAGCCGCTTTTCGGGCGTCGGCCAGTCGCGGCTGAAGACGACGCTCTGGTCCGGCCGGATCTTGGCCAGCGAACCCTGTTCGCCGATGAGTTTGACCAGCCCGACCGGATTGGGGAATTCGCGCTTGCGGAAATGGATGACGACGCCTTTCGGTCCGGCATCGAGTTTTTCGACATTGGCCTTGCGGCAAAGTGCCTTGATGAAGACGATCTTCAATAAATGCTTCACCTCTTCCGGCAGCGGCCCGAAACGGTCGATAAGCTCGGCGCCAAAAGCGTCGATCTCTTCAGTGTTTTCGAGATCGCCAAGGCGGCGATAGAGCGCCAGCCTGAGCTGCAGATCCGGGACATAGCTTTCCGGGATCATCACCGCCGTGCCGACGGCGATCTGCGGCGACCAGCCGCCGTCCTGCACCTCGCCGGAATCCTTCACTTCGGCAACTGCCTCCTCCAGCATCTGCTGGTAGAGCTCGAAGCCGACCTCCTTGATGTGGCCCGACTGCTCTTCGCCAAGCAGATTGCCGGCGCCGCGAATGTCGAGGTCGTGGCTGGCCAGCTGGAAACCGGCGCCTAGCGTATCGAGCGACTGCAGCACTTTCAGCCGGCGCTCGGCTGTATCGGTGAGCTTGCGGTTGGCGGGCAGCGTGAACAGCGCGTAGGCGCGCACCTTAGAGCGGCCGACGCGCCCGCGCAGCTGATAGAGCTGAGACAGGCCGAACATATCGGCGCGGTGTACGATCAGCGTATTGGCAGTCGGAATATCGAGGCCGGATTCGACGATTGTGGTCGACAAAAGCACATCGTACTGGCCGTCATAGAAGGCGTTCATGATGTCGTCGAGTTCGCCGGGCGGCATCTGACCATGGGCCACGGCAACTTTCAGCTCAGGCACGGATTCGCGCAGGAAATCATGGATTTCCGCGAGATCGCTGATGCGCGGTACGACATAGAAAGAATGGCCGCCACGGTAGCGCTCGCGCAGCAGCGTCTCGCGGATGACCAGCGGATCGAAGGGGGAGATGAAGGTACGCACGGCCATGCGATCGACCGGCGGCGTGGCGATCAGCGACAGCTCACGCACCCCGGTCAAGGCAAGCTGCAGCGTTCGCGGGATCGGCGTCGCAGACAGCGTCAGAACGTGGACGTCGGTCTTGAGATCCTTCAGCCGCTCCTTGTGCTTGACGCCGAAATGCTGCTCCTCGTCGATGATCAGCAGGCCGAGATTCTTGAACGAGATCGAGGAGCCGAGCAGTGCGTGCGTGCCGATGACAATGTCGACTTGGCCTTCGGCGACGCCCTTCTTGGCCTCGGCCAGTTCCTTGGCGCCGACTAGCCGCGAGGCCTGGGCGACGCGGATCGGCAGGCCGGAGAAGCGCTGCGAGAAGGTCTTGAAATGCTGGCGCGACAACAATGTCGTCGGCACCACCACCGCGACCTGAAAGCCTTCCATCGCCGCGATGAAGGCAGCACGAAGCGCGACTTCGGTCTTCCCGAAGCCGACATCGCCGCAGATCAGCCGGTCCATCGGCTTTCCTGCGCCCAGATCATCCCTGACCGAATCGATCGCCGTTTGCTGGTCGTCGGTTTCCTCATAGGGGAAACGCGCTGCAAACTCGCCATAGAGGCCTTCCGCCGGCAGCAGCGCCGGTGCGGCCCGCATTTGTCGCTCGGCGGCGATGCGGATCAGCTGCCCGGCCATGTCGAGCAGGCGTTTCTTCAGCCGTGCCTTGCGCGATTGCCAGGCGCCGCCGCCAAGCTTGTCGAGTGTCGCCTCGGCCGAATCCGAGCCATAGCGCGACAGCAACTCGATGTTTTCCACCGGCAAGAACAGCCGATCGTCGCCGGCATAGTGGATTTCGAGGCAATCGTGCGGCGCACCGAGCGCCTCGATGGTGCGCAGCCCGATGAAGCGGCCAATGCCATGGTCGGCATGGACGACGATATCGCCTGAGGACAATGCCGAAGCCTCTGCGATGAAGTCGGACGCGCGCTTCTTGCGCTTCGAGCGCCGGATCAGTCGGTCGCCGAGAATGTCCTGCTCGGCGACGACGATCAGTTTCTCCGTCTCGAAGCCGGATTCGAGCGGCAGCACGGCCAGTCCCGCTTGCCCTGGCTCAAGCTTTTCGGCTTCGGCAAGCGTCGCCACCGGCCTCAGATTGCCAAGATGATGCTCGGCCAGGATTTGGCCGAGCCGGTCGAGCGAACCTTCAGTCCAGCCGGCGACGATGACACGGCGGCCTACAGCGCGCTCGTCGGAAATGTGTTTTACGACGACGTCGAAGACGTTGGCGTTAGGGTCGGCGCGCTCCTCGACGAAGCTGCGACCATGGCGCGCGCCGGCATGGAGCACCTTTTTCGCACCGGCATCGGGCGCATCGAAGGACGTGAAGTCTATCGCTTCGCGCGGGCCAAGCGAAGCAATCAGGTTCTCGGGCGACAGATAAAGCAAATCCGGCGACACCGGCTTGTAGGGCACGGCATCCTTCAAGGCGCCGTCGGCCTGTTTTTTGCGCGCCTCATAATGATCGAGGATCAGCGCATGGCGCTCGGCCAGTGCCTCATGCGCCAGATGATCAAACACCACGGGCGCATCCGGCAGGTAATCGAACACGGTTTCCAGCCGCTCATAGAAGAACGGCAGCCAGTGCTCCATGCCGGCAAACCGCCTGCCCTCGCTGACCGCCGCATAGAGCCCATCGTCGCGCGAGGGCGCGCCAAAGGCTTCGATGTAGGCGCGGCGGAAGCGGCTGATCGTCTCTGGCGTCAGCGCCACCTCGCTCATCGCCTGTAGCGCCATCGACTTGCGCTGGCCGGTGGTGCGCTGTGTTGCGGTATCGAAGACGCGGATCGATTCCAGCGTATCGCCGAAGAAATCGAGGCGCAGCGCCTCAGTCCAGCCGGGCGCGAAGAGATCGAGAATGCCGCCGCGCACCGCGAATTCGCCGATACCGCGCACCGTCGGCACTCGCTCGAAGCCGGAATTCTCCAGCCGCGACACCAGCACGTTCATGTCTATCTGGTTGCCCGGTTTGGCGTGGAAGGTCTGCGCCTCGACGAGTTCAGCCGGCGGAATGCGTTGCAACAGCGCATTCGCGGTGGTGAGGACGACGGCGCGGTGCGGCTTCTTCACCAGCGCAATCATTGCAGCCAGTGCATCGAGCCGCCTTGCGGCGGCATCGGCGCCGGGCGAGACACGGTCGTAAGGCAGGCAATCCCAAGCCGGCAGTTCCAGCACCGGCAGGCCCGGCGCGGCAAAGGCAAGCGCCTCGACGATCGCCGGCAGGCGCTGGCCGTCGCGGGCCACGAACAGCACCGGCTTGTCCGGTGCGATCTCGCGCGCAGCCTGCACCAGCGCAAAGGCTTCGTAGCCGTCGGCGACGCCATCGACAATGAACTGGCCGGCGCGGCCTTTCGGCAGACCGATCGTAGGAATAAGGCTCATGGCTACACGTTGTTCAGAAGGTCAGGGGCCGGCGCGAGGCCAGGATTTTTTGCAGGACGGCACAATCGATAGTCGCCGGGACCGGGCGCTCGCCGGTGACGATGGGCAGGAATTCGGTGTCGGGAATGTCGAGGAGCCTCTCATATTGGTCGATTTCGTCGCCGGTCAAGGCGCCGATCTCGGCATCGGCGAAGCTGCCGAGTATAAGGTCCATCTCGCGCATGCCGCGATGCCACGAACGAAACAGAAGCTTGCGGCGGCGGGCATCGAGGCCCTCGCTGGATCGTTTCGTTCCGGTCATCGTGCAACATCCTTGCCCAGGCGGCGCATATAGCGTGGATAGAAGTCGGTGTCAGCCTTGCGCTACGGCCGGCGCAACATAAGCTGACATCATGCGTCCCTCCCTCCTCGACCCTTTGTTTGTCCCGATCACATCGCTTGCCGGCGTCGGGCCGAAGGTTGGTGCGCTGATCGAGAAAGTCGTGACGGCCGACCTCGGCGACCGGACCGCGCGCGCCGGGGACCTCTTGTTCGTGCTGCCGCATACTGTCATCGATCGCCGCAACCGGCCGGGCATCGCTGGTTCGGCCGAGGGCGCCATTGTCACACTCGACGTACGCATCGACCGCCACCAGCCGCCCCCACGCGGCAACAGGTCGGTCCCGTACCGGGTCTACGCCCATGACGACACTGGCGAGATCGCGCTGACCTTCTTCCATGCCCATGCCGCCTATCTCGAAAGAGCAATGCCCGTAGGCGAGCATGTCGTCGTCTCAGGCCGCATGGAATGGTTCAACGGCCGCCCGACCATGGTTCACCCCGACCATATCGCACTTGCCGGCGACGCGGAAAACCTCCCATTGGTCGAGCCGGTCTATCCGCTGACCGCCGGGCTCTCGGCCAAGGTGCTGCGTCGGGCCATCGGCCAGGCGCTGGCCCGCCTGCCGGTGCTGCCCGAGTGGCAGGACGGCGAGTTCTGGCGCCGCCACGCCTTTCCCGCTTTCGGCGATGCGATCAACCGCATCCACCATCCTGCCGACCCGATCGACGTCTCTGTCGACGGCGCGGCATGGCGGCGCCTTGCCTATGACGAGTTCCTGGCCAGCCAGGTATCGCTGGCGCTGGTGCGGGCCAAGGTCCGCCGATTATCGGGCCGGCCACTCGTCGGCGACGGCCGCATAGTCGAACAACTGCGCGTGGCACTCCCCTATTCGCTCACCATGTCGCAGGAAATGGCGCTTGCCGAAATCAACGCCGATCTCGGTGACCCCGAACGCATGCTGCGCCTTTTGCAGGGCGATGTCGGCTCCGGCAAGACGGTGGTCGCGCTGCTTGCCATGGCGCGTGCCGTCGAGGCAGGCGGCCAGGCGGCATTGATGGCGCCGACCGAAATCTTGGCGCGCCAGCATCTGGCAACTATTGCGCCGTTGGCGGAACGGGCCGGCCTGCGTGTGGCCGTCCTCACCGGCCGCGAAAAGGGCCGCGAGCGCGCCGACACGCTGACCGGGCTGGCCAATGGTGACATCGACATCGTCGTCGGCACCCATGCGCTGTTCCAGGAGACAGTGACGTTCCGTGACCTCGTTTTCGCCGTCGTCGACGAGCAGCACCGTTTCGGTGTCCACCAGCGCCTTGCCATTACCGCCAAGGGCGATGCGCCCGACATGCTGGTAATGACAGCAACGCCGATACCGCGAACGCTGGTGCTGACTGCATTCGGCGACATGGATGTGTCGAAGCTGACGGAAAAGCCGGCCGGCCGCCAGCCGATCCGCACCGTCACCTTGCCGCTTGAACGGCTCGACGAACTGATCGGACGCATGCTCGACGCCGTCGCCGATGACCAGAAAATCTACTGGATCTGTCCGCTGGTCGAGGAATCCGAGGAGATCAAACTGATGTCGGCCGAGGACCGTTTTGCCTCGCTGAAGCCGCTGTTCGGCGACCGCATCGGCCTGGTGCACGGCCGCATGAAAGGCACCGACAAAGACGAGGCGATGCGCGCCTTTAAGCAGGGCGACACCCGTATCCTGATCGCCACCACCGTCATCGAGGTCGGCGTCGATGTGCCTGATGCGACGATCATGGTGATCGAGCATGCGGAGCGCTTTGGCCTCGCCCAGTTGCACCAATTGCGCGGCCGGGTCGGGCGTGGCGACAAGCCTTCATCCTGCGTGCTGCTCTACAAGAACCCGCTTGGCGAGACGGCAAAACGCCGTTTGTCGGTGATGCGCGAGACCGAGGACGGTTTCCGTATCGCCGAAGAGGATCTGAAGCTGCGCGGCGAAGGCGAGTTGCTCGGCACCCGCCAGTCCGGCACGCCGGGCTTCCAGGTGGCGCGCATCGAGGTGCATGCCGACCTGCTTGAGGCCGCTCGCGACGATGCGCGGCTGATCCTGTCGCGCGATCCGGAACTGCAGTCCGAACGCGGCACGGCGCTGCGCCTGTTGCTCTATCTGTTCGGCCGCGACGAGGCCGTGCGGCTCCTGCGTGCCGGCTGAGGCATCGTGTCGAGCGGAGGATTGGCAAGCGCGTGGATCTGCTCGCCGTTCACCGTCATCATTTTGACAGCTGGCGCCACCAGGCCGGCCGACACGATCAGCTTGGCTCCGTCCTCGATCGTCATGTCGAGCGATACGATGTCGGATTTCGGTACATACATCAGAAAGCCTGTCGTCGGGTTGGGCGTACACGGCATGAACACGGCAATCAGCGGATCGCCTTCCCGGTCGAGCTTCTGGTTGATCTCGGTTTCCTTCTCGCTGGCGACGAAGACAAGCGACCAGACCCCTTTGCGCGGATATTCTACCAACCCGACCTGGCGGAACATGTCGCCCTTGTTCGACAGCACGGTCTCGAAAATCTGCTTCAGCGAACGGTAGATGCCGCGCACCAGCGGCATGCGACCAAGCAGGCGCTCGCCGAAGTTGACGATGGCGCGGCCAACGATATTGGCGGTCATAAAGCCGATGAAAGTGATGAGGATCAGGGCAACGATCAGCCCAAAACCCGGCACTGGAAACGGCAGATAGGTGTCCGGATTGTAGCGTACCGGAATGTAGGGTTTGACCCAGGAATCGACCCAGCCGATGAGCGACCAGGCAATGTAGGCGGTAATCGCAAGCGGCGCGCAAACGACGAAGCCGGTCAGGAAATAGTTTCTCAGCCGGGTCATGCCTGAGGTCTTGAGAGCGTCCGACATGGTTCACCGCAGCGTGTGTTTGCAGCGCGACACTACTGAACCGGAAGGCGCTTTGGAATGGCGAAGTTTTTAAACGAGACCTATTCCACCGTTACCGATTTCGCCAGGTTGCGAGGCTGGTCGACGTCCGTACCCATGAACACGGCGGTGAAGTAGGCGAGCATCTGGATCGGCAGCGCGTAGATGATCGGCGAGATGATTTCCGGCACGTCCGGCAAAACGATCGTCTCCATCGTCTTCACCGTAGCGTGCGCCGCGCCCTTGCCGTCAGTGATCAGGATGATCTTGCCGCCGCGCGCCGCCACCTCCTGCATGTTCGACACTGTCTTTTCGAAGATGCGGTCATGCGGGGCGATGACGATGACGGGCATGTTCTCGTCGATCAGCGCGATCGGGCCGTGTTTCAGCTCGCCGGCAGCATAGCCTTCGGCATGGATATAGGAGATCTCCTTGAGCTTCAGCGCACCTTCCATGGCCAGCGGAAAATTGGTGTCCCGGCCGAGATAAAGCACATTCTTGTAGTGCGAGAGGTCGCGCGCGATCTTTTCGATCTGCCCGTCGAGCTTTAGCACCTGGTTGGCATAACGCGGCGCTTCCGACAGTTCGCGTATCAGCGTTTTCTCGTGCTCATGCGAAATCGTTCCGCGCGCCACGCCGGCCCGCACCGCCAGCGAGGCCAGCACGGAAAGTTGGCAGGTGAACGCCTTGGTCGAGGCGACGCCGATCTCCGGGCCGGCTAATGTCGGCAGGATGACGTCGGATTCGCGCGCCATGGTCGATTCACGCACATTGACGACCGCGCCGATCTTCATGCCAGCCTTGCGGCAGTAGCGCAGCGATGCCAGCGTGTCGGCGGTCTCACCCGATTGCGAGATGAAGAAAGCGGCATCGTTCTTCGACAGCGGCATCTCGCGGTAGCGGAACTCCGAAGCGACATCGATGTCGACCGGCAGCCGCGCATAGCGCTCGAACCAGTATTTGCTGATCAGCCCGGCGAGATAGGCGGTGCCGCAGGCCGAAATCGCCAGCCGGTCGATCTTGGCGAAATCGAACGGCAGAGCGAGCGGCTTCGAGGCGCCACCGACGAAATCGACATAATGCGCCAGCGTGTGCGAGATCACTT
>NZ_JAMYRR010000048.1:0-18542 GCF_040321535.1 Mesorhizobium sp. M0340 | reverse complement strand
TGTTTTTTGGGGTGTGGCGGTGGGGGGGGTGGGGGGGGGACCCTGTCGCGGCGTGGGGGGGGGGGCGCCCGCGCCGGGGCGCGGGGGGGGGGGGGGGGCCCCCCCCCGCCCCCGGAGAGGGAGCCTTCGTAGGGCGCGGTCCCCTCTTCGTCGCGGCTTCGCCGCGCCACCTCTCCCCACTTCCGTGGGCGAGGAACCCAGGCTGGAATAAAGTCGCGCTCCGTCAGCCTCTCTGTCCTGTCGAACATCGATTAAGGCGAGATCGGATGCCGCTTCAGCATTCGCCAACACTCTTGCCAATGTACAGGGATTTCCCGACAGCCTAATCTACTGCCGAGCCGAAACAGGGAGAGAGGGCGCTTGGGCGAGCACGATCCGAACGAAGAGCCGATCGAGACGGTTTTCCGCAACGGCACAATCACCACGGTCGGCATCCTGCTGGCGTTCTCGCTGGGCTTCATCACGCATTGGGCCGCCAACCCGATACCATGGGAAATCTATCACCTGGCTGCCGTCGTGCCGATTTTGATCGGCATTGCCCTGCAGATACGAGCGCTGCGGTTGCTGCTCGACATAACGTCTCTACAACGGCGCGTTTATGAACGCGCCAATCGTATCTTCATTGCCGGCCTCATCTTCACCGCCTGCGGGGTTGGGCTGGCGATGCTGCTTGACTTCTACGACCTGTCGACCAAGAGCGCGGTGCCCGGGGGCTAGCTCTGGCCATCCTGGCAGATGTCGCACAATTCGGCGCTGGTCAGCGCTGCCATGCGCTCGGTTTGCTGCCAGGGCCGGGAGGGGTCGGCAGGCCGCCGATCATCCTCGTCACCTGCGCTGCTGCATCGCGCACCAGCGGGCCGATTTCGGCCAGCCGCTCCGGTGTGACCCGTACCGTCGGCCCGGAGACCGAGACGCCGCCGATCGGTTCGCCGAATTCGTTGAAGATGGCGGCGGCGACACAGCGCATACCTGGATGCCGCTCCTCGTCATCGACCGACCAGCCGCGCAGCTTGATCGTCACCAGATCGCGGGCGAGCGCCGAGATGTCGGACAACGTGTTTTCGGTGAAGCGCTCCAGCCCGGCCCGGCGCAGTATGGTGGCTACCCGTTCCGGCTCGAGATGCGCCAGCACCGCCTTGCCAATGCCCGAGGCATGGAAGGAACTGCGCGTGCCCGGCCGGAAGAAGGCGCGGATCGCCTGGTGCGTCTCGACCTGGCTGACGAAGACCACGCAATCGTCCTCGGCGACGCCGAGATTGGCGGTCTCGCCGGTCTTCTCCATCAATTCCTGCATGACGATACGGGCGCGGTCGACCAGCTTGCGGCGGCGCAGGAACGCCGCGCCCATGCGATAGGTCTCGACGCCGATCGACCACAGCTGGTCGGTGCCTTCGAACTCGACCATGCCATGGTTCTCCAGCGTCGTCAGCATGCGGTAGGCGGTGGATGCCGGCAGGCCGGAACTGGCGGCGATCTCGCTCAACGACAGGCCGCTGCCATCGGCGACGATTGCCAGGATGCGCAGCGCCCGGTCCAGCGACTGCACCGAGGCGGCCTCGGATGGCCCGTTGAAAGCGCGCGGCCGGCCGCGCTGGCGTTTTTCGGTGTTTTCCATCGGGCCATTCTTCGCTCTGTTCGCCCAACAAGCAATGAAAAAGTTTTTCACCGGCCGGCGAAGCGAATTTATGGAAAACAAAAAGGCCAAATAATTCAATCATCTAGAGCCGTTCTCTAGAAATGAAAAAATATTCTGAAAAAATTGAAAAATAATCGACGCACTGGCATCATCAGCCATCAACAATTCCGTGGAGGCTGACATGGCCAAGATGCGCGCAGTCGACGCAGCGGTTCTCGTTCTCGAAAAGGAAGGCATCTCGTGTGCCTTCGGCGTGCCGGGTGCTGCGATCAACCCGCTTTATTCGGCGCTGAAGGCGAGGGGCAGCATCCGCCACATACTTGCGCGGCACGTCGAGGCGGCCTCGCATATGGCCGAAGGGTTTACCCGCGCCAGATCGGGCAATATCGGTCTGTGCATCGGCACGTCGGGTCCGGCCGGCACCGACATGATCACCGGCCTCTATTCGGCCGCCGCCGATTCTATCCCGATCCTCTGCATCACCGGGCAGGCGCCGCGCGCACGTCTCAACAAGGAGGATTTTCAGGCCGTCGACATCGCCGCTATCGCCGCACCGGTCGCCAAATGGGCTGTTACCGTCATGGAACCCTATCTGGTGCCGATGGCGCTGCAGAAGGCGTTCCATCTGATGCGCTCGTCGCGGCCGGGGCCGGTGCTGGTCGACCTGCCGGTCGACGTGCAACTGGCGGAGATCGAGTTCGACATCGATGCCTACGAGCCGCTGGTGCTGTTCAAGCCGGCAATGTCGCGCGCCCAGGCGGAGAAGGCGCTGAAAATGCTCGACGCGGCGGAAAAGCCTGTGATCGTCGCCGGCGGCGGCATCATCAACGCCGATGCGTCGGACCTGTTGATAGAATTCGCCGAGGTCACCGGCGTGCCTGTCATTCCGACGCTGATGGGCTGGGGCGCGATCCCCGACGACCACCGCCTGATGGCCGGCATGTGCGGACTGCAGACCTCGCATCGCTACGGCAATACGACGATGCTCGAGGCCGATTTCGTTTTCGGCATCGGCAACCGCTGGGCCAACCGCCACACCGGTTCGGTCGACGTCTACACCAAGGGCAAGAAGTTCGTCCACGTCGATATCGAGCCGACGCAGATCGGCCGCGTCTTCGCACCGGACCTTGGCGTCGTCTCGGATGCCGGTGCGGCGCTTAAGATGCTGCTCGACGTCGCCACCGAATGGAGGACCGCCGGGAAATTGCGCGACTGGTCGGGCTGGGCCGGCGAATGCCGGCAGCGCAAGAAGACGATGAAGCGCAAGACCCACTTCGACCAGGTGCCGCTGAAGCCGCAGCGCGTCTACGAGGAGATGAACAAGGCGTTCGGCCGCGACACCACCTATGTCACCACGATCGGCCTGTCGCAGATCGCCGGGGCGCAATTCCTGCATGTCTACAAACCACGCAACTGGATCAATTGCGGCCAGGCCGGCCCGCTCGGCTGGACATTGCCGGCAGCCCTTGGTGTTCGCGCAGCCGATCCGGACCGCACAATTGTGGCATTGTCCGGCGACTATGATTTCCAGTTCATGATCGAGGAACTGGCGGCCGGCGCACAGCACAAATTGCCCTACATCCATGTCGTGGTGAACAACGCCTATCTCGGGCTGATCCGCCAGGCGCAGCGCGGGTTTTCGATGGATTTCGAAGTCAGCCTGGCCTTCGAGAACGTCAACCGACAGGGCGATGCCGAAGCTGGCTATGGCGTCGATCACGTCGCCGTTGCCGAGGCGATGGGCTGTAAGGCGGTCCGGGTGCGCCGGCCGGAGGAATTCGCCGGTGCCTTCGAAGAGGCAAAGCGCCTGATGGACGAGCACCAGGTTCCGGTGGTGCTCGAATTCATCCTCGAGCGCGTCACCAACGTTTCGATGGGTACCGAAATCGACAAGATCACCGAATTCGAGGAGCTTGCCGAGCGCCATGAAGATGCCCCCACGGCGATCGTCATGCTCGATTAAGCCGCATATGAGGAACTACTGCCATGCCACGGTTTTCAGCCAATCTTTCGATGCTCTTTGGCGAGCATGACTTTCTCGACCGCTTCGATGCCGCTGCCCGCGCGGGCTTCAAGGGCGTCGAGTATATCGGTCCCTATGACCATGCGCCGGATGTCGTCGCGGCCAGGTTGAAGAAGAACGGGTTGACGCAGGTCCTGTTCAACCTGCCTGCCGGCGACTGGGCCAAGGGCGAGCGCGGCATTGCGATCCTGCCGGACCGCATCCCGGAGTTCCGGCAAGGCATTGCCAAGGTCGTCACCTATGCGCACGCGCTCGGCTGCGAGCAGGTCAATTGCCTCGCCGGCATCGCGCCGCAGAGCGTCGATCGCTCCGTGCTGGAAGACGTGTTCGCCGAAAACCTGGCATTCGCGGCGGAAAAGCTGGAGCAGGCCGGCATCAGGCTGCTGATCGAGCCGATCAACACCCGCGACATTCCGGGCTTTTTCCTGAATTACTCGGACCAGGCCCTGGCGCTCATCGACCGCGTCGGCTCGAAGAATCTGTTCCTGCAATACGACATCTATCACATGCAGATCATGGAGGGGGATCTCGCCCGTACCATTGAGGCAAACCTCAACCGCATCGCGCATATCCAGCTTGCGGACAATCCCGGCCGTCATGAGCCGGGGACGGGCGAGATCAATTTTCCCTTCCTGTACAGCCACATCGACCGCATCGGCTATTCCGGCTGGGTTGGCGCCGAATACAAGCCGAAGGGTGGGACGGAAGCCGGACTGGGCTGGTTTCGGGAGTTGGCCGGGCAGGCGGCGGCGTAGACGCTACGCATCGCCGCCTTACAAGAAACGGAGAAAGACATGGACACCATCGGCTTTATCGGCCTCGGCATCATGGGTGCGCCGATGGCGGGGCATCTGCTCGATGCGGGCTACACCGTCGTCGCCAGCGATCATCGCTCGAAGCCGCCGGCCGATCTCGTCGCCAAGGGTCTGAAGGTCGTCGCTGGCCACAGCGCCGTCGCCAAAACGGCGGACATCATTATCACCATGGTGCCGGATACGCCGCAGGTGGCCGACGTGCTGTTCGGCGAAAACGGCGTCGCGTCCGGGCTGACAAGGGGCAAGCTGGTCATCGACATGAGCTCGATCTCGCCGATCGAGACCAAGGAATTCGCAAAAAAGATCAACGATGTCGGCTGCGACTACCTCGACGCGCCGGTGTCGGGCGGCGAGGTCGGCGCCAAGGCGGCGTCGCTGACCATCATGGTCGGCGGCGAGGAAAGGGCCTTCGAACGCGCCAGGCCGGTGTTCGAAAAGATGGGCAAGAACATCACCTTGGTCGGACCGAACGGCGTCGGCCAGACAACCAAAGTCGCCAATCAGATCGTCGTCGCGCTGACCATCGAGGCCGTCGCCGAAGCGCTTGTCTTTGCTTCAAAAGCCGGTGCCGATCCGGCCAAGGTGCGGCAGGCGCTGATGGGCGGATTGGCCGCCTCGCGCATCCTCGAAGTGCATGGCGAGCGCATGATAAAGCGCAGCTTCGCGCCCGGCTTCCGCATCGAACTGCACCAGAAGGATCTTAATCTCGCTCTCGAAGGCGCCAAGGCGCTCGGCGTCGCGCTGCCCAACACCTCGACGACACAGCAACTGTTCAACTCCTGCGCGGCGAATGGCGGGGCCAAAGAAGATCACTCGGCGCTGGTCAGGGCGCTGGAGCGGATGGCGGGATGTGAAGTGGGGTGAATAGTGAGTAGTGAGCAGTAAATAGTAAGTAGCAGTGAGTAGTTGGTAATGAGTTTGGTCACGACCTACGTGCAGTCTCACCATTCACTCTTTCAAAAATTTCCTTGCCGCATAAAGGCTTACCGCCGCGGCATTCGACACGTTGAGCGAGCGGATGGCGCCGGGCATGTCTAGCCGGGCAAGCGTCGTCACCGTTTCGCGCGTCTTCTGGCGCAGGCCTTTGCCCTCGGCGCCGAGCACCAATGCGATCTTTTCTCCCGAAAAACTCTTTTCGAGCTCCGCCGGACCGTCCGAATCCAGCCCTATCGTCTGAAACCCGGCCTCGTGCAGTTGGCCGAGCGCATCGGCCAGGTTCTTCACCTCTATCTGGTCGATGTGTTCCAGCGCGCCGGAAGCCGACTTCGCCAGCACGCCGGATTCCTGTGGGCTGTGGCGCGCCGTGGTGATCAGCGCGCCGGCGCCGAAAGCCACCGCCGAGCGCAGGATTGCGCCGACATTGTGCGGATCGGTGATCTGATCGAGCACCAGCACCAGCCTGGTGTCGCCAAGCGCATCGAGGCGCTTGGGTTTTAGCGACTCGGCCTCGATCAGCACGCCCTGATGCACGGCATCCGAGCCGGTGACCTTGTCGATGTCCTTCGGCTCGACCAGTTCCGCCTTGAAGGGCAAAGCGGCAAGATCGGCGATTGCCAGGCGCTCGGCAGCGTTGCGCGTCACCAGCATTTTTTTGATCTTGCGGCGCGGATTGTCGAGCGCCGCCCGCACCGTGTGCAGCCCGTAGAGCCGCACCAGCCCGTCCGCGGCGGTCTCGCCGGGCGGCACCGGCTGGCGTGGCCTGAACGCCGGCGCGCCGCCGCTCTTCTCGTCGCGATGCGCACGGCGCAGCTTGGCGTAGTGGGTGTCTTTCGGGGTCTTGGATTTGTTATCGTTGCTCATGGCCGGCTTCTATAGCCGTGTCGTCCGGTCATGGATACAGCCGCACAAGCTGCTTGTCGGGCGAGGTGTGAAATTCAGCGCTTTTTGCCGGGATGTTGCGGTTGACAGTTTTGGACGCTCCCGCCATAAGGCGCTGCGCGGAAAGGCTGCTTTGGCGGCCGCGACGCGTCGATGCCTCGTTGCATGGCTCCGGCGGCAGACTGGAGAGGTGCCCGAGTGGTTAAAGGGGACGGACTGTAAATCCGTTGGCTATGCCTACGTTGGTTCAAATCCAACCCTCTCCACCACTGCCGGCCCGGAAGCCCTGAAACGCAGCGCGAGCGTCGGAGCGGATCCGATGCTTGACTGAAAGGCGCGGGTATAGCTCAGTGGTAGAGCAGCAGCCTTCCAAGCTGAATATGCGGGTTCGATTCCCGCTACCCGCTCCAGATTTCCCCAGGCCACGGCGCACTTCGCGCACGATCCCGAAGCAGGCGGCGCCAAGCGAAGCGCTTGCCGATAGTTCAGAGCGTTCAATGCGCGTCCAGAAGGACGCGCATCTTAATCTGTGTTTTACGCATATCGTTGTCCCGAACCGCAGGCGGCGTTGGGCGACAGGCGTCAGCTCGCGAATTTGCTGAATATGGACGCGAGCTGGTTCTGCTGCGGCACTTGCCCGTTCGGCGTCAGCTGGTCGACAAGTCCCGGCAAGGCCGCGGACAATTGCTGGAGCAATTCCTGCTGATTCAGGCCCGTCCTTTGCGCGATCTCCTGAATGATTTGCGGCCCGAGAGCGCTGCCCAGATCGTTGGGGTTGATCGGCTGGTTCTGACCGGTGCCGACCCACGAATTGGCGACGTTGCCGTGGCCGGCGTCCTTCAGTTTGTCGAGCAGGCCGCCCAGACCGCCAAGCAGTCCGCCGTCGGCGGATGCGGTTGTATCAGGCGGGACGGGGGCAGGGCTCTGCGCTGCCTCCGGCTGGGCGGAACTTCCACTGCTCAGCATTTTTCCCACCAAAAGTGCGCCGAGCGCGATCATCAGCGGCTTGGCGACGTTGCCGCCCGGAACGGCATTGTCAAACAGTCCCATTGTGGATCTCCATGTCAAATTGCCCGTCCGTCTCCGACAATGACGCATTCATGGCGAATTTCAAGCCGGTTTGAGCTTTCCGTAATCATGATTTTCAAGTTGGCTTGAGCTTTGCTTAATAATGTGGAAGTAATCGGGTGCGGGGAACGGAGAGGAAAAATGTCAATATTAAGCTGGATTATTCTCGGCGTCATCGCCGGCTTCATAGGCAGCAAGATCGTCAATAAAAGCGGGCAGGGCCTGGTGCTCGATATCGTGCTTGGGATTGTCGGGGCTATCGTCGGCGGGCTGATCTTCAGCGCCTTTGGTGCGTCGGGCGTTACGGGGCTGAACATCTATAGTCTGATAGTGGCCGTGATAGGCGCGATAGTTGTCCTGTGGGCTTATCACCAGTTTACCGGCAGGCGGGCTCTTTAGAAACGGGCAGATCGGCAGTTGCGCCGGCATTCACCCGAATGCCGAGCGCCTATCTAATCCTTTTGAGGATCTGGCGGATCAGCGTGTTGAGGCCGGCTTCCAGCCCTCTCACCATGATCGGCCATAGTTCCTCCAGCAATCGCTGCCATACGGCATCGCGCCCAATCCTCACCGGCAGATTGGGCATCTCGCCCATTGCCGCCGTCACGTCGCGACGCAGCCGCTCGCCACAGGCGCTTGCGCCGCTGATCGTCGGATCGAAGGGCAGCCGGGTGAAATCCCATTTTTCCGCGCTGCTCGATGCCCAGATTGCTCTCGACTTCGGCATGCGACAGCACCGTTTTGGGCGTGACCTTGATGCGGTAATATTTGCAGAGTTCGGCGACAACCGCGGTCATCGCGTTCCACTGTGCCCTGGTCATCGGATAGCGGCCGGCATCGAACGGCCTTTCCTCCGCCCCGGCCATGCAGCAGAGCGAAACCCCGATCGAGCCGCCATTGCAGTTGAGCGTGTGCGCGGCATATCCCGGTTTTACCCGACCCGAATTGAGCGCGATCGACGGCCGGCCCCTGACCAAACGGCCATTCCCCTCGACCAGTATGTGATACGCATCCCTATCGGTGTCGCCGGCCGAATACGAGCCTGCCGTCCAATGGCAAACGACGCGCTTCATCGCAACATTGGGCAACCAGTCGGGCGGCAATGCCACAGAAATTTCCGCGACATAAGTTCAGTGACGGAGCCCAGTATAGTTTCCTTGGCGGCGGACGCGAAAACAAAACGATAGTTTGGTTGAGCGTTTCTAACGGTCTGCTATTCGCCGGCATCTTCGGCGACCGCGTGTTCTCTGTATTGCGGCAGATCGTCAGTGATCGTGAACCACTTCGCCTTGGAGTCGACGAAGATGTGCTGCGTCGGGCGGATGGTTGGCTCGCCGACGAGGCTTCCCATGGCGACATGCACGAAGGCACCGTCGCGGACCACCGAATAGAGCAACGAGCCGCAAGTCTTGCAGTGCGCGTCATGGCCGGTTTCGTCGCCGAAGATCATGAGATTGTCCTCGCCCCTCGCCAGGCTCAGCCTGTCCCGCTCGATGCCGGCGAACGGCTTGAAGGCCGAACCGGTGGTGCGCCGGCAGTTCGAGCAGTGGCAGTTCGCGGCATAGACGAACGCGTCCGCCACCGCGTACTGAACGGCGCCGCACAGGCATTTTCCGGCGAGCATGCGGTTGCTTGCATTCTGGTTGTTTCCGTTCTCCGGGCTTGCCATACGCTTCTCCACTCAGGCGATTGTCCCTACGCCGTTTCCAGCTCTAGGCGACGACGGTTAGCCGGCGCTTGCGCTCGTCGAGCGAGACGATGGTCAACCCGCTGGCCACGACCAGCAGGATGCCGCAGATGGCCAGCGCATTCGGGAGCTGCCGGAAAACCACCAGGCCTGAAATCACCGCCCAGACGGTAAAGCAATAGTAGAACGGCGCCACTACGCTGGTCGGCCCGACACGATAGGCCATGAAAATGAAGAAGTGGCCGAAGATCAGGAACAGTCCGGCGGCGCCCATCAGCAGCAGGTGACGGGTTTCAGGCACCACCCACTGCTCGGAAACCAGGTGCGCAACGCCGGCGCCGGCGAGCACCACAATCACTGCGGAAATAGCCACGACCATTCCCGGCACGTCGGCAGCGACCTTGCGCCCGGCCAGATCGCGCGCCGCGGACAGGGCTGCATTGCCGAGCGCCAGCAGGGCGTAAACCGAAATCCCCTGCATCGTCGGTTGTGCCACCATCACCGCGCCGACAAAGCCGAGCCCGATCAGCGCCAGGCGAACCCCGCCGATCCGTTCGCCAAACAGCATCGAGGAGCCGACCAGCATCAGCAAGGGCGTGATCTGTCCGAGCGCGGTGGAGTCGGCGATCTGCATGTTGGCGAGCGCCACCACGTAGCAAAGGATCGCACCCAGTTCGAGCAGGTTCCTGCGCAAAACCGTCGCATCGAGGATCAGCGGGATCTGCTTGCCATAGCCCAGCATGAACAGCAGCGGAATGCCCCACAACGTTGCCGCAGCGCCGCGCAGGAACAGCACCTCATAGGGCGGCAGTCCCGCGGTTGCGAGCTTCATCATCGTGTCGTTGACGATGTAGGACCCGGTCGAAACGACCATGAACAGCGGGCCTCGTAAGGCAGTCGGGATGAAATGCATCGGCCCACGAAATCAGACCGGCGCCAAAGCGGCAATGGGCCAGATCCGGCTGTAAATCCGTCAAAGCCGTCAGCCGCCGCCGTAACCATTCCATTTGCCCTTGTTCGTTCTTATATCCGCGCCACATTCTCCGAAACCGGATCACGCGTTCGGGCGGGCGAGCGCGCTCGGCGACAAGGCACTTGTGTTTTTCGGCCTTAGTCGCTAATCGCCCCGCATTCGACTGAACTGAAGGTCCAGGCCGTCCCCAGGCCGTCCAAGGAAAGAGACTATGGCAAAAGGTAAATTCGAGCGCACTAAGCCTCATGTGAACATTGGCACGATTGGTCACGTCGACCATGGCAAGACGTCGCTGACGGCGGCGATCACCAAGTATTTTGGCGAATACAAGCGCTACGACCAGATCGATGCGGCGCCCGAAGAGAAGGCACGCGGCATCACCATTTCGACGGCGCATGTCGAATACGAGACCGCTAACCGCCACTATGCCCATGTCGATTGCCCCGGCCACGCCGATTATGTGAAGAACATGATCACCGGTGCCGCGCAGATGGACGGCGCGATCCTGGTGGTGTCGGCCGCCGACGGTCCGATGCCACAGACCCGCGAGCACATCCTTTTGGCCCGCCAGGTCGGCGTGCCCTCGATCGTGGTGTTTTTGAACAAGGTCGACCAGGTCGACGACGCCGAGCTGCTCGAGCTGGTCGAACTCGAGGTGCGCGAGCTTTTGACCAAGAACGAGTTCCCCGGCGACGACATTCCGATCGTCAAGGGTTCGGCGCTTGCCGCCCTTGAAGATTCCGACAAGAAGATCGGCGAGGACGCCATCCGCGAGCTGATGGCTGCGGTCGATGCCTACATTCCGACGCCGGTTCGTCCGCTCGACAAGCCGTTCCTGATGCCGATCGAGGACGTGTTCTCGATCTCGGGCCGTGGCACGGTGGTGACCGGCCGCGTCGAGCGCGGCGTCGTCAAGGTCGGCGAGGAGCTGGAGATCGTCGGCATCCGTCCGACCACCAAGACGACCTGCACGGGCGTCGAGATGTTCCGCAAGCTGCTCGACCAGGGTCAGGCGGGCGACAACATCGGCGCGCTGTTGCGCGGTGTCGACCGTGAAGGCGTCGAGCGCGGCCAGGTCCTGGCCAAGCCCGGCACCGTCAAGCCGCACAAGAAGTTTGTTGCCGAAGCCTACATCCTGACCAAGGACGAGGGCGGCCGCCACACGCCGTTCTTCACCAACTACCGTCCGCAGTTCTACTTCCGCACGACGGACGTGACCGGCATCGTGTCGCTGCCGGAAGGCACCGAGATGGTGATGCCGGGCGACAACATCACCGTCGATGTCGAGCTGATCGTGCCGATCGCCATGGAAGAGAAGCTGCGCTTCGCCATCCGTGAAGGCGGCCGCACCGTCGGTGCCGGCATCGTCGTCACCATCAAAGAGTAATCGTCACGCTGCCGGTTGAGATCGGATGCGAAAGGGCGGTCTTCGGGCCGCCCTTTTTGATTCTGATATTCCGGCAATGGATTAACCGCATTGCCTTAAATCCTGTTGCAAGCGCCTCTGCCATAACTAGTATAGGTTGCATCGAGGGGGCTGCCCAAATGGTTCCATGGCGCCGTTTGCATAGCCAGGCATGGTGGACGCTAGGCCTGATCTGCCTTGTGTCGTTGCTTGCCATGGGCCACGCTGCCTTCGCGGCGGATGCAAAAAAATCCACGCCGGAAAAATCCACGCCGGATTTCGGCCCGACGATGCGGTTCGTCGTCGTCCGCAGCAGCGCGCCGGGCTGCGAGCCGACCTGTCCGGAATGGATATCGGCGGAAGGCTCGATTGAAGCCGGCACGCCGGCCCTTTTCAAGCGCACGCTTAAGGCGCTTGGCGCCCGAAAGCTGCCGATCGTCGTCGATTCCCCCGGCGGCAATGTCGAAGCGGCGCTGACACTTGGCCGCCTGATCCGCAAGAACAAGCTCGATATCGCGGTCGGCAAAACCCGCTTCGCCGGCTGCCTGCCAGATATGAAGAACTGCAAGGAAAACGACGGCAAAGGCGCCCGTTATTTCGGCGATGCCTATGGCAACGGCGCCATCTGCAATTCCGCCTGCCCGTTGATGTTTTCCGGTGGCATCCGGCGCGTGGTCGGGGAGTGGGCCTTTCTCGGCGTCCATCAGATCACCACGACCTATATCCGGACGAAACTGCTGTACCGCACCACCTACCGTATGGTGAAAGGCAAGAAGAAGATACTCAGTACCAGGGTCGTCAGCCGGAAGAACGCGGGCAGCTACAAGACCTACGAAATGAACAAACCGCTGGAGCGGAAGCTGGCGGCCTATCTGAAGGAGATGGGCGTCGGCCTGGGCGTGCTTGAGACTATGAAAAGCACGCCGGCCAGCGGCATCCAGCAACTGATTCCCTACGATATGCTGCAAATGAATCTCGTCACCAGTCTGGATGCCGTCGACCTGCTGACCGCGCCAACCCTGTGCAAATCCGATCCGTTGCCGGCGAGTTGCAGGGAAGTGCCGGCGCCGGCGAATATCGCGAAGCCGGCCGGGCAAGTGGTGGCGAGCGCCGAGCCTGCACCTCTGGGGCTCGAAACCCCGCCGGCGAAGGAGGTCGCTGACATGCGCTTCGTCCTGGTCCGCGGCAGCAACCCGCTATGCAATCCCAATTGCCCGGAATGGATCTCGGCCGAAGGCACGATTACCGCTGACACGGCCGAAAAATTGCGCCAACTGCTTGATAGCGTCGGCGACCGGCGCCTGCCCATCGTAGTCAGTTCGCCGGGTGGCGACGTGCTCGGTGCTTTGGCGGCCGGAAGGCTGATCCGCGAACGTAAACTCGACGTCGCCGTGGCGCGGACGGATTTCATTGGCTGCGAGCCGCGGCAGGCCGACTGCACGGCCGAAGACGGCGTCTACAACGGACTGACGGTCGATGCCGGCGGCGAGTGCGGCTCGGCCTGCCCGATCATGCTCGCCGGCGGTGTCAAACGCCTGGTCGGCCCGCGTGCACAGTTGAGCGTGCATTCGATGGGCTTCGAGCAGCGGGTCAAGGCCTATCTCGAGGACATGACTGTTGGACCCGGCATGTTTTCGGCGATGCAATCGGCGCAGTACTCGCGCTACCGGCACCTTGAACCAGAGATGATGCTGAAAGTCGGGCTGACGACCGGGCCTGGGTCCGCGGACGAATTGACCGGGCCTGGCATCTGCAGATCGGAGCCAAGGCCGGAGAACTGCCGCGAGATCTCGGGCGCCAAGGCTCAGGCCACCACGCCCGTGAAATCATAGGCCGGTCAAATCGTAAGGCAGGCATGATAGCCGGGCCGACTGGCCATCGAGGCAGGTTGAGCGGCGCTCGATATTTCCGCTATCGTCCAGCGAAGACCAGCATAGGGGGATAGCGAATGAGCCAGGATGTCCCGACATTGTTCGAATGGGCCGGCGGCTCCGAAGCGCTGAACCGCCTTACCCAGACCTTCTACGACAAAGTCGCTCGGGACCCCATCGTCGGGCCGGTGTTCAAGCACATGTCGCCGGACCATCCCGCTCACGTGGCGGCTTTCATCGGCGAAGTCTTTGGCGGACCGAAAACCTACAGCGAAAAACATGGCGGCCATCGCGAGATGGTGATGCATCATCTCGGCAAGCATCTGACCGAGGAGCAGCGCCGGCGCTGGATCAATCTTCTCGCCGACGCCGCCGACGAGATCGGGTTGCCTGACGATCCCGAATTCCGCTCGGCCTTCATGGGCTATGTCGAATGGGGATCGCGGCTGGCCAAGATGAACTCCAACAAGGGCCCGACCTGCGATCCCGAGAGCGAACCAATGCCGACCTGGGGTTGGGGGGTGCCGGGCGGCCCCTACAAGCCGCCTTCGGGAGACTGACCGGGCACGAATCGGTCGAAAACCCCGCCGGCCAGGAAACGGGTGGCTATGGAGGTTTCGGTCCTCCAGGCTAACGGTTTGAAGTCGCCGTCGACTGGCGGGGCCACACTGAGAACCGGAGGCTTGCGATGAGATCGGAACGCAAGAAAAGTTCAGACAGCGCCTTTGACAGCGGTCGCGGAACTCGAAATCCATTTGGCGTCATGGACGTCCCCACTCCCGACGACGAGGAGGTCTCGGCGTTCGCCGCCGGCGTGAAACTGGAGGGAACTGCAAGTGATGAAAACGCCGAAATGTGGGGCACCGAAAGTGACGGCAACGACACGATCGACGGCAGCTGGTCCAGCCGGTGGAACGGCGGTGCCGATCCCACGATTCCGGGCGATGCCAAGGATAAATGGAAGTCCGGCCGGGGCGAGGTGAAGACAGCGGGAGAGAGAGTTTACCTATTGTTCGATTGGCATCATGGCGTGCGCAAAGGGCTGATCGATGCGCGGCGCGAGGGTGCGAAAGGGCTGGTTGGAAAATATGTCAATCTGACCGACCCGAAAATCGTGCGTCCCTGGGTCGGCTTGATCGTCAGCAACCAGAGAATCGACGGGAAATGGCCGGGAGGACGCCTGGACTTCAGCAGATGAAGGCTGGGCAGCGCACGTCGCTCTTTACAGAGCGCGCGGAAGCTTTTAGGAAGCGCCTGCTGCGCCGACATGCGCATACGGGCATAGCTCAGTTGGTAGAGCGGCGGTCTCCAAAACCGCAGGTCGTAGGTTCGAGCCCTGCTGCCCGTGCCATTCTTTGAATGGATACCTAAAAACGATTCTTTTGCAGTGCGGCCTTTGAAAATCGGCTTGTGACTTGCCATATAGCACAAGTTGCGGCATAAGGGCCGCATAGCCGGGACGGGACGACTGGATGGTTCCGAGGCGGCGTTTGGCCATAAAGCGGACACTTGCCACTTGCGTGGATCAAGAATCGGTTTTATGTAGACGAGACAGACACGCGACGCGTGGAGCTGGGAAGCCGGCTTTACGCGTCTGATTTGCATGGGCGAAATGATTGCGCTGATTCGGCGCGAACGCACGCTCAGGCGGCACGTCCCGGCCAGCGGGATCATCCAGGAGGCCCGGCCAACGGGTCTTGCAGACAGAGCGGCATATGGCTTCGAAAACCACAAATCCCTTCACCTTTCTCCAGCAGGTTCGCGCGGAGACCGCCAAGGTCACTTGGCCGTCGCGGCGCGAAACGATGATCTCAACGGTGATGGTGCTTGTGTTCGCGGTCATCGCGATGATCTTTTTCTTTACCGCAGACGTGGCCATGGGCTTTGCGGTCGAAAAAATCCTCGGCCTCGGACAGTAAGTCCGGCGATTACGGAGAAGTCTTGAAATGACCGCGCGGTGGTACATCGTCCACGCCTACTCGAACTTTGAAAAGAAGGTCGCCGAGGACATTGAGAACAAGGCCAAGCAGAAGGGCCTGTCCGCCGACATCGAGCAGATCGTGGTGCCGACCGAGAAGGTCGTCGAGATCCGCCGCGGCCGCAAGGTCGATGCCGAGCGCAAGTTCTTTCCGGGCTATGTGCTGCTGAAGGCCAATCTGACCGACGCCGTGTTCTCGCTCGTCAAGAACACGCCGAAGGTTACCGGTTTCCTGGGCGACTCCAAGCCGGTGCCGATCACCGAAGCCGAGGCCCAGCGTATCCTGAACCAGGTTCAGGAGGGCGTCGAGCGGCCGAAGCCGTCGGTGACGTTCGAGATCGGCGAAGCTATCCGCGTTTCGGATGGACCATTCGCGTCCTTCAACGGTTTCGTCCAGGAAGTGGACGAGGAACGGGCGCGGCTCAAGGTGGAAGTTTCGATCTTCGGGCGCGCTGTGCCGGTCGATCTGGAATTCGGACAGGTCGAGAAGGGCTGATCCGAAATCCCTGCACCGGTTTCGGCGGCAGGGAAGGCGGCGCGGAGATCGCGCGGCCAAAACGGGTGGGAGGCGAATGCGGCTTTAGCCGGCCGCGCGGACCGCACCACCAGACTGCAACCGCCGGCAAGACCGGCATGAGAAAAGGCAGGAAGAGAGATGGCTAAGAAAATTGCAGGCCAGCTCAAGCTCCAGGTTTCCGCGGGATCGGCCACGCCGTCGCCCCCGATCGGCCCGGCGCTTGGTCAGCGTGGCATCAACATCATGGAGTTCTGCAAGGCGTTCAACGCGCAGACCCAGGAAATGGAAAAGGGTTCGCCGGTTCCGGTCGTCATCACCTACTACCAGGACAAGTCGTTCACCTTTGTCATGAAGACGCCGCCGGTGAGCTATTTCCTGAAGAAGGCCGCCAACCTGAAGTCGGGTTCCAAGGAGCCGGGCAAGCTCAAGGCCGGTACGATCGGCCGCGACAAGGTGCGCGCAATCGCCGAGCAGAAGATGAAGGATCTGAACGCAAACGACGTCGAGGCGGCCATGCGCATGGTCGAGGGCTCCGCCCGCTCGATGGGTCTGGAAGTGGTGGGCTGAGATCATGGCAAAGATTGCAAAGCGTGTATCGAAGACCCGCGAAGGCATCGACCCCAACAAGGCTTACGCTTTGGGTGAGGCGCTGAAACTGCTCAAGGATCGCTCCTCGGTGAAGTTCGATGAGACCGTCGAAGTCGCGATGAACCTCGGCGTCGATCCCCGCCATGCCGACCAGATGGTCCGCGGCGTGGTCAATCTGCCGAACGGCACCGGCCGCAGCGTTCGCGTCGCCGTGTTCGCGCGCGGCGACAAGGCCGAGGAGGCCAAGGCTGCCGGCGCCGACATCGTCGGAGCCGAGGACTTGGTCGACATCGTCCAGAAGGGCACGATCGACTTTGACCGCTGCATCGCCACGCCGGACATGATGCCGCTGGTCGGCCGTCTCGGCAAGGTGCTCGGCCCGCGCGGCATGATGCCGAACCCGAAGGTCGGCACCGTCACCACTGACGTTGCCGCCGCTGTCAAGGCATCGAAAGGCGGCGCCGTCGAGTTCCGCGTCGAGAAGGCCGGCATCGTTCATGCCGGCGTCGGCAAGGTGTCATTCGACGTCAAGGCGCTGGAAGAAAACGTCCGCGCCTTCGCAGACGCGGTGACCAGGGCAAAGCCGGCTGGGGCCAAGGGCAACTACGTCAAGAAGGTGTCGGTCACCTCGACGATGGGCCCGGGCCTCAAGCTCGATGTCTCGACGCTCGCAGCGTCCTGATACGAACAATTGGATCGGCCGCTAAAACGCTGATCCGTGAAAGAATTCCGGGCCTCCGACCTGTCGGTGGCCCGGTACCGGAAGTCGAAAGGCTTCCGGACATCCTGTCCGAGATTGCAGGCGGCCCCCAAGCCTTAGGTGATGTGGGCCTTAATTCATGTGGGCCTGCATGAGACGGGTGAAGACCGGACAACGGAGCGAAAGCTCCAATGAAAGGTTCGAACCGTGTTTGCCTTTTGTCTGCGCACCGTCCGGCTTGCCGGCAGGTGTGGCGAAAGGGGGCAGGATCCTCGAGCGTCGTTCGGGAGATCCGTTACTGGATGGCCCGGCCGGCAAAAGGCAACCCGACGCCTGTCCTTCGTAGAGGGCAGGGGTCAACTGGAGATAGGCAGTGGACAGAGCGGAAAAACGCGAACTCGTCACGGGCCTGAATGATGCGTTTTCAAGCGCTGGTTCAGTCGTCGTGGCCCACTACGCCGGTATCACCGTCGCGCAAATGAACGACCTTCGGTCGAAAATGCGCGCCGCCGGTGGCACCGTCAAAGTCGCGAAGAACCGTCTCGCCAAAATCGCTCTTCAGGGCACGGACTCCGCATCGATCATCGAGCTGTTCAAGGGACAGACGCTGATCGCCTATTCGGAGGATCCGATTGCGGCGCCGAAGGTCGCGTCCGATTTCGCCAAGGGAAATGACAAGCTCGTCATTCTCGGTGGCGCAATGGGCACCACCTCGCTCAACGCCGACGGTGTGAAGGCACTCGCCACACTTCCGTCGCTCGATGAGCTGCGCGCCAGGCTGGTTGGCATGATCGCCACGCCGGCAACCCGGATCGCCCAGATCGTCAATGCGCCTGCGGCCTCGGTCGCGCGCGTCATCGGCGCTTACGCCCGGAAGGACGAGGCGGCATGAGGCCGTTCCTCGCTATCACAAACACACGTTCGAACCTTATGAAGGAACATTGCAATGGCTGATCTGGCAAAGATCGTAGACGACCTTTCGAAGCTGACCGTCCTCGAGGCGGCCGAGCTGTCGAAGCTTCTTGAAGAAAAGTGGGGCGTTTCCGCCGCTGCTCCGGTGGCGGTTGCCGCTGCCGGCGGCGCTGCGGCCGCTGCTGCTCCTGTCGAGGAAAAGACGGAATTCGACGTCGTCCTCACCGAGGCAGGCGCTCAGAAGATCAACGTCATCAAGGAAGTTCGCGCCATCACCGGTCTTGGCCTCAAGGAAGCCAAGGACCTGGTCGAGGCGGCTCCGAAGCCGGTCAAGGAAGGCGTTTCCAAGGCCGACGCGGACAAGTTCAAGGCCCAGCTGGAAGCAGCCGGCGCCAAGGTTGAACTGAAGTAAGCGTTGAGTACCGGCGGGCGGCGTAGCGCCGGCCGCCCCAACCAACAAGGGTAGGGGGGGCGCATAGCGCGAAGAGTGCGAAAAACACATTAAAGAGGGCCGCCAACCCGCCTTAATGAAAACGGGTTTGTCCCCGTTT
>NZ_JAMYRR010000047.1:0-20313 GCF_040321535.1 Mesorhizobium sp. M0340 | reverse complement strand
CGCCGCTGTTGGACGACAGCATGCCGCCGTCGAAACGGGCGACGACGGACTTGCCGCCGACTGATGACAAACCGCTCAGCGGCAGCGCAAGATCGTTCATGGTGGGTGTGGTCTCCGGGAAATGGTTCGGATCGGCTTAGGCAACCAAATCCTACGTCATTTCAACGGCTTGCGCCACATCCACCAACCCCCATGAATTTTTCAGGCTAGGATCCGGACCCATAAAGGGATTCCACTGACGGTGGTTTTATGAGTCACGGTCTCCAAAGGGAGGCCACAAATGAATCGCGATTATTTCTGGCTGACGGAGGAGCAGGTTTCGCGGCCGCAGGCGCTGCTGCCAACCGACACGCGCGGCAAGCCAAGAGTCGATGACCGCCGAGCGATTAGCGGCATCGTCCATGTCCTCAAGTCCGGCGGCCGCTGGGTCGATGCCCCGCAAGTCTACGGGCCGAGAAAGACGCTCTACAATAGCTTTGTCCGATGGGCTGCCAAAGGCGTTTGGGTCGACATCTTCCACGCCCTGGCCTCGGCTGGCGGTCCTCCGGCTGAGGTCCTGATCGACTCTTCGGCCGTGAAGGCGCATCGCTGCGCTTCTGGCGGCAAAGGGGGGAGCAAAATCAGGCGATCGGCCGGTCGCGCGGTGGGCGAACCACGAAGATCCACGCCCTGACCGATGGCCTGTGCCGCCCGATCGCTTTCCTCTTGACCGGTGGCCAGGTCGCCGATTGCAGCGCCGGAGATTTGCTTCTGGAGCAGATGCCCAAGAGCCCGATCCTGCACGCCGACAAGGGCTATGATACCAATGCCATTCGCCACAGGTCTAGGCTAAAGGGGCGATGCCGAACATTCCGCCGAAGCCAACCGGCGCTGGAAGAACTGCTTCTCCCCGTTCCTCTACCGTGATCGCAACGCCATCGAGCGCATGTTCGGACGGCTCAAGGATTTCCGCCGCATCGCCACCAGATACGATCGATCGGCCACGAACTTCCTCGCTGCCGTCTGCCTAGCCGCTACGGTCAGTTACTGGCTGTGACAGTTGTCCTCGACAAACAGAAGCGAACTTGCGCCCTGAAGCAGGGTGATCGCTTCAGAAACGGTGCGAAGGAGTATGTCACTCGCCGGCTCGATGTCGTGGATGAGGCCGGCGGCCTCACCAATCATGATCGCGGCTATTGTGGGATCGCCGCTTGCCCACGCTTCCCGGTAGGCAGCGGACTGCGCGTCAATGTCGGCGAGGAGATGGGCCTCATTGCCGTGCCAGGCTTCCGTAAAAGCATTCTTCCGAACGCGCAGTGAAAACCGCGATGGCCAATCCAGGCGGCGCGCTAGGTCCATCACCGAGGTTCGAACCGTGTCGTCTCCGGTCGCGGCAAGGGCAGCCTGGTGCAGATTTGGATGAACGAGAGCCTCCAACGAGGCCCAGAAACGTGATCCCATCACGACGCCATCAGCGCCAAGCATCAGCGCCGCTGCAAGCCCACGACCATCGGCGATGCCACCGGCCGCGCAGATGAGCGTGTCCGGCGCCCGTCGCCGTACCAAGTTCGCGACCTCCGGAACAAATGTGAATGTCGCTCGCTTCTCACCGTGACCGCCGGCTTCCGCGCCTTGGGCGACGACAATGTCGGCTCCGGCATCAAGAGCGCGGCGCGCGTCGTCGAGGCTCTGGACCTGGCAGATCAAGGGGACCCCGGCGGCCCGTATCGCCGGCGAAAAAGGCGCCGGGTCGCCAAAGGATAGGAAAATCGCACTTGGTCGCCGCTCCAAGGCCTTATCGAGCAGGCGCGGGTTCCTGGCGAGTGACCAAGTTATGAAGCCGCAGCCGACAGGTCGGTTGCCAGATCGCTCGAACTCTCGCGTCAGCCAATCAGCGTCGCCATAGCCGCCGCCGATAAGACCAAGCCCTCCGGCTGAACTGACCGCACCTGCGAGTTCCCCGCCCGATGCGAATGCCATCGGCGCGCTGATGATCGGATGCTGCAGTTTAAGCCGATCAGTGAGACGGGTTACGATGCGCATCATCACTCCAACAGATTGCCTTGAGTATCGCAGGTTCGGTTGATCCTATCGAGCCCCGCTCAGCGCCCCGCGATTAACGGCAACCAGAGCCGCCAGCGCAGTCGACCGACGGTTATGAGTCCGGACCCTAACCCATCAGCAAACTTACGACCGGGCTTCGAGCCCGTCACCGATCGATCCAATGGCGCTGCGGTTACCTGGACGGACCTGAAAACCAGCCTGTCACAGCCTTAGCTTCGGTCCATCCTGCAATGCGGCACAAAGCAGATTTCAAGATCATGCGCGGCGTGAGATCTGCGTGGCCATCATCCTGAATCTCGTAGGCGCCAAATGGGCCTCGGCACATGAGGTCACTAACACTCTCGGTCTCTTTAGCCGCAGGCGGCAGTGAGCTCGGCTCAGCGCTCGTAATCGTTATCATTTGAGCGCTGGGTCTTGCGGTCCTGCTCTTCCGACTGCCGTGCCTTCTGTTTGTTGGCGTCCTTCTGCTTGGCTGCCACCTTCTCCTGCTCGGCGCCGGTGCGCGGCTGCTCCGGCTCGCGGGGATCGTCTCGAGTTGGAAGGTCTCGCCCTCGCGGCTCGCGCTCGGGGATCGGCTCGCCACCGCCACCACCACGACGCTGCTGCTGCCGCTCGAATTGTAGCCGCGCGAGACGGTCGTGCATCTTGTCGTTCACCTCTTCACGATACTGTTCGAACTGTCCTTGATGGGCCGGCGGCAGCGTCTCGCGCATGTTGTCCAGAGCCTGATTGACGCGGGCCATCTGACGCCGCATTTCCAAGGGGGTTTGCGCCATGTTCAAATCTCCTAGCAGTGCATTCAATTCTCTCATACCGGGATGGGACAGGAAAGACTTTTGCCCCGATTGATCAGCTCCGCGACCCGCGGCAGGACCTGGCTGCCCCTCCCCTGTCCGGTCGCGACGGAACTGCAGAAAATTGTTGCCGATCGACTCCGCTGCCGTGAGAGCCTGACCGACTACGCCCGCGGCCCGCATCGTCGTCACAGTCTTTTGCCATGCGGCAGCGATAGCATCGCCGTTCACGACAAGGGATTGCCCATCCAAACGGCGTTGCCGCTTGGCCTCCACCCGCTCGATCGTCCTGGCGCTGACCTGGTAGCGCGGATCGCTCTGGGCGCGGCTGTAGGCTCCGGCATGCTCCTTCGTGAACGGACGCGTCATCGCATGGTCCATGCGCCGCGTCGCCACCATCGCAATGCCGTTCTCGCGTGCCTTTTCAGCAAAGGCCTCGCGCCAGGCCACCAGATCTGGCTTGTTGAATTTGAGGCGCTCGCCGTCGGCAGAGCGTGCCTGCACCATCGCATGGATATGGACGTGCTTGGTGTCCTTGTGATGCGCCAGGACGAACTTGTATCCTGGCGCTCGCTCCTCGAGCACGGCGCGCGCCGCAGCCATGACGGCGTTGGCATCGGTGCCGGCTCTTGCCGAGAAAAGCAGGTGATAGGCATTGCGCCGCTCACGCCCCGAAAACTGCGGGCGCCATTGTTCATAGATCGAAGCCGCCGCCTTGGTGGAGCTTTTCACAGCAGGCACAGGCTCGCCATTTGCGTGGCGGATGTGGCTGTGGGTGCGGATGAACTTCTGCAGGAAATATTTCGCTTTGGGTTCACGGCTCACGGCCGCCGTTACCTCTGCCTTGGCGACCACCCCCGCCTCGCCCATGGCTTCAGACAGGCGCGCTTCGATCTTGTCGAGCGCCTTGCTGCGCGAATTTTTTTCCCGACCGCCGGCGAGCACCTTGGCAAGCGGTCCGGCCCGCTCATCGGTATGCGCGTAAACCTCCACCGTCTGTCCATCCTGCGCATAGATGAACGGTTTTGCCCCGAAGGCCTTGCTCAGCGCCTCGCTCAAGGCGGCATCGGTGACCTCGCTAGCGAGATCGAAGCGAACCTCGATAAAATTGGTGTTTTCCAAGGGCGGTTCGAACGTCTCGCAAAACGATTCCAGGAACGCCTTTCTTGCGGCACCTGTCGCAAGCACCTGCCCGTCCTCGTCGAAAATCTCGATGTCGTGTTTCTCGCCTTTTTCGTCCTCGCGCTTCCCGATGTAATTGAGCAGCCGGGCGGCAGCTTCCTTGGTCGATGGCGGATTGGGCATGACCTTGAACACGGCAGGCTGCGCGCCCGCCGCATAGCCTGCCCGTGCCGCCACGGCCCGCGCCTGATAGCCCGTCCGCGCCGCTCGTGCCGTACCGCTCGGACGAACAGCACCACGACCACCGCCGCCGCGCCGCTTCCAGTCTTCCTCCTCCTCTTCCGGCCGGAAACCGGCGAGCGTGACGCCATAGATCATGATCGGCGCGCTAGCGGCCTTGGGCGAACTCGCAGCAGCAGTGGACTTCGGTGCCCTGCTGGACATGGAGCTCCCCGCCGCCCCCAATCCTCCCGGCGACGAACAATGGGCGCTCCTGCCGCCACCTGCCGTCGAGCCGCCTCCTTGCCCGAGGCGTCCGCCGCCACCGGTCCGCTCATAACTCTTCATCACCTGGAATTCACCGGCCGCGCGTCGGACGCCCGTCACGGACTTGTCGTCGTCGAGCTCCTCACGCTTCACGCCGGACTCGCCCCGCAGATAGCGTTCGATTTCGGCCGCGTAGCCAGCAAGACGACCGCTCATGGCCTGGCCTCCCTCGCCTTGCGTGACCCGCCAGTCATCGCCTTCAGTTCCTCGCGAAACTGCCGCACCAGGTTGCCCACGGCGACCAGCGCCTGTTCAAGATCCTCATCGTGGGCAACACGGCCGTCGTTCATGGCGCGCACGGCCTGATTGAAATTGATGCCAACGCGCCGCAGCTGATCGGTCATGTCCACGATCGCCGGCCGCAACGCCTCTGATGCGATAGGCAGATGCCCGACCTCTGCCCGCACCAGACGCCGGACGACCTCGCTGACGGTAACGCCGTCTCGCTCCGCAATGGCTTTAAGGTTGGCCAGCTCGTCAGCCGAAAACCGGATGTGCGTCACCTCGCCGTAGCGTCGTGACGCGTTCTGTACCGCTGCTTTCTGGGCGCCTGCATCCATCTCTCAAGCCCGCTTGCGGGCGCTAAGGCCCGACAGGGCCGCGCCGCCTATTTTGTGTGTATCACAAAATAGGCTATCCTGCCAGAGGAGATGGAAAAGGACAAAGCCGACGTTCCTTTCTCACCAGCCCAGTTGTCAACCGCAGCGGGCCGGTCGCGATGTGTTTCCATCGTGACTTGATGTAGTGTGTCTATGATGCGTTGAGGACTTGTTTCCATGTTAACATGGAAACATCCGCCCTCTGATGCGTAGTCGGAAATGCGTAGTCGGAAATGCGCAGTCGATGGGCCACCGGACCTATTCCTTCGCTGCAGATAGCAGCTGCGCAAAAACCGCACCGTGAACGAGCCCTTATTGGTGCGCGCCTGGGTTGCCAAACCAGTCTTCCCCGTTGACTATGTCACCATGTCTCGACCGTGATATTGTTCCATGTTGACTTGTTTCCATGTTAACATGGAAACAAGGAGACAACGCCGGAAGGAGGCCCCCATGATCATATCCGCTGCGATCCCCAAGGGCGGCACTGGCAAATCGACGATGCTGCGCGCCCTCGCATCCGTCGCGCTGCATCGGGGCTATTCGGTCACCCTTATCGACGGCGATCGGCGGCAGAACATGAATCGCTGGTTCCAGATGCTGGGCGACGCTGGCAATTGTCCTGACACGCTCCAGATAGTGAGCGCGATGACCCCGCAGGAAATCCTCCGCGCGGCAGCCACTCACAACGGTGAACGCTCGGTCGTCTTGATCGATACGGAAGGCACCACAAACGATAACCTCATGGCCGGGCTCTTCGCCGCCGATATTGTCGTCGTGCCGGTCTATTTTGCCCTCGACGATGTGACCGCCGCCATCCAGATCACCGACCACTACATCCCACTGGCGGTCGAGAGCCGGGGGAGACCGTTGCCAGCGATATTCGTGCTGACCAAGCAGACCATCATCGATGGCAGGGCGCGAGCTCTGACCGAACTGCGCGCCATCATCCAGGCCAACGGCACGCCCATTGCAGAACACGTCCTGCACAATCGCGTTGCCTACCGCGACCTTCAGACCGGGCAGACCCTTTACAGCCCCGAGCTGCCTGACGCGAAGGCGGTTGCCGAGAGCGAAGGGGTCTTTGACGACCTTCTGCAAACCTTCATCGAAGCCACAAGGAACGCGGCATGAGTGAAGAAACCGCGCCGAAACCCGGTGACGACAAGAAAGCCCGCATGATGAAGGCCATCTCCACGCAGCCGCCAGCGCTGCCGAGCCTGTTCATCCCACCAAAGGTCGAGACGTCAGGGACCAGGCAGCAAGCTACGCCACAGATGCAGGAACCGACAAAGCCGTCCCCGGCAGCCGGGCCCGATTTTCGCAAGCTGCTGCGGCAGGGTCAGAAAAAGGACCCCATCGCCGGAAAGAAGATTCGCGAGGAGGAGATGATCCGCTGCGGTTACTACCTGACGGCTGCGGAGCAGCGGCAGTTCAAGTTGCTGGCGATCAGCAACGGGCACAGCATGACCGAACTGCTGCGAAAGGCTGTGCAGGATTATATCCGCATTCATAAGCACAAACTGCCGAAGGAATAATCAGCGGTCGGGAGTCGCTATCGCATGCCGCGACGGGTGATGTTCGTGGCTCTTTTGCGACGCGCAAAAAAAGGGCCCGCGACGGAGCACTCCGTCGCGGGCCCTTGAGACGTGTTTGCCTACTTGGGTTGGTTGAGGTGTTTCAGCACCTCGCCGAGGATTGCGTCTCGCACCGGACGCCCGCTGGCTGCCGCTTTGTCGTCGACCAGCTTTGCGGTCAGTTTGGGCGACAGCGGCATGAAGTCGTAGCCGTGTGAGATGGCTGCATGGCGAAGATCCTCAAGCGCTTCGGACGCGTGATCGCGGGTGCCAAGCCAGAGCGCGGACTCGTCGGTCACTTCGTGGGGGAACGCTTGCAGGAAGTAGGTGCGAAGCGGTGGGTCGTAACCGATGACAGCGTCTGGATCCGAGCGGACTTTTCCGGTGACGGTGCCAGTGACAGTGATGGTGTAGCGGCTCATTGCAACCTCCTTTTGCCGGTGGGGAAGCCGGCCCCTCGAGGGGCCGGCCACCAATGCCTCACTGGGGGTTGTTCCAGAGGATGACCTTCTTGTTTTCCTCGCCACCCGGGGCGGGAGCGAGATTGCCGAAGATGACGCCGATCTCGGGGGCCTCCAGCTTGACCGAGAGGTATTCCTCGCCCGAACGCTGGGAGATGCGGTGCCAGCCGGCTCCGATCTCGAAGCCCGTGCGCTTGTTGACGATCCGGTAGTCGGGGGCGTCCTCGCGCGACTTGTTGGTGTTCGGGATGAGGGTGATCGGGGCATTGACCCGGAGCGTGGCGAAGACGCCTTCCATCGAGCCGTCGGCCTTGGTGGTGAGGTTTGCGATCGTGGTGGCCATGGTAGTTCTCCTTCGGTTGCATCGGGACCATTCCCGATGGCGCCAAAGGAGAGGGCCGTCCTGCTGCGGTCATCTCGGCGAAAATTCTGGAAAATTCTATTTGCCCAAAAATAGCGGGCAGGCCCTTCGCCTGCCCGCAGACAAAAAACAGAAATCGAATTTTCCTGAATATTCGCCGAGTGTACCCCCAACGGGGGTTGACCGCACAAAGCAGGCGGTCGTCTACAAAGGCGACATGAAACGGGAATGGCCCCGGATGCGGCAGATGGACAAGACCTCAGGCCGCCATCGCTTGACCGCCGACGCAATGCTGCCGGATCGCAGGAACAGGCTGCAGCCTCTCGGGTCATGTCGCCTGCGTCGTCAATGCCTCAAACAGCAGCATGGCGCGTGAACCGCCTAGCGCGTTCGGTATGGCGTCACAGCGGTTTCGAGATCGGAGCCGACTGGCAGCGAACTTCACGCCCTCTGGGCGATGCCTCGCAGCCAGGTTGGATGACCAAGCAAGCCAGGATGTTCGGCACACTTTCACCCGCTTCAGATGCGAGACGGGTCAAGATGAACCATCCGTACAACGCCCCGCGGCTCTGCGCGTGGACCGGTTTCGAAAGGGGCCGGCTCCGTCCGCTCATACAAGTGGTTAGGCGGCGAGGAGCCGGATCACATATCGGATTGAACCCGCAGGGCCTGTCGGCAGGACCGCATCCATCATCCTGGCAACGTTAGACGCTCATCCGGCGTCATGCGGGCTTCGGCTTGGCGGCGAATGTCCGGATCAGCATGGCGGAGCATCGCGCACCAGTCTTCCACATTGTACGTGGTCGCCATCCGGCCCCTGGCCAGATCGTAAATGACGCACGGCTTGTTCGCGATGGCGAGCCGAAGCACGTTGACGGCCGTGCCCGGTGATGCGCCGTCCCAGACCATCATCCCAAAGTCGGCGCGCCGCACCATCTCCCGGTCCTTGGCGGCGTGGAACCAGTGCTCGTGAGCTCCTTCAGGAGAAGGAACATGGTAGGCGGCCCAGTCGCCCAGATTGTTGCGGGGTTCCTTGCCGGCATGGAAGACCCCGACGTGCTCGTACTTGTAGCCGGCGAGCAGGCCCTGCGCCTCGGCATCGGCTCCAGGCGCGTCGCCAACCAGCACGCCGTGCTCGGCAGCAACGATTGCGCCGATGCGAGCGATGGCAGGTTCCGGCAGCTCGAATATGTCGCGTGATCCACTATGAATATCATCGACATGGTGACTTTCCCTTCTCTCCCGCGTCCCCCGCCCCGCGCCGGCCGCCCTCTCCCCTGGCCCTGCGCGAGGGATCGTCACCCGAAGGCCGAGACGGCAAAGCTGGCTCGGGAAGCGGCGGGACGCCGCGACGAGAGCCCGGCCGGCCGCAGGCCGGCGCGCCCGGATCCTGCAGCTGCCGGAGGCGCTACGCGCATCTGGCTAGTTGCGCTTCGCGCTTGGAGCTAGTGGTCTTTGTCGGCCAGCCAGAGGCTCACGTCCTGGATCGAGCGCATGGCCGCGAAAGAGAACGTCAATCCAGACGGCTGACGCGGCGGCCCTCGCTGCGCCCTTCGATAAAGGCGCCTGCGATTTTCATCATGAATGCCTTGCTGAAACGACCGAGGGGCTTACCGTCGGCTTCGATGTACCAGGAGCGTTCGGCAATATCGTAGTTGTATTCGTCAACCACGATCCAGCAGCGTTTGAGATCGGTCAGACCGGCGCGGCGGCACTCGATAGTGGAGATTTCCAAACCGACCCGATCGCTGGTTGGTGGCTGGGTGGTTATCGCCAGGAGCGCGAGATGGGTCAGGCCATCTCTTGCGCCGCGGACAGCGATGACCACGCAGGTGGGCCGGCTCTTGCGGTCTTCCGTTTCGCCGCGCTCGTGTTGCCATGCCCAAAGATACGGGTAGGAGATCACCTGACCAGGCAGGAATCTACCGCTCCTCATCGTATCCTTCCCCGCGCGCCAATCGGTCGATCTCGGCGGCGAAGAGTTCCGTGTGTTCCTCCGGCATCTCGGAGACACGGTATGCGCGGCGGGGATCGCCGCCGATGCGCATCCGTTCGTAGTGCTCGTAACTCATCAGCACGAACCGGGGTTTCCGGTGCTTGGTAAGAATAACGGGTTCGCGGCTGGCAACGTCGGTGACGTCGCCAACCTGCTTGTTGAGATCCCCCGTCGTGAACTGGCACATGGCTGGACTCCTTATCGATCTCCATATTATCTGGATTTTCTAGATTTGCAAGAAAACGGCGCTCACGCGCCGTCCTCCGCGAACCGCCACACGGGGATGCCGAGCCGACGCGCCTTGTCGGCAAGGTTCTCGGTGATGCCGGAGCCGGGAAAGACGATCAGGCCGTAGGGCACCACCGAGAGAAGCTGGTCGTTGCGGCGGAACGGAGCCGCCTTGGCGTGCCGGGTCCAGTCCGGCTTGAAGGCGATCTGGGTGACCTTGCGGTTCTCGGCCCAGCAGGCGGCGATGCGTTCGGCGCCACGCGGGCTGCCGCCGTGGAGCAGGACCATGTCGGGATGCTTCTCGCGGGCCTTGTCGAGCGCGTTCCAGATCCGGTCGTGATCGTTGCAGTCGAGACCACCGGCGAAGGCAATCTTGGTGCCGGCAGGAACGAGCACCTCGGTTTCGGCGTGGCGGCGGGCGGCGAGGAAGTCTCTGGAGTCGATCACCGAAGCGGTCATCGCCTGGTGGGAGACCTTGGAGCCGGTGCGCGGCCGCCATGCCGATCCGGTTTGTGCCTCGTAGAGGTCGGCAGCCTCATCGCGCATGATTTCCAGCACGTTGCGGCGCTCGATGTAGGTGATGCCCTCGGCGGTGAGCCGTTCCAGCTCGACCGACTTCACCTCGGAACCGTCCTGTTCCTGCTGGCTCAAGCGCTGGGCCTCCTCGTTGCGGTCGAGGCTGCGGGCGACGCGCTCGGCGGCACGGTGGAAGACGTTTGCGAACGACCAGAGCAGGTCGTCGAGATCGGGTTCGAGCCTGGTGTCGCCGAGCATGCCGGCCAAGGTCTCGACGATCCCGGCGAGGCCAGTCCGGATCACCTCGTCGTCGGGAAGTGGCCGAGGATCAGGTTCGTCCTGATGCGGACGGTGGCCGTACATCTGCAGTTCGAGGATGACGCGGTCGGTCGGCGAGGAGGCGTGGTAGGGCTCGTAGGCGTCGTCGAGAGGAAGCTCGTAGGTCACGGCGTGTCTCCGTCGGTTGTGGCCGCGCCCATCGCGGCCTGACAGCGCATCCCGGCCGCGCCCCGGACGCGGCCGCACCGAAGGCCGGAGCGCAAGCGGAGGACGGCGCCGCCGTTGCGGCCGTGACCGGGGCGTGGCAGGGGTCGCCTCTCGGGCAGGCCGCGGGCGCGGCCTCTCTGGTGGAGCGCCGCCATGTCTGCAGGCTGTCCGGCGACGCCGCGCCGGCCCGCGTGCCGGCCCGACCCATTCATCCGGGCGGCAGGAAGAGACGGGCATCCTCCGGGACGAGCTGGTCACTGAGCCATGCCGCGAGATGGGCCGGGCCGAGATGACGCAGGTCGTCGTTGAAATCGCCGAGCTGCGGCCGCAACACCAGGGCGAGGATCCCGGCTTCGCCGGCTCGCTGGCTGAGACGCTCGATGCCGTGCCGGCCGGCGGCATCGGCATCGGCCGCGATGTAGAGGCGACGGCAGCCAGGCGGCAAGGTCAGGCCGGCGAGGTGATTGGCCGAAGTGGCGGCGGCAACCGGCAGCGCCGGCATCACCGTCCGGAGCGACGCCATCGTCTCGAACCCCTCGCCGGCGGCCATGACGGGCGCACCGGGCTGGTGGCCGAGCCATATGGCGTTGCCAAGAAGATGCCCGAGCGAGCGGCGGGGATCGGCGAGCTGCGCCTTGCCGTTGCCCGAAGCATCGAGCCAGGTGCGTTGCAGGCCTGTGGTCTGCCCGTTGAGGTTGGTGACAGCGGCAATCAGCGCAGGAAGCGTCCGCGTCTCGCCCGTTACGAGATCTCTGTAGTAACAGCCGGGATGGAAGCGCAGGGCACGCTCACGTGGGGAGAGCAGAATGCCGCGGCCGGCAAGATAGCGTTCGGCCAACGTGCCGGCGATCGGCTGGGACATGCCGAACAGGCGACGCGCGGCGTCGGGAGAGCCGCGTTTCGCGGCTAGCTGGCGCCGCGCGTCAGGAGCTTGGGGCGGTGGCAGCGGCATGGAGAGGAAGCGACGTGCTTCATCCGCGACCTCGCGGAAGTCGACCAGACCACAGCTCTGCTCGATGACGTCAAGCAGGTCGCCATATTCTCCCGATGACTCGTCGACCCATTTTCCGGCTGCCTTGCCGCCAACCGCCTTGAGCCGCACATGCATGGAACGGCCGCGTGTGTTGCGGACATCGCCGACCATCCAGTAATTGCCCGAGCGATGGCCCTTGGAGAGATATTCGCGGCACACCGCCTCGGCATGATCGCCAAGGCGGCGTGCCAGCTCGGAGGCCGAGGCGGTCATGATCGCCTCCCCTCAAGCCGCCGAGGTACGGTCGGTGACGCCAACCAGCGTGTGGCGATCGAAGAGGGAGGCGAGGATGGAGGACCCTTCCTCGGTCGTCGGGATGAACAGCCGGAGCTTCCAGGAGATGATCTCGGCGATCAGTCCCAGCGCCTTCAGCCGGGGAACCATGGCATCGATGAAGCCGATCAATTCGACACGGTAGTCGTTCATGATACGGCTGCGGCGCAGAATCAGGCCATCGGCGAGTTGCAGTCCGATCCGTCCGTCGACAAGCCCGGTCCAGGCATCTTCCGGCGCGAGCTTGGGTACATCGTCGAACCCCAGATTGTGCAACATGGTCGCGAAAAGAGTCGGCGCGATGTGACGACCGATGATGCGTTCGCCGGCATCGGTCTGGATCCGGTAGACCTGACAATCATGATCCGGCAGCCGACGCCAGATCGGCAACAGCAGACCCGTCACGATGTGAAAGGTGCTGGTGGTGAACTCCGGGACGGCGGTGACTTCTGCCTGCCACAGCTCGCAGAACAGTTTTCGGTCGGCGGGCTGCCAGTGGGTCTCGGCAAGGGCGTCGAGACCGAAGCGCAGTTCGGCCGCAGCAGGCGCACTCGGTGTTCGACGGTTCCGTCGTCGAGCATCAGGCTCGCCGTGGGAACCCGGATCGCCGTGCGGTTCGATCGCGTGTTCACCAACAGAACCGCTTGCGGTTCCGCCCGGACGATGGCCAGCGCGTCGACGAGGCTGAGCGGCCGTGTACGGTCCTTGCGCGCGACGGTCAGCACATGCGACTGCGCGCCCGAGACCGGGTGCGAGTAGACGGTGCGGCGATCGGTGACGACGATGCTCTCCGCCGTGATCGTCTCCAGACCTTTGTCATAGGAGCCGGCAGCGATCGCGCCCTCGACCTTCGCCGCCATCAACTGCTCGAACACCTCGAACAGCAGGTTCTGGGTTTCGATGCGCAGCGCCAGCAGGCGATTGAGCCAGGTCGTGATCGGCGGCAGTTCGTCGCGCAGCCCGCCCTCGTCAGTCGTCAGCGACAGGCCGGTCACGGTCTCGAAGGTCGTGAGCGAGCAGCCCTCGATCCTGCCCTGATGCAGCAGCATGTAGAATTGGCGAAGTGCGGCCCGCGCGTAGGGGCTTTCGAGATTGTCCTCGGCACGGAACAGCCCTGCCCCGCCGGTCTGGCGCTGGCCGCGCGTGATCGCGCCCAGCGTGTCAAGCCGCCTGGCGATCGTCGACAGGAAGCGTTTGCCGGCCTTCACATTGGCGGCCATGGGCCGGAACAGCGGCGGTTGCTTCTGATTTGTGCGGTGGGTCCGCCCGAGACCCTGGATGGCGTTGTCCGCGCGCCAGCCGGCCTCGAGCAGATAGTGCTTGCGCAGCCTCTGGTTCCTGACCCCGAGATCGGCGTGATACGAACGGCCGGTACCGCCGGCGTCCGAAAAGATCAGCACGCGCTTCTCGTCATCCATAAAGCTCTGGGTCTCGGCGAGATTGGCCGAGCCAGGGCGATTCTCGACGGCAAGCCGGTCGATGCCGTCGCGGCCGGTCTTCTTCACGATGCGGCGGGACCGGCCGGTCACCTCGGCGACGGTGTCGGCGCCAAAGTGATGGATGATCTGATCGAGCGCGCTACCGACCGGCGGCAGCGATGCGAGTTTTTCGATCATCTCGTCGCGCCGGCGAACCGCCTCCCGGCATTGAACCGGGTTGCCATCTTCGTCGTGGACAGGCCGCGAACAGACATAGCCTTCGGCGTCCGAATATTCCTCGAACAACTGGGTGGGGAAGGAGTGCATCAAGTACCCGCCGACATACTCGCGCGGCGTGACGTCGACATGCAGGTCCGACCATTCCTCGGTCGGGATCTCGGCAAGGCGTCGTTCCATCAGCGCTTCGCCCGTCGAGACAATCTGCACGACTGCCGAATGGCCATCGGCAAGATCCTGTCCGATCGCGCCGATCAGGGTCGGCGTCATCGTCGAGGTAATCAAATGCGAGAAAAAACGTTGCTTGGTGCTCTCGAACGCCGAGCGCGCCGCCGCCTTGGCGTTGCGGTTCAGCGTGCCGGACTCACTGGTGATGTTGGTCGCCTCGAGTGCGGCGGTCAGGTTGTTGTGGATGACCTGGAAGGCGTCCGCATAGCCGTTGTAGATGCGAATCTGCTCGTCGGTCAGCTCATGCTCGAGCAAGTCGTATTCGACACCGTCATAGGAGAGCGAACGCGCCGTATAGAGGCCAAGCGACTTGAGATCGCGGGCGAGCACTTCCATCGCCGCGACACCGCCGTCCTCGATTGCTGCCACGAACTCGGCTCGGTTGGCGAATGGAAAATCCTCGCTGCCCCAGATGCCGAGACGCTGCGCATAGGCGAGGTTCTCGACGGCGGTCGCACCGGTCGCGGAAACGTAGACGACGCGCGCGTCGGGAAGGGCGTGCTGCAGCCGCAGCCCCGCCCTGCCCTGCTGCGAGAGCGCGACGTCGCCACGCTCGCTTTTGCCGCCAGCGGCATTGGCCATGGCGTGCGCCTCGTCAAAGATGATGACGCCATCGAAAGATTTTTTGGCCCCCGACTGGTTTTCTCCAATCCCTGTCTGGCTTTCTTTAATCCCCGTCGGGCCTTCGTTCCTTCCCGCCGAGTTTTCTCTGTTCCCCGTCGGGCATTCGTCCCTCCTCGCCGGCTTCTCTCCAGTCCCCGCCGGGCCTTCGGCCCTCGCCTCTTGTCCAACCCAGTCGAGGATCTGGGCTATCCGGGATTTCTTGCCTCCCCGTTCCTGCGAGCGGAGCGTGGCGTAGGTCGTGAACAGGATGCCCTCGGCAAGGCGGATCGGCGTGCCCTGCCGATAGCGCGACAGTGGCTGGACGAGGAGTTTTTCCTGGCCAAGTGCCGCCCAATCGCGCTGAGCGTCCTCAAGCAATTTGTCCGACTTGGAAATCCAGATTGCACGGCGGCGGCCCTGCAGCCAATTGTCGAGGATGATGCCGGCGACTTGCCGTCCCTTGCCGCAGCCGGTTCCATCGCCCAAAAACCATCCACGGCGAAAGCGGACAGCGTTCGCAGCACCTTCTGGCGCGGCCGAGACGACATCGCAGGTTTCGTCGACCGTCCAGGTCCCGGCGAGATAGCCGCAATGGGCTTCGCCGGCGTAGATGACGCTTTCGAGCTGGGCGTCCGACAGCAGGCCCTCGTCGATGATCTCATCAGGAAGAAGCGGGCGATAGGAAGGTTTTGGCGGCGCCACGGCGGCCATTGCGGCCGACTGCACGAGCGGCGTCGGATGCGGTTTTGCGCGGGGAATGTCGATCGACTGGAGCGCGTAGGGTTCGTAGATCGTGTCGGTGAGCCGGCCGCCCTCCTCCGGCATCCAGTCGCGTAGCTCATAGGCGAGGGGGACCGCCGGCGTGCTGTTTGCCTTGACCTGGCGGGCGGGTTTCGCCTGCGCAATCGGGCGGAACGGTTGGATGGCCTTCGGAGCAGCCGTTGAGACAGCGAGGGGTGCGGCTCTCGCCCCCGATCGGGCACCCATGTGCGCTGCTGCCTTCCTCAGGATCCCGTGCGACAGAGCGCCGATCGAATCCGGAAAGCCGCCCGGTGTCCGGGGCGGCAGATCCGTGATCCAGGAGAGCAACGTTTCGACATCTGCGGCCTTGCCGGGCGACCGGATGAAGCCGGTCGGGTCGGTGGCCGGTACCTTGTCGATAATTGTCAGGCGGGTCTCAGTGGTGGTGCCATGGCGGGCATAGACACGGCCGTCGATCGCTGCGGTGAAGACAATGGTGCCCTGCTGCTGCAACCGTTCGAAGGCCGGCCGCCATTTGGGGCTTTCCGAAGACAGCCCGGTGCCGGTGATGGCGACCAGGCGCCCGCCCGGACGCAGGCGTGCGAATGCGGAGGAGAGGTGCCGCCATGCCGCATCGGCGACATGGCCGTCGACATAGGCGCCGACGGTGAAGGGCGGATTCATCAAGACGACGGACGGCTTGATCGCAGGTTCGAGATGATCGTCGATATGGGCAGCGTCGTGCCGAGAGACGGGCATGCGCGCAAACAGCAGGCCGAGGAGATCGGCCCGCGTCGCGGCAAGCTCGTTGAGGGCGATCGAGGCGCGCGCCATCTCGGCATGGACGGCGAGCAGACCGGTGCCGGCCGAGGGTTCGAGAACGAGGTCGCAAGATGCGATCGCCGCGGCGTGCGCTGTCACGAAGGCAAGCGGCAAGGGCGTCGACAGCTGCTGCATGGCCTGGCTCTCGTCGGACCGTCGCGTATGGGTGGGAAGAAGGTCGGCGATGCGCTTGATCATCGCCAGCGTTGCCTGGGGCGTGGTGGACCGGGACAGGATCGCAGGGCCGAACCGGCGCAAGAACAGCACCTGGGCGACTTCGAGCGCCTCATAGGCGTCCTTCCAGACCCAGAACCCTTGCGCATCGCTGCCGCCAAAACCTGTCGTCATGGCGGTGCGCAGTGCGGCGGTGGTGACAGGCTTGCCCTGCTCGAGGAAAGGCAGAAGCCGCATTGCCGCTTGATAGATTGCCTGGGCGTTGTTGATGGAGGCCGGCGTCGGCGCGTCGAGGGGAGCGGCAGTCCGCGCAACGGCAGGTGTGGTCGAAACGATGTTCATGGAGATGTCCTTCGCGAGAGGGGGGGCGCCCGCGCCGGCACTCTCTCCGCGCCAGCCGGGCCGCGCTTCTCCCCGCTCCCCTCTGCCTCTGGCGCCGATCCAACAAACGGGTTGCGCTCTGCGCAAACCCATGACTTGATGCGCGCACAGGGATGCGGCGGCGACCTGGAGCTGCGGAGGTGATGCGACGGTTCAGAATTGGCAGTGAGGTCTACGAGGAGGCAGCGCCTGACCTGCAGGCGGCGCTGGCGAACGCCTATGCCCGCACCGAGCGTCCGCTATGCCTGTGCCGCGAGCCGGGCTGCCCGATGTACATCGCCCGCATCGGCGACCTTCACCTGATCAAGCGCATGCCGCTGAGCGGCGGCGGGCATGATCCATCCTGTGATTCATATGAATCGCCTTACGAGCTGTCCGGCCTGGGCGCCTTGATGGGCAGCGCGATACAGCTCGATCCGCAAAGCGGCTTGGCGGCTTTGAAACTCGATTTCAGCCTGTCGAAGACGGGGAGCCGGGCAGCGTCCGCGCCTGCTGGCCAGAGCTCCGCCAGTGTAGCCGCCGACCCCAGGAGGATGTCGCTGCGTGGCCTCCTCCATTATCTGTGGCACGAGGCCGAATTGACGGTCTGGACATCCCGATGGGCTGGCAAGCGACATTGGTGGAATGTCCGCTGGCATCTGCTCGAGGCTGCCGGGCAAATGACGGTGAGGGGCGGGCCGCTCGCGGATATCCTGTTCGTGCCCGAGCCATTTCGCGCCGAGAACAAGGAAGCGATCGAGCAGCGTCGCAATGCGGTTCTTGCACCTGCGCTCCCGCCGAAATCCGGCCCACGAAAGCTGCTGGTCCTGGTCGGCGAGGTGAAAGAGATTGTTCCTGCCCGCTCCGGTCAGAAACTCGTCATCAGGCACCTGCCCGGTTTTCCCTTCATCATCGACGATGCATTACATCGGCGTTTGCCGGTACGTTTCGAGAAAGAATTGTCGCTGTGGGGAGCAGATTCCAGCTCACATCTGATAGTGATCGCGACCTTCGGATTGAACCCGGCCGGTCTCGCCATTGTCGAGGAGGTCGCGTTGATGGTGGTGTCCGAGAACTGGATTCCTTACGAGACGGTTCCGGAGAAGCGGCTGGTCGACGCGCTCGCCCGCCTTCGCGAGAAGAGCGCGAAGGGATTGCGCTACGACCTGCAAACCGACCAGCCGATCGCCAACGCTTTGCTCCAGAACAGGCAGCAGCCGATCGCGCTCTTTGTCGTCCCCGCCGGTGCGGACGAAACATTCGAGGCTTCGTTGCAGGATATGGTCGCGAACCGGCCGGAGATGGGTGCGTGGACCTGGCGGGTCGGTGACGGGGAGATGCCGGCCCTTCCATAGGCTGGGAACGACATCTCAGATTTCCATCAATGCCGTGAATCGATTGGCGGCCATCGATTCAGACATGCGTTGGACAAGGATCCCCGTTGTCTTGGACCATGACGGTATGGTGAGGGGTGACCAGCGATCGTCTTTTTCGGTGACCATGCTGTGGGTTTGCGAAGATCCGCGGCGTAAGCACAGTGGGCGCCTGATCGTTGTCAGCGTTGAACTCGGCATGCCATTCGAGCTGTCCGAACCCCGCGTTGCATCGGCGAGCGAGACGCTGGAGAGTTGGCTTTCGCATCGGCGTCCGTCCAGGGCGGCACCGCGGTCGATGGTTGCGTTGGGTGGACGATAGGCCTTGGCCAGCGTAGATGTGACCCGATCCCGCAACGGACCGATTCCCATCCGAAGGTGGTGCAATAAATGAAGCGGCAGAGCCGACCCTTCATCGTCGAGGTGAAGAAGAAGCGTGGCGAATCCGCGCGGCAGCGTTCGATCTAGGGAAATCTCGATCTCGCTGCGATCGACGCGGAAACGGCGCGGGAGCTGACGAAGATCAAGTCGGATGTTAGCTGTTATGGCGAGGTCGCGGCGTTCTTCGATAATCGCCCTGGCCTTCTCGACTGCCGCGATCGCCTTCGGCAGCCAGCGCTCGAACTCTACTTTGGAAAGGCCCATCGGCTGGGATGGTTCTGGATCGCGGAGGTTGGGACGGTCGGGCACGGCTGAGGACGAAGACCTCGTCCGTGTTGGCCTCGAACAGCATTAGGATGCGGTCGCCGATGGCGACACATTCGTTGATCCAGCGACGATCGGAATCGCGGTACCTTGTAGTTCGATCGGGCGGCACATAGACAATCGTGAAGTGTGACAGCGTCTCGCCCGTCGGCGCCGCATAGAAGTGCTCTTCCACCTCGATGACGACCCCGCCGGTGCTGTAGGAGGTGGCGACCGTGTCGCCGGGACGTACGAGATCGGCGACCGTTAGCGCTCCTGGGGGCGTGCGCCGGTATTGGCGGCGATCTGGGGCACCGAGGCTTGCGGTGTAGGTCGAGTACGCCATAGGTGTCCTTGCCGGCCCCTGGCGGGTGTTTACGGGGGGTCCGCATCGTTGTCTCCTCCCCTCCTGGCGCCTCGTGCGCGAGTTGCCGGCAAGCGGCTGTCGATCTCGTCGTCCGACAGGTCTTCGAGCAGTTTCAGGATCGTTCGTGGCCACCGTTGTTGACGAGAACGACGCGTTTGCCACGGTGGTCCGCGGGCCAGGTGTGGGGATTGATCTCGCCGGCGATCCCCCTGAAGTCGGGATGCGTCGCGTTCCAGATCGCCTCGAGCTTTTCCGCGCGGGTCATGCTGTCGCTCGCGCCGGTCTCGTGGGCGATGATTGCGGCGCGCATCTTGTGTCCGGGGATTGCCGATCCGTGAGGTCGCAAAAGCCATGAAAACAGCGTTCGCGGCCCCGGATCCGGATCGCGAAGAATACGCTGGTCACGTTGCCGGCCTTGAACTCCGACATGCCGAACATGCCGGTGCGCTTGAAGAGCGGCGGCAGCAAATCGAGCATGAAATGGTATTCTGACGCGGTGATCTGGAACCACTCGCCTGAATAGGGAGTGCCGGAAAGCAGATCGATGCCGGGAGTATCTTTGTGTCGGCTGAACAGTTGGAACATCTGCTCGCGGGTGGCGACGCCGTCGAGCACCTTCCTGAAGGGTGGATGTGCGGTCATGGGGTTCTCCTGAACGCGGGTCGGCCGCGCGCGGCATGAACCGCGTCGTCGCAAGTGCTTGGTGATGTTGTGGCTGTCGACTGGCCGAGCCTGCGGCCAGCGTGTGCACCGGCGATGATGGGGTTTGCAGGGTTCAGGCGGCGCGTCGTTCGGAGGAAGGCGAAGCGTCTCGACCAACCCCGGTGATGGCACGGACGGCGGCGGCGAGCGCCGGGATATCGTCGAGCATGCCGAGCGCGACGAAGTGGTTGGCCCCGCCGGTATAGTCCTTGCGGTCCTTGCAGGTGCGGATCAGGATGCCGGACCTGAGGACAAACCGAACTGGCCGACCTGGATGTAGGCGCGGTGATGGTGCAGGGTAATTTCACCGGAAACGGCTATGCCCGCCTTGTTCGAGCGCAGGTCGAAGCTTCCTGCGGCAGGGCAAGTTCGTTAGCGAGTTTCTTCAGCCGTGAACGGGCTGTCGTGTGAAAACGTCTCTTCTGCTGCTCGTCATAGGAGCAGCTTCTGTTCCAGTCGAACATGTCGATCTCCATGAAATGGAACAGGCCCCGGGGGCGAAGCCGGGCACCGCGGGCGTGGGGCGGGGGTGTATTTGGGGGGGGTGGAGAGTAGCGGCGCCCGGGGCCCAC
>NZ_JAMYRR010000046.1:0-21416 GCF_040321535.1 Mesorhizobium sp. M0340 | reverse complement strand
CGATCCAAGCCTGGCTCGGGCACGCACAGGTCGCCACGACCCACCGCTATGCCGCCGCGGATGTCGAGATGATGCGCAACGGACTCGAGAAGGCGGGCGTCGCCGGCGACCACGGCGCGCGCTTCCGGCCGAACGACGCCGTTCTGCAACTGCTGAACAGCATCTAAATATTATGTGGCGGAGGATTCCAGGCTTGGCAGGCTTGTCCGGCATCTGCGCAGCTCCGCCACATAATCTCGCCCGACACATAAGAATGGTTATGTGGCGCGCCACATAACCGTTCAGCGGGGCCGTCTACGTCTTCCGGGCGAAGCGAACAGACCGGATCGAGCTGATCTTCTGGGACGGCACCGGCGTCTGCCTCTATGCCAAGCGTTTGGAGGATGGGGAGTTCCGCTGGCCGAAAGTACATGACGGCATGATGCGGCTGACGGCCGCGCAGCTCTCGGCGCTACTCGAAGGTCTCGACTGGCGGTGCGTCCATGAGGCGCGCCGGACCCGCGTTCCAGCCCAGGCCGGCTGACCCGCGACGAAGTGAATCAGTCTGGATTCCGCTGTCGCGGGCTGTCGTCGAATATGGTCTGATCCGGTCATGGCGATGACTGCTGACCAGCTTCCCGACGATCCGGACGCGCTGAAGGCGATGATCCTGGCGCGCGACGTCGAGAACGCCCGGCTGATCCAAATCATCAAGGAATTGCAGCGCCACCGCTTCGGCCGGCGTGCCGAGACGCTGCCCGAAGACCAGCTTCTGCTGGGGCTTGAGGAAGCCGAACAGATCGAGGCCGCGGGTGACGAAGAGCAGGCACAGACCACTCTTGGAGAACGTCAGGCGCGTGTCGCAAAGCGCCGAGCGAACCGCGGCGCGCTGCCACCCCATCTGCCGCGCGTGGAGATGGTCATCGACATCGAGGATCAAGCCTGCCCGTGCTGCCGCAATGGTCTGCATCGCATCGGCGAGGAGGTGAGCGAGCGGCTCGACATCGTGCCGTCGCAGCTGCGTGTGATCGTCGTGCGCCGGCCCAAATATGCCCTGCCGCGCCTGCGAGGACGTTGTCGTTCAGGCTCCGGCGCCCGCCCGGCTGATCGAAGGTGGTCTTCCGACCGAAGCGACGGTCGCCCAGGTGCTGGTCTCCAAATATGCCGATCACTTGCCGCTCTATCGTCAGGCGCAGATCTACGCCCGGCAGGGCATCAATCTCGATCGCTCCACGCTCGCCGACTGGGTCGGCCGCGCCGCCTGGCATCTGCGTCCGGTGCATGAGCGGCTGCTTGGCAAGCTGAAGACTTCACCGAAGCTCTTTGCTGACGAAACCACGGCGCCGGTGCTCGATCCCGGCCGCGGCAAGACCAAGACTGGGCAGCTCTGGGCCTATGCCCGCGATGACCGACCATGGAAGGCGGCGACCCGCCGGGCGTCGCCTATGTCTATGCGCCCGACCGGAAGGCCGAGCGTCCGATCGCTCATCTCGCAGGCTTCACTGGAATCCTGCAGGTCGATGGCTATGGCGGCTATCGTGTGCTGGCCGACAAGAGCGACGTGACGCTCGCCTTCTGCTGGGCACACGTGCGCCGACGCTTCTATGAACTGGCGGCAGCCGGTCCCGCGCCGATCGCCGGCGAGGCGCTGAGACGGATCGCCGAGCTCTACAGAATAGAGGATGATATCCGCGGCCGATCGGCCGATCAACGCCGTGCGGTACGTCGGGAAAATAGCCGTGCCATTGTCGCCGATCTTGAACTCTGGCTACGCGAGAAGCTCGGCCTGATCAGCCAGAAGACAAAGCTCGCCCAGGCGATCCGCTACACGCTCTCGCGCTGGCAAGGCCTGACACGCTTCCTCGAAGACGGCCGCGTCGCCATGGACAACAATGCCGCCGAGCGAGCCCTGCGCCCGATTGCCATCTCGGGGTCATTCTGCCCATGTTGGGCAGGAGGTCGAGGTCCATTACCGTTGGCACCCGTATTTCGGACGTCGGCTTCGCTGCGAGAACAGCGAAGAGCGCGCCAACGGCCGGATCATTCATCTCGTCGTCGCGCCCGGGCATGTCATTACCGCTCCGGCCTGGATGATCGATCCCGTGGCTTGCGCGGCGATGGACCTGGGCCCCCCGCGCGTATCGCTTGCCGCGCTGCTTGAGCTGCACAAGCTCTTGATCGAACGCCGTTTCCGGCGAGGCTCTTCGGATGGTTTCACCATCGCGGAGGCGCAACATGAGAACCCTGCCACCCCCGACACGATCTCTCGTGGTCGTTCGCCAACTCAGCTTGCCGCTCGACTCGGAGAAGCTGAACGGGCTGAGTTCAGCGCAACGGACCATAGTGATCGCCCGGCTCGCCAACGTACTGATGGCCGCCGCCGGCGTGGCAACGGAGGAGGAGAGCTGCGATGACGAGCGGTAATCTGATTCCGACTGCCATCCTCAAGCGCAAGGCCGTCGTCTATGTGCGTCAGTCCACTCAGGCGCAGGTCCAGCTCAACCTTGAGAGCCAGCGTCGGCAATATGAGCTTGTCGAGGTCGCGCGGCGCTGGGGATTCCGCAAAGTAGAGGTGATCGACGAGGATCTGGGACGAACCGCAAGCGGGGCTGTGGAGCGTCCCGGTTTCGAGCGCCTGGTCGACGATCTGTGCACCGGCCATGTGGGCGCCGTGCTTTGCCTGGAAGCGTCCCGCCTGTCGCGCAACGGGCCGGACTGGCATCGGCTGCTCGAGTTGTGCGGCGAAGTCGATGCACGCGTGATCGATCTGGACGGAGTCTACGATCCGGGATTGCCGAACGACCGCCTGCTGCTCGGTATGAAGGGCAGCATCAGCGAGTTCGAGCTCGGCGTGCTGCGTGCCCGCATGTACGAGGCCGCCCGCGCCAAGGCACAGCGCGGAGAACTGCGCATCTCCGTGCCCTTCGGCTATGTCTGGCACCGCGATTACGGTCTCGGGTTCGATCCCGACATGCGCCTGCAGGAGACCATTCGCCTGATATTCACGCGCTTCCGCGAACTCGGCAGTGCGCGCCAGGTCCTGATCTCGATGATCGACGATGACGTGCATTTCCCCAGACCCTCCGATGGCAAGAAGATGGTCTCCTTCGACTGGGTTCCGATCCGCTACCGCAACGTGATCTCGATCCTGAAGAACCCATTCTACGCCGGCGCCTATGTCTATGGTAAGAGCGAGAAGCGCACTGAGATCGTCGATGGCCGCGTTCGCAAGAGCTATGGCCATTACAAGCCGGCTAGCGAGTGGGCGGTGGTGCTCAAGGACCATCACGAAGGCTACATCGGATGGAGCGAGTACGAACGGAACCAGGAACTGCTCGCGGCCAACGCTTATGGCAAAGCCGGCGGCGTCAAGTCGGGCCGCGGCGGTCGCGCGATGCTCCCGGGTCTCATCTCCTGTGGTCGATGCGGGCGAAGACTGGTTGTCATGTATGCCGGACGCGGCCAAGGTTATCCGGTATATCGCTGCGAGCGCGGCAACCGCATGATGGCCCAGGCGCGATGCATGTCGTTCAACGGCTTTCGCACCGACCCGGCGGTGACCCGCGAAGCGCTGGAGGCGGTTGCGCCGATGGCGATCGAAGTGGCGTTGGAGGCTGAACGGATGCAGCTGGAGAGCGAGGCCAGGCGCCGGCAGATGATCGAGCTGGACCTGCAGCAGGCGCGCTACGAGGCATCGCTCGCCGAGCGCCGCTATGCCGCTTGCGACCCGGAGAACCGGCTTATTGCGGCCCAGCTCGAGAGGAGTTGGGAAGCCACGCTCAGGCGCGTGGAGACCTGCGAGGCCCGGCTGAGCGAAGTCCAGCGTGTGGAGCCTGTCGACGCGGTTCCGGACTTCACGGGCCTCGCCCAGGATCTCAAGGCCACCTGGAATGCGCCGGGTGTCGACATGCGCTGTCGTCAGCAACTGCTGCGCGCGCTCATCAAGGACATCGTGGCGGATGTCGATGACGATGCGCGCGACGTGATCTTGACCATCCACTGGCATGGAGGCCAGCACTCGCAGGTACGGGTTCGCAAGCCCAAATCCGGAGAGCATGGCCAGCGTACGCCTGAGGAGGCTCTGGCGATCATGCGATCCATGGCAACCCGGTGGTCGGATGCCGAAATCGCTGCCACACTCAACCGCATGGGCATGCAGACCGGTCAGGGAAAGACCTGGACCGCGCGTCGCGTCCAATCGCTGCGCACGGTGCACAAGATCAGCGGCTATCGCTCTTCCGACAAGCATGGCGAGTGGCTCACCATGTCGGACGCGGCCGCCCGGCTTGGAGTCTCGCACGTCAAAATCCGCCGGTTCATCAGGGATGGCCTCTTGCCCGCCGAGCAGGTCATGCGCGGCGCGCCCTACCAGATCCGCGCCAGCGACCTCGAAGACGAACGGATCAAGGCCGATTTGGCGCGCAATACTCCGCGTCGCATCCACGACGACAACCAAGAATCGCTGTTTTCCGCCATTTGAAAAGGAGGTGCATAATGAATCGGTCTTCGGGCTCAACCGCAAGAACGCGCTCTTCGCTGGCTCGGACGGCGGCCCCGAACACTGGGCAGTCATTGCGTCGCTGATTGAGACCTGCTTATGCCGCGCGCGGCATAAGCAGGTTTATGCCGACCGCCAAACTATGCCGAGCGCCTCTTCCGATCATGGCGGTATGAAGCGCTTTGCCCGCCATTTCGACCGAGAGCCGGTCGTTGACACTCGGCATAGTTCTCATGCTCAAAGGGCGTTCAGGAATTCAAGAAGTCGGTCGTTTGGCCGAAATCGTTCGGCCTTTGCGCGTTCGTATGGCTTCAGCTTGCCAAGTGCGGATTCCTTCAGCTCAAGATGTGCGTGAAGATAGGTCAGCGTCGTTTCCATCGCCTCATGGCCCAGCCATAGGGCGATGACCGAACAATCGACGCCCGCCTGCAGCAGCTCCATGGCAGCGCTGTGCCTCAAAACATGAGGCGACACCCGCTTCGAGCGGAGGATGACGCAGTGTTCGCGAGCCTTGGCGACATGTTTGTTCAGCAGCGCCTGCACGCCGTCGGCGCTCAGCCTGCCGCCGTGCATGTTCGGAAAGAGAGCCGTTGCGCCCCGTTTCCTGGGCTCGTTGAGCCAGCCCCGAAGGGCTTGCTGTGCAACCTTGGTGAGCGGCGTACTTCGCTCCTTGCGGCCCTTGCCAACGCATCGCACGTGGGCACCGTGCCCCAGCATGACCGAGTCCCGGTTGAGATCGATGATCTCCGAGACCCGCAGGCCTGTTTGCGCGGCCAGCAACAGCAGAGTGTGATCACGCCGTCCCAGCCATGTGCTGCGATCCGGACAGGCCAGGATCGCTTCAATCTCGGGCCTGGTGAGAAACTGAAGTTGTCGCTTGTCGCATCGCTTGCTCGGGATCGCGAGCACGCGTTGAATCTGAGCGCTATGGGCCGGCTCCTCGAACGACGCATATCTGAAGAAAGACCGAATGGCTGTGAGGCGGAGATTCCGGGTCCTCACTGAGGCGGACCGCAGTGTCTCGAGGTCCTCCAGAAATGCGCCGATGAAAGGCGCGTCCAAATCCCGCAGCGTCAACTGCGTCGGAGACCTGCCAAGGCGTGTCTGCGCGAATGCAAACAGGAGCCGGAAGGTGTCGCGATAGGAGGCGATGGTGTTGGAGCTTACGCCTCGATGTCGCATGAGCCGATCGGTGAACCACCGCTCGATCAGCACGGCCAGATCCTTCGAGGCGCTCATGAGCGAACCTCCCACCGCTCATCCAGCAGTCGCGCAGCATGGGTCATTAGCTCCGGCGCGGCGGATAGATACCAGTAGGTGTCGCGAACATTGGCGTGGCCGAGAAAGGTCGAGAGGACCGGCAGTTCCCGCTCGACATCCTCGCCCGCACGATACCAGTTGGTCAGGACCTGGACGGCGAAACGGTGACGAAGATCGTGAACCCGCGGACCATTGCGCTGTCCCCGCTGCCGCAGACCGATCTGTCGCGACAGCTGCCAGAACACTCGGTGCACGTATTGGTGCAGCAATCTGCCGCCCTGCTCGGCGACAAAGAAATAGGGGCTACGAGGCGCGACGAGATGCGCGTCGCGTCGCGCGGCGTAGTCCCGACAGCACGGCGACCGTCGTGGCATGGAGCGGGACCAGCCGCGACTTGCCGAACTTCGTCTCCCGAATGGTGAGGACACCTTGGTCGAGATCGACGTCGTCTCGGCGCAGGTCCAGCGCTTCGGATTGGCGTAGCCCGGCGACCGCTATCAATCCGAACAGGCAATGATATGTCCAGGGACGGAGGGCGTTGGCCGGCGGCAGCGCCAGTGCCGCCGCCAGAAGCGCCGTGATCTCAGCATCGGTATAGATGTAGGGCTTTGCCCGCCGCGCCGGCGGCACAGCGTCTTGAGGTGGCACTTCCGTCATGGGGTCGAAATGAGCGAGGTGCTGAGCGAAGCAGCGCACATCGGTCAGGCGGATGGACCAACTCGGTTGTCGGCCGATCAACGTCACCCACTTCATTGCCAGCGCCGTGGTGATGGTCTCGGCGCCGCGAGCCTCCATGAAGGTGACGAAATCCGACAACCGTCGAGCGGGCCCGTGGTACTTGTATCCCAACCCCTGGCGCATGCCCACATAGCGCTCGAGCGCTGTTCGAAGACGTCTCATTGGGCACCTCCCGGCCACGGCAGGCTCAGTTCGCGCAGCTTCTCGATGTCGAGCTTGGCATAGATCCTCGTGCTGTCGATGCTCCGGTGACGAAGCAACTGGCGGATCTCAGCAAAGCTGGCCCCCGACCGCAGCAGGTCGGTCGCAAGGCTGTGGCGGAAGAGGTGCGCGCCGTGGTGCGCATAGCCGTGAATACCTGCCCGCTCGAGGGCCTCCTTCGCGATCATCGTGATGGCGCAGCCGGAGGCAAAGCCGACGTGCGGAGCAAGCATTCGCAGAAATAATCGGCGACACGCTGAAGCCGGTCGCCCATGCCGGATGTAGGCGACGACAGCTGCACCGACGTCGTGGCGTAGTGGCATCATCGCTTGCCGCCGTCCCTTGCCATGGACGAGGACACTGCCCGACTGCCAATCGATATCGTCAAGACTGAGCGCAGCAACCTCGCTGGCGCGCAAGCCGAGCTTGGCCAGCGCCATCAGAACCGCATAGTCGCGAAGCCCCATTGCCGTGGTCCGATCGCAGGCATCGAGAACCAACTGAACCTTCTGTGGTGGCAGGAAGGTTGGCAGGCCAGCAAGCCGCCAGCGACGGATCGACGGCACACAATCGGCCAAGGCTACCGAAATGAAGCCCTTCAGATGCAAATAGCGCAGGAAGGTGCGCACCACCCCGCACATCGCTTTGCCGCTGTCGGCGGAGCCATCGAGAGCATGTCGCTCGACATAGCCGATGACGATCTCCGGGGTGAGCGCTGCAAACCCATCTGCGCCAGCCGGACAGACCTCCTGCAGAAATCGGTGTGAGAGCAGCTTGTGACTTTCCACCGTCGAGGCGGCGAGCCCTCTCTCACTCGTGAGGTAAGCCGCGAACACATCAACAATCCGCTCGTGCTCCGTGCGCTCAATCGGAAGGGCGGCTGGTATCAAGCCTTCTTGCCGTAACGCGGCAAGCAAGCGCCGGAGCGCAGCGCGGTCGCCCGAATCGATGCTCCAGTGTTTGGAACGGTGCTCAAGAAACCGCTCGACATGATCTTCGTTTAAATCCTGGAGATCGTGCCCGTTGCCGAGATGCCAGTCTCTCAGCTCACGAAATAGGCTTAGCGATCGCCATGTGCATTGCTGACCGAAGCCTTCATCCGACAATCTGCCCGCATAAACGCGTGCAAACTCGCCATACGGCCCGTGGATCAGCTTCCGAAACAGTGTGCTGCGTTGCAGGTAGTCACTTGCATTCATGTGTCCTCTCCTTCGCGTCAATTGCGACGGAGAGAGCCTAAGCTATGCCGATTCAGCTACCGCTACGTTGAGGAAAGTGTTGGTAAAAACTTGCTCACTCGGCATAGTTTGGCGGTCGGCATAAACCTGCAAACTCAATGGCGTCGAGCCACTCGGCTACCTCGCCGACGTACTCACCAGGATCGTCAACAGCCATCCGAACAGCCGGATCGACGACCTGCTGCCTTTGACCTACATCCGGGCGCCCGAGCTAAGGGCCGTGGCCTGAGAACACCGCTCTGATGTCCGCTGTCAAGGTTTGGAACGCAGGAGGTCGCCCGATCCGAGGAACGGCTGCTCATTCTGATGATCGCGCATGGGTGGAGGCGGAACTGAAGGACGTCGGTGATCAAGCTCTGATGCGCGGGTTGGCTACCGCATTCCCGATTGTGCGTCCGGGGCTGTTCCTATCTTACTGCGGGCGTCGGCGGTTCGCCGGCCACAAAGCGTCTGACGGGCATTCCCCTGCCGTGGTCCCGCCTCGGCCCATGCGCGAGATGTGCGTCGTCGCGGCGAGCGATCAGGTGACGCGCGCCTCCCTTGCGACTGCCCACATGAAGCCGACCAGTTCACGGGCGATCGCGGTGCAGACGACCGTTGTCCGTTTGCCCCGAGCGCTCAGCATGCGGTAGCGGGCTGTCAGTCGGGACTGCGCCTTCCAGGCGATCTCACGCACCTTCGGTGGCGCCTGCTCTAATCGGTATAGCTTCGCCTTCCCGACCTTGGGCGGATGTCGATAAGTCCAGGCGCTCTCGACCAACATGTGGCGCACCCGACCGTTGCCTGCCTTTGTGATGCCGCCGCGCTGCGCGGGATGATCGAACCGCTGTTCCTGAAGCCAGCGTAGATAGCGCATCGTCCAGCTCTTCTTTCGCGGATAGCTACGGCCGTGCTTGAGCATGAATGCGCTCACCTGCTGGCGATGGACCCGTAGCGTCTCGACCGCGGCCGCCCGCGCGCGAACAAGATCCCGTATGGACTCGTGCCCTTCATCGGGAACCCACACCGCGATCAGCTCGCCGGCGCGCAATAGCCGGGCAAGGGAAATGGCGTCTCGGCGGTTCGTCTTCACCCGATCGCCGGGCTTCCTCGGTATCAATGATGGTGCAACCACGGTGCACTCGTGCCCGAGCGACCGGATCAGGCGATAAAGGCCGTACCCGGTCGGCCCAGCCTCATAGCAGAAATGTACGTAATCAAAGCGGCTGGCGATCCGGCCTATGACCCGCCGCATGCTGGTGGCCGACGCGTCGACCTCACCGAAGAAACGAACCTCTCCTTCCCGGCCTGCCTCCGCAATCGCAATAGCGTTCTTCAGCTTCGCAACATCGATTCCGACAAATGCTTCTCTATAATCTGCCACGGCTCGTCCTCCTGTGGTGAGGATCGGCTCGGCCCGCCCGAGCAACCCTCGGACGCGCAGTGTAGGGCGAGCCACCTCATCGGCAGAGGCGGACATACGGTCTTACGTCACGGCGCCAGGATCACCGGGTGTATCGACAGCGTATGCCCTTTTGGATCGATGTTATGATTTCATGGTATTAAATCGCCACCGATGCTGCGTTGGAAGCGCCATTTGCCAATAGCGGACAGCTCGCGGCAAGCAACGCTGGAGTTTGGACGCGTTGGTAAAAGGTCTCAAGGAATCAAGTGGATGGTAAACGCGACCCCATGTTGTTGAGTGACGAATGTTCTACTGACTTTTTGGGGGGCGCCACGCCCGCTTGTGCGGCAAGGTGTGGGGCTTCTGACGGTCGTTGTTCGCCAAGGGTCGGAAATGGTGAGATCGAGCAACTAATTGAGTCGACGGCACGCTCAAGTATCGCCTCGATCTGAGCAAGGCTGGGTGAAGCGGCAATGACATGCCCGATGCGATCATGGTAATCGCCTTTTAGGGCGATCGGCGTCTTGGGTTTAACATACAACTCGACTTCTGCAACACCTGGTACAGCAGCCGCATGACGGTCGCCAGTGATCCAATCGAGGATGCCATCGCGATCAGGCACCAAGAACCGCGCGCCCGCAGTATGGGAATATCTTTTGTGCAAATCCCATTCCTCGCCGATGACAAGCCTGATGTGCTCGGTGATCAAATCGACACCGTAAGCCAGTTGAACCAGTCGAGGATTGGGCCCACCCGCAAGACGCGGATTTACTTCAATGACGACTGGACCAAGCTGCGTCAACCGGAATTCAATGTTGGGTTGGCCCCCAGCCAAGGTTGAGTGCTTGCAAACAGCTCACCGAAATATCGGCGATACGTTTATGGTCCTCATCGTTCAGCGGGGCCGGATGGGTGTACTCACGAAAGACGAAATGGGGCGGGCGGCCGAATTTACCAGCGGCAATCCCAATGACTTCATTTCCCATTAGGTCAACGGCATAGTGTGGGCCTTGCGCGAATTCTTCGACCAGTATTCTCGGCGAGGACCGCCGTAGGTGGTGGTTCCCGCCCAATAGATATATCGCATGTTCCGCCAACCCATCGACGTTGCGGCACAAACGGACTCCAATGCTGCCGCTGCCTAAGGCTGGCTTGAGGACCACCGGCAACCCGATGTCCACGGCAGCGCTTTCAATCTCCACCGCATTCGCTGCCAAGAGATAAGCGGGGACTGGAACGTGGGCCTCCGCAAGGAGCTGACGTTGAGTGAATTTGTTGCAGCATCGTTCAATTGATGCCGGGTTCGGTCCTGGTAGGTCGAAGTGCCGACAGAGCTTGCTTGCCATAACGTAGGCCAAGTCGTCGTCGCCCGAAAAGCCCGTAATGCCAGCAATCTGATATTTCGCACCTAGCAGGGAACATTCGTGGGTCAGCGCACCAAGACTAACTGTATCGACACGGATTGCCTCAGCGCTTTCCGCCGCAAGATAGTCGTACCGAGCTGGATCAGCCGACAGGGTAATCGGATGAAGACCAAGACGCCGGGCCGCTTGGACGTATAGCTGACCATTAACCCTATGACCTTCAATCAGGATGAGCGCTTTTTTTACCATTGGCATTACCTCACTCGCGGGCTGTGCGGCGGTATGACCGTAATAGGCCTTCAGCCCTGCCTGCCTCAGACTTTGCGCTCAACATAGCATTGACAGCGATCTGCGGTCGTAAAGTTCTATAAATTTAGTTGAGAAATTTGTTAATTTTGACCAGTCAATGGTCCTGCTTGCTTAGTGCTGGTGCCTATTAGCAGGCTTCTCTGATTGGGGTTGTTGAGGTCAAGCTCCTGTTGCGTTTTTTTCGGACCGTGTGGCCCCGGGGGGCACTCGCTTCTCCTCGGGATAGGCCCTGGGCCCCAGCTTGGGACCTAGCTCCGGGTCAATTATCGGCGGGCCGCGTTTGGTCGATCTTGGAACGAGGCCGGTCACGCGCAATGTGAACCGGAGGCGCAATGGCAAGATGGCCCTCAGATGGGTCGCAGCCAGCATGATCGAAGCAGCCAAGGGCTTCCGCAAGCGCAACGTCGGCTGCCGGGATCTCGTGGCGCCGATCCTCGGCGGCGACTGCCTGCGCAAAGTGGCGGACATTCAGCAGCCGATTACGCCGTTGCTGTGGGGAGGGTGCGAGCGATGGCGAAGCACGGGTTCCGATCCTGTTGAGCGTGGCGACAGCCCGCGGGATGGCAGCCGCTGCGTAATGCCGGAGCACATTGGCGCCTCTGGAAGGAGCTTCGTCGATGCCCGCCCTCTCACGCGCGAGTCTGACAATGTTGAGACGCTCGAACTCGACAGTGGCTGATGCGGTGCAACTTTCCGGAGGTAAATCTGATCTCGCAGGCGGCGTCTGGACGCGTTTCTCGAGGTAATCGATGATCGCGTCGCCGACGGCCTGGGGGAGCGGAAGCCGGATCTCGCGGCGCCCTTTGCCGCGGACAGGTAAGATTCCCTTCCGCCAGTTGATGTCGTCGAGGCGCATGTCCCGAACGTTACAGGCACGTAGGCCGAGACGTCGCGAGCAGAAGCAGGATCGCACAGTCGCGGATGCCCCGCGACGTCGTGACATTGCACGATGCGATCACCCGATCCATTTCCGCGGTGGAGATGTGGCGGCAATGCCCATAGATCGCCATTGCGGGACCGCCGGGATGGCCTGATGAAGGCCTGGTTGGCATAAACCTCGGGCAGCGAGATATCCAAGGTAGCCCCTCAGCGCCATCGTCATCGTCTTGAGGTAGGCCCGCGAGCTTCGTTGGGCCTCGTCAAGGACCACTTGCCGAAGAGACCGGCATCGTGCAGCTTTGGATCTCGACCGAGAGCGGGAAGCAGCCGCATAACCATACGGCCATAGCGGCAAATGGTGCGTTCGGAAATCCCCCGGTGCCGTCTCAGCCAGGTTTGGAATGCAAGGATCTGGTCGTCAAGGGCGCGCGACGCATCCTGCCTCAACGGCATTACCACTCCGCATTCCGCTTAGAAAGCTCACAAACGAGGCGCCCGGTTCACGTATTTGGCGGAAAGATAATCGACCCGGCGGATGCCGGGACAGCGGCATCGATGCCGCGCAAAGCGGCGAACGGCATCGTCATCAACTGCAGCGACGGCGATCTTCGTGAGCCGCAACCACTGTCCGAAATGACGCGCCGAGTCCTGGTAGCCTGAGACGGTCAGGCGGGTATATCCCAAGCTCACCAATCGGTTCGTGAACGCTTCGACGAACGGACGCAAGGCGGCCGAGTCCATCAGTTGTGAGCATTCCGGCAGAGCTTCGCTCGACTTCGGCAGTCTCCTCTCATGTCAGAAGAACAACCAGAGACGACAACAATTGAGTCGGGTGAGAACCCTGTCTTGTAGTCGAAACTATTGTAACAGGAGGACGAAGTCACTCCGGCCACTGCGGACTCAGCATAATCCTGCGCTCTACAGAATTCCGAATTTCCTTGAGGAAGTCTACAACCGCCGACGCTTCACTCAGCACTCGGCTATCTCCCTCCAATGCAAATCGAGGATCAACACGCCCGGCAAATGGTCAAATCAGCGGCCTGACTCTGTCCGACCCGAGGGACCCACTCCAGATCCGGGTCAGTTTTGGACGCCACAGTTGGGAAAAACCGCTCTACGAGGTCAAGGCAAAGGACGGCAGACCCTATGCAATACCAGCTGGCGCGTCTGTTCACCCGAAGGGTGGTCTCGGCTATGTCGGTCGCGGAGGAGGTGCGGGCTCAGGAGAAACAGCTTGGATCTGCCTTCGACTACATTGTCGTTTGCATGGTTACGCTGCTCGAGGCATGCCGGCATGCCTCGTCGGACTTGCCAACGACACTCGACAGGGCAACGTGATCGGTATCGATGCCTCCGCTACACCCACCCAAACCAAGGCGCATAGGGGCCATCCGGCAGTGCGCGCGGCTCGAGGGCATAATTGCCGAACCCGTCTATGAGGGAAAATCCTTGTAGGGAAAGGCGCCTTCTTTCCAGGGGCTCGAAGGCTCCACGCGCATCTTGGCGGCGCGGCGGCGATCAACGGGTACGGCTACGCCTTTCGCAACGGCTGACGCTCGACAGATAACGATTTCGCCCGCCCTGTACGGCAATACATCATAGGTTCGATCGAGTGTCAGTCTCAGCAAATCTAGAACGGCTTCAGCGTGCCTCTGCTCGCGGGGAGCCATGTTGCCTCGCGTAGGCTCGTGTCCCGCGGGCTCAGCAGCGTGTCTGGAACATACGCTTGCACCAGCCCCGCTTCCAGACGAGATAAATCGTGCCAACGAGTATGCGACCTGCGTGAACAAAACGCACAATCTTGCACTAACATGAGCGAGCCAGTCAGCCCCTACGACGCGGTCCCGAAACTGGCCAAAGTGCCTATTCCCGATGACAGCCAACTCAGGCGTGGTTGCCGCCATTGCGGAACCTTCCTGAGGCCGACCGGGTCAACCAGGTCGACCCCCGATTGACATACAAAGGGCGTTCTCTGTGCGGCTCCGCAAACGGCAGGCGCATTTGCAAGCCACAAGCAGTCAACTACCACATGCCGTAGTGTCGACGCCTGTCAGAAAACTTTAGGATCGAACTCGTTCCAATGCATTGACCGAGAGATAGAGATACCGGCATGCAGAGCAGCGCGAAGTGGAGGTTCCAGTTGTCTGTACAGCAGTTGAGGTGCCGCGCAGGTCCTATCTCCATTCTGTCAAGTCCTGTCTACGTTAAATGATCTGCATGCAGGGGGCGCCAATGAATACCGACGTTTTTTCAGCCTATGAGTCTAATGTTTGCCGCTACGGACGGTCGTTTCCTACAGTCTTTAAGAAGGCCCTTGGAGCGACAATCTGGGATGAGGCCGGTAACCCATATATCGATTTCCTCGTTGGATCGGGAGCCCTCAACTACGGGCACAACAACCCGAATATTATTGCGCCAGCGATTGAGTATCTCGTCGGCGAGAACATTCTTCTATCGCTCGACATGCATACAGTCGCAAAACGTGAATTCATCGAAGTGTTTGTGGACTCGATCCTGAAGCCCAGGGGGCTATCCTACAAGATACAATTTCCTGGGCCGACCGGCACGAACGCCAACGAAGCGGCGCTGGCGCTGGCGCGAAAATATACTGGCCGCTCAAGCGTCATGGCCTTCACGAATGCGTTCCATGGTATGTCGCTCGGCTCTCTGGCGGTCTCGGGTTCGGCGTCGACCAGGGAACTAGGCGGCGTTGCTCGCCACGATGTGATCCGTGTCCCTTATGACGGCTATCCGAGCCAAGCTTTCGATTCCGCCAGTTACATCGACTGGGTTTTGGGCGACCCAGGGAGCGGCATAGAAAAGCCCGCCGCAATCATCCTGGAGACCATCCAGGCAGAAGGCGGCATGAACGCCGCATCCGCAGCTTGGCTTACAGAAATTCAGCGCATTTGCCGTAAGCACGGCGTTGTTATGATCGTAGACGACATTCAGGCAGGTGCGGGACGTACGGGCAATTTCTTCTCCTTCGAGTTCGCGAAAATCGAACCCGACATCGTGTGTCTTTCAAAATCCCTAAGCGGTTCAGGTAGTCCGTTCTCCATTGTTCTTATTCGTCCCGACCTGGACATTTGGAATCCCGGAGAACATAGCGGGACCTTCAGAGGCAACAATCTCGCCTTCGTGACTGCAGGGGCGATGTGCAAACTGTGGTCCGACACGCAGTTCACTGCAGGCGTTGACCGGACAGCCGCCAAACTGCAAAGACACCTTGACAGCCTAGTTGCGAAATTTCCCACGTGCATCGAACAAAAGCGCGGCCGCGGTCTGATGGCCGGTCTCAAATGCCATTCACAGTCCGTTGTCGGCCGTGTGCATGATGTCGCATTCGAAAATGGCCTGCTGATCGAATCTTCAGGACCAAATCGCGACGTCATCAAAGTCCTGCCGCCGATAACCATCACCGATGTCGAACTTGATCATGGCATCGCCATCCTAGATCACGCACTAAAGGAGCAAGCCAATGGGCACTAACCAAGCATCTCCATCGCCTGCCATCTCGCCTCCTACAATCAAAGAACGAACCGGCTCAATCAGCACTGGGGAAATCGTCTCAGTCCTGAAAGGTGAGATCACCGCTCTGCACGTCAAGCAAGCTTTCAGTACGGAAATAGCGGAAGAAATCACTGCGAACTTTGTTGACAGTTCCGGTCGCAGGGAGCGTAAAGATGGCGTCCCCGGACAATATGTCGGCGCTTCCCACTACAGGAAGGATGCAGCCAGCTATTTCACAGCATCGGAAACTGTGCGACCACACGTCGACGCCCTTTTTGGCAATTTGGTTGATCCGGTCCGCGGATTGTTCGACGCGTTGAAGCGCGAGCTTCACAAACAGGGCATTGAATTGCGGATGGCCCGTTCGGAGCACGGTCAGGCTAATGTTTGTCGCGCTCTCAGCTGGTCTGGCAGCGGCACGTTTTCCTTGGACCCCCACGACGATGTCGCTCAAGTGTTATGGGCTGGGAACGATTACGAGCTTTCTTCGGTGGCGCACAACACCGTCGCAGCACTCAACTTTTATCCCAGCATGGCCGAGGAAGGTGGCAACCTGCGGCTCTGGAGCCATAAGCCGACGGTCACCGATCGAAAGTCGCAAGGTGTGGAGACCACGGGATATCCCTACTCGGCGGCATATCTCGCTGCCGTTCCTTATCGCGAATTCGAGCTCAGGGCCGGGGATATCGCCCTGATCGACGGCGGTTTCGTTCACGGGGTCACCGGTCAATCCGGCAACGGAAGGCCTCGCCTGGTGCTGAACAGCTTCTTTGGATTCGCACGCCCGGATCTTGTTCTCTGGTGGACCTGAAGTTGGACCGGGTGCCCGATCTGGTGGACGGCCTGCCTATACCTGGCACTCCGCCAGGCGCTGGCGCAAGTCCGGCGTAGGCAGAAAGCTGCCTTCGATGTGGCGACGATAAAGAGCAAGCGCGGGGTCATGACCCAGGGCTCTTAGCCATCATCGTTTTTGGTCGGTCGCCGCCATTGGCTTTGTGCTCGCGGATGAAGTCGGTCAGCTTTTCGCGGCCAAAGTCCGTGAGGCCGAGGATCTGGAACGTCGGTCCTGTAGACCCAGAGGCAGCCGTCCCGGTTCCATGTCGATATAGGGTCCCCACAGCAGCTCGACCTCCTCACCGAGCAGTTCGGCGCGAGCGGGATGGTTCAGGCCGGGCGACCGCAGCCACGATCAGGCCGCCGGTATGCCGCCTGCATCCCTGGCTCTTGCTGCCAGCGTGCTTCCCATTTGGCGATTGAGGCTTGCAAATCTGTCGGTCTGTCTGATCCCCGCGCAACTTCGCAACGTCCTCGCTAGACTAGTGCGCGTCCATAAACGCCAAGCTTCTGAATTTTTTGGAGAAATCGCGATACTTGCCTGGGCAAAGCCCGGCGGTTTCAGGTACGCTTTAGTTTCAAGCGACTGATTCTAAAGGGAACCTGCAACCGCCGGAGCCGACAGTGCACCAAGAACGCACCGTCCAGGCAAGTATATTTGATGTTTTCGCCGAACACGAGGTCGGCCGTGAGCTCAGCGCGATGTCGCAGTGGCTGGACGAGCATCGGGACCTGTTGAACCTTGTAACGCGGGACCTGCGCCGGCATGGGGTCAAGGAAACCGGTCGCGCGGGCCTACCGGCGGAAGCAGCGCTGCGCTGCGCGCTGCTTAAGCAATACCGCCAGTTGAGTTATCAGGAACTGGCCTTCCATCTGGAAGACTCCGCCTCGTTCCGGGCCTTGGCCCGGCTGCCGTGGGGGTGGGGCCGAAGAAGTCGGTGCTGCATAAGACGATCAGCGCCATACGGGCCGAAACCTGGGAAGACATCAATCGAGTGCTGCTGACGAGCGCCCGCCAGCACGGGGTCGAAACCGGCAGCGTCGTGCGGCTCGACAGCACCGTCACCGCGGCGCTGATCCACGAGCCGAGCGACAGCAGCCTATTGTGGGATGCCGTGCGGGTGATGGTGCGCTTGTTGCAGCAGGCGGATGCACTTGGCAGCGCCATCCTATGGCACGATCATTGCCGCGCGGCGAAGAGGCGGGCCCGGACGATCAAGTATGCCCGCGGCCGCCCCAAACGGGTCAAGCACTACCGCGAGCTGCTCAAGATCACCCGCAAAACCCTGGCCCCCGACATCATCGTCAAGGGCAGCCGCGACGTCGATTATGGCCACAAGCTCAATTTGACCACCGGGCGACGCGGGCTGATTCTTGACCTCGTCATCGAAGCCGGAAACCCGGCGGACAGCGAGCGGTTCTTGCCGATGCTTGAGCGCCACATCGCCTTCTACAACCAGGCGCCGCGGCAGGCGGCGGCCGAGGGCGGATATGCCAGCCGCGAAATCTGCGCCGGGCCAAGGCCTGCGGTGTGCGCGACATGGCCTTCCACAAGAAGAGCGGCCTCAAGGTCGAAGACGAAGACATGGTCAAAAGCAATTGGGTCTATCGCAAGCTGCGCAACTTCCGCGCCGGCATCGAGGCCGGCATCTCCTGCCTGAAACGTGCCTACGGCTTGGGGCGCTGCACCTGGCGCGGGCTCGGCCACTTCAGGACCTATGTCTGGTCCTCTGTGGTGGCTTACAATCTCGCACTCTTCACCCGCCTCAAACCGGTCTGACGCCACTCATCGGGGCGCGCTCAGTGGGCTCGCCGGCGGGCGCCGGCCGATACCCTATGCTGGCATCGCCGCTGCAAATCCTCTCGCTCGCGATCTGCACGCCTCGTGCCATCACGCGCTGCCAAGCAGCACCGTTGCGCGGCCAAAGGACCCTTGAACCTCAGAAAAACCGGCCTTTATGGACGCGCACTAGCTTAAGACTAGTGGCTCTGCACAGGGATTATGACTCTTTGGCGGTTGGTTTTGGATAGGCTTTCGCCAATTTGAGGCGGGCCTGTTCGGTTGAGAACATCCAGTTGATGCGGTCGCCGCTGTTATTTCGCTGGTTTTCCCAAGCGGCGGCCTCGCTAACGAGGCGGTCGCGGCTTTCGATGCGGCGGTCGAGGCACTGACTGCGCAGGACACCGATCTCGATCTCGACCATGTTGAGCCAGCTGGCATGCTTGGGCGTATAATGGAACTCCAGCCTTCGGAGGATGCGTCGGGCTTCTGAGGGCGGCAGGGCCTGGTAGAGGGCGGCCGGCGTATGGGTGGACAGATTGTCCAGCACCACGCGGATGCAGGCGGCCTCGGGATAATGGACATTGGCGAGATCGCGCATGCCGTGGGCAAGATCGGCGGCAGCGCGCCGCTCGGTGACTTTCACCTTGCGCCAGGGTCGGTGAGCGTCGAGGAAGACGAACAGATTGGCGGTGCCGTTGCGCCTGTACTCGTAGTCGTAGCGCTCCAGCCTTCCCGGTGCGGCCGGGATCGGCTGGCGCACATCGCCGACGAGCTGGGTGGGGCTTTCGTCGAAGCACACGACCGGCCGCTTCGGATCGGGCGTCTCGGCATAGAGGTCGAGCACATCCTCCATGCGCGCGACATACTCCGCATCGACCTTGGGGATGCACCACATGTCCTTGCGCCAGGGCTTGAGGTCGTTCTCGGCCAGGCGCCGGCGCACCGTCTCACGCGACAGCTGTTCGTGCTCGGTCAGCTTGACGAACGCGTCGGCCAGCAGCTCCAGTGTCCAACGCCGGCCCGGCGGCGGGCTGGAGCAGGCGGTGGCCACCAGCAAGGCTTCCTCCTTGCCCGTCAGCTTGCGGTCGGCGCCGGGGCGCGGCTCTTCGCTGAGCGCGGCCTCCAGGCCCATCTCCACGAAGCGGCGCTTGGTGCGGTAGACCGTGGAGCCGCCGACCACCACCGTCGTGGCAATGGTCTCGTCGCCTTGGCCGGCATCGGCGGCGAGCAGGTGGACCGGCTTGAGCTTGCGCGCCGGATGCTTGCCGCTGCGCAGCATCGCTGTGAGTTGGTCACGCTCGGGTTGGTCGAGATCAACGCGATAGCGTACATTCATCCGGATGACCTCCTTCGGTTGTGGAGGTTCTGGAAGAATCGGAAAATGAATCAATTACTTGACGGCCAGCCGCCAGCCCAGCCCCGCTTCACCGAAAAGCAGGGCCAGTATCTCGCCTTCATCTGGACCTACGCCCTGCTCAACGGTCGCTCGCCGGCCGAACGCGACTGCAGAGCTTCTTCGGCGTCACAGCGCCTTCCGTCCATCAGATGCTGCTCACCCTTGAGCGTGCGGGATTGATCCGCAGGCAACCGGGCCTCGCGCGCAGCATTGAACTGCTCATTGAACCCGACAGCCTGCCCAGGTTGCAACCCATCGAACCCGTCAAATCCTCTGTGCAGAGGTACTAGTTGCGATCGAAGCACGGCATTGGGGCGGCGAGGATCAAGCCATCCGATGAACCGATGGGATTTTGGTGCCCAGAAGCACGGTGCTGACGCCGGCGGAGGCAGCCATTGTCCTGGCATGCGCAAGAAGACGCTTCTGCCTCTGGACGATACGCTGGATTGCCTTGAGGGATGCCATTCCTAACCTCAGCCGCAGCGGCTTGCACCGCTGCCTTGAGCGCGATGCAAGCTCCGCGACAACTCGAGAAAGAAGCTCCTGCCAGGAATGCGCCGAAATGCGGCCCAGTTTCGACAGATATTTTATAGGATAACAACATTTGAGACTAAATTATCCGCAATACTACAATTCTGCAAAATCGGCAAAACTAACGCTTAGCGCAAACATAATTTATGCAACGTAGTGAGATGGTAAGGTTTTTGGCGGTTCCGGCTTGCCGAGGACTGGGCCCAGCCTCAGCCGTCACGGCCGGAATCCTAGTGCGTCAGTGAAAAGCATCCGGCAAAATGGCTGCGGAGCAGAGAATTATGAAACTCTCGCCGATCAATGCCCCCCGATTTCGAGAGCAGGCAACCAGAGTGTCCGACCGATATTCTTTTGTCCCGTTGCATTTCCCGAAGGCGGCTAGAGTGGCGTTTGCCGTCGAACTCGGCCGGTTTCTCGAACAGAGTGATGCCATTGCTCAATCCGAGCAGTTGTTCGATCTGTTGTCTGGTTTTGCACGTAATTTCGGTTGCCCGTGGATCGCCTATGGCTCCCCGCCCGACCAAAGACGCTTGAGGCCGGTCCGACACCATCCGGCCCCCACCCTGACCTATCCTCATCAATGGCAGGAGCGCTGTTTCGAAATGAGTTATGACAGAATAGACCCGATCGTGAAAACGAGTCGAAAGCGGGTAGGCGCCTTCCGATGGAGCGAGGTATATAACAATGCAAGCACGACTGAAGACGAGCGTCGCGTTTTCGATGAGGCTGCGAGGTTCGGCTTAAGGTCAGGCATTAGCGTTCCCTTGCACGGGCCGGATGGCAGTTTCGCGATCATGAGTTTTGCTCGACCTTGGGAGCGCGATTTTTCGGAAAAAACAATGGCTTGCTTGCAACTTGCCGCGTTACATTTTCATCTGAAGGTGGCGGAGTTCTCCAGTTCAAGTGGGGTCGACGAAGTCCCTGACCTTTCTCCGAGAGAAAAAGAGTGCATTTTATGGACGGCGAAAGGAAAATCGTCATGGGAAATAGGAGTAATTTTGGGGATCTCCGTAAACACTGTCAACTTCCATATTAAAAATGTGATGAGGAAAATGGACGCCGCCAGTAGAACGGTCGCTGCGATAGCAGCCGTGAACTTCGGCATCATCGAATTATAAAAAGATGGACGAGGCCACCTCTAACCTAAATACTCTTACTTACGTCATCTTGTTGGCGCCAGGGATATCATGACGACCGCTATGCTAATTCCTTGGCCAGCCTCAAGCGGATCGATCAAGAGGAGGACGAGCTCGAAGTGGCTGCGGCACTGAAGCTGATGCTGTCGAGCGTGAAGAAGTAGGCGGCGCGCAAGCAAGCGTCGGTTGGGCGGTGTGTACCTAACAAGCTGGGTGGTCTTCGGCTATCTGGTCGCGGGGAGTGCGTATTCCGACGAAGCCGGCCATCGATTCCGATTTGAAGCCGGCCAGTCATTCCGATTTCATTGCGGCCGGTGTTCCGATTTGAAGCCGGCCATTTTTCGGACTGATCCTAGGTCTCCTTGATGTTTGG
>NZ_JAMYRR010000045.1:0-21647 GCF_040321535.1 Mesorhizobium sp. M0340 | reverse complement strand
CGCCTCTCGCGAGGGCAAGTGCTGCAAACAGCCTGGGAACGCGGTGATAGGCGACGGAGAAGTCTTCGCGGCAGGCCTTGTGGCCGAGAGCGCAGGCCAGCCAGCTCTTGCCCACGCCCGCCGGCCCGGTGATGAGAAGACTGTGATGCTTGCGGATCCAGTCGCAGCCGGCGAGCGCCATGAACAGATTGCGGTCAAGACCGCGTGCGGCACGAAAGTCGGCATTCTCGATCTGTGCGTCATGACGAAGCTTTGCAGCCCTGGCGCGGGCTTCGAAACGCTTCTGGCGTCGCATGGTCGCCTCGCGCTCGAGCAGCATAGCAAGCCATTCGCCGTGCTCGAGGCCGCGCGCTTCGGGCTGTGCGTCGAGTTCTAGGAAAGCGGTTGCCATGCCGTAAAGGCCGAGTTCGCGCAGCATGTCGATGGTGGGATTGATCAGCATGGGTGTATCTCCTCAATGAAAGTAATCAGGGCCACGCAGATTGGCGGGATCGACGATGGCGGTTGGTTCGGTGGACTGCCTTGCGGCCTTGTGATTGGCGATGAACGAGGCGATGCTCTTGCAGTTCAGCCCACCGATCTCGACAGCGCGGGCTGACACGGCTTCGGCGCGATCGCGTGTGACATCGCGAAACAGGCGCAGAACACCCAGGCATGTTCGAAAGCCTTGTTCAGGATGTGGGCGGCTGGCGAGGATTGCGACAACCAAGGCTTCCGTCTCGGGGCCGACGGATGCGGCCCAGCGACGGAAGCGATCTGGCGTCCACTCGGCATATCGCCGGTGGGAGCTGGGCATATGATCCGGATCAGTTCCATGACGAGGGCCGCCATAACGGCGCTGATGGACGGCAATGCGCTTGCCGCGGTGAAAGATCTCGATGGTGCGTGCCGTTGCTCTCAGATCGACTTGCTGGCGAATGAGGTTGTGCGGCACGGAATAAAAGAAGGTCTTGAACTCGACGTGGTAATCCGTCGAGACGCGGGCCAAACGCCATTCGGCAAACTCGTAATCCTCCAGTGGAAGACTGGCCAAAGCCGGGCGCTCGACACTCTCGAACAGCTGCCGGCGACTGACGCCCAGCCGGCGCATGACGTGATCATTGATGCGATCGAGTGCCTGGCGAATGGCGGCATTGGCCTCGGCCAGCGAGAAGAAGGTCTGATTGCGCATCCGCCCCAGAATGCATGATTGGGCGAAGCGGACGCCGTTCTCGACTTTGGATTTGTCCTTCGGCCGTCGCGGCCGTGCCGGCAGGACACCGACACCATAGTGGGATGCCATCATGCCGTAGCTGCGGTTGATCTCGGGATCGTAGAAGCTGGCGCGGCTGACGCCAGACTTCAAATTGTCGGGAACGACCAACCGGGGAACGCCTCCGAAGAAACGAAACATCCGAACATGCGAGCCGATCCAGTCGGGAAGTGTTTGTGTCCATGTTGCTTCAGCATAGGTGAAGCTGGATGCGCCGAGCACTGCCACGAAGATCTCTGCCTCGCGGATCTCACCGGTCTTGTGATCAACAATCGGGATCTTCTTGCCGGAATAGTCGACGAAGACCTTGTCGCCGGCCGCATGCTCCTGGCGCATCGTCGGCGAAAGCCGCTGCTCGAAACTGCGAAAGAGTTCGCAGAAGCGACTGTAGCCATATCCTTCGGGATGCGACCCACGATACCCCTCCCAGAGGATGAGCAAGGTGACACCGGGCTTCTTGAGCTCGACGGCAAGGTCGGCCCAGTTTGGTTCTGTGCGTCTTCTCGTGCCCTGTTTGACGCCGTTGCGAGTGAAGAGTTTGTCCTCGAGCGCATCGTCGGTCAGTTCGCCCGGCAAGGGCCAACTCAATCCAACCGCCGCTGCGCGCTGCAGATTATCCTGCACCGTACTGCGCGCTATTCCCAACACGACGGCAATCTCGCGGGAGCTCGTCCCGCTTCCGGCAAGCCGCAGCATTTGTCGTAACTGTCTCATGGTCAGCCTTCTCTTTGCCGGCATCAAAATCTCCCCGTTCATCGCGGGGCATTTGATGCCAAAGTTGCTGACCCAGGAGGTAATGTTCAGTGCCGAAAACTGGCCGACTTTCGATTGGAATGGTGGCCGGCTTCAAATCGGAATGGTGGCCGGTCTTTGATCGGAATGGCGGCCGGCTTCACGTCGGAATCGGCAGCGGGGAGCAAGGTGCCTCGTCCTGCGTAAGGTCGAGCGAGATGCCAACATTACGCGTGGACGGCGGCACCGGCTGAAACGCGGTCTCACCTATTTCCGGCGACCTCGGTCGCTTCCTGCGTCGCGAGGGCAAGAGTTTCAAAAAGACCGTTCTGCCGGCCGAGCAGCTCAGGCAAGCTGATGCGCGGGCGTGCGTGGTTGCGCTACCAAACTCGCATTGACCCACAGGCTGATGTGGGATGCCATCCGTGCCAGGACCGAGCCTCGCAATGATCAAGTCCGACATCAACTGCATATGGTCCCGAAGGCCGGCCCATTATGATTTCGGAAGCATCAATTCGTTTCCTGGTCCAAAGGCTGCCCCAGCCGGTGGCTTCGTGGGTGCGCTCCTGAGCAAACGTCTTATGTCATGTCAGACTGGCCAAAGGTCACGAAGCACTCTTGGAGTGCCGGCCTTCGCCTCTTCGATCTCTGCTGCAGACAGACGGGCCGCCAATTGGCCGAGGACCGAGCGGGCAACCTCTTCCGGATCCACCGCCGGGTCACGATGAACGCCGTCGTGGATCCGGTCGAGAAACGAATTTCGATTTCTGGCCGTGGCGCGGCGGCGGGGATGCCAGCCCTGGTAGTAAAAGCCGCGGAGTAAGGCTGGTAACTGTGCGCCCATGTAAACGGCCTCGTCGGGATTCAGGCAGTCGCGCAGGGCATGCAGCGTTGCAATCAGGGCTTGGTAGACTTGTTCGCGATCATGCCAGCGAAGTCTCCACATCAGATCGCTGATCCAATTCTGGGTTGATTGTAAAGCCTTGTTGAGATCATGGCTCACGTACATGAGCATTCTCCCGTCGTTGAAGGAGAACATATAGCCGCAGCGTTCCCGAATAAACTCGCGCGGGCGCGCCGCAGCGGCAGATGAGAAATCGCTCCAATTTCCAGATCCGAAATCATCGGCTTAGCGCGGCGGCAAAAGGGAGAGCCGTGGGCTGCAACTCTGAAAAGGTACACGCGTGGATCTCGTGCGGTCGCAATTCGAAAAATGTGACAGCATAAGCGGGTTTCATCCCGAGGCGCGTTGCAACCATGGCTCGCCCGCGGGAGTTTCTTCGAGCGGATAAGGCCAAGGTGCGCCGCGTCGTCACCATAGTTTGCGCACGCTTGAGAAGACCGGACATTACTGCAACTCTCGCGCCCTTCCGGCGCCATTCCCGGCTTCGACCGATTCGAAGTTGCGCAGCATCATTTCTGCGACCCTGAACTGGTGCCGCCCTTGGTGCGAAGTCAGATGAGCGTCGATGTCGGGATAGATAAAGAAGGGAAGCGAAATTCGGTCACTCACACCACTGTGCGCGACCTGATGCGGCGTACTCTTGAAGCGGTCGTCGCTCAGGGCCTGAAGCATGTCGCCCAAATTGACTACGAGACTGTCGGGCAGGCTCGGCACTGGCATCCAGCGCTCGCGGAACCACACCTGCAAAGAGCGCGTGGGGAGTTCCTCCTGCAGCACCAGGGTGAAGAAGCCACCGTCGGTGTGCTTGGCGCACGTGCCGCCGCGAGCTGGATACCGGATCACGCGTTGGCCGAGCGTCGGCGGGCTGAAATGGCGTGGAAACCAGCCCTCTTCCATACCGATCAGGTCGGCAAGCGCGGTCCCGAGCTGCGGGACAACCCCGTCGAGCACAGTAGTCTGCAAAGCAAGCAGGCTTCGCGCGAAACCAGGAGCCAAGGCGTCGTCCGGAAAGCGCGTGCTTCCGGCAAATGGCCGCCGGTCGCCTTCGCTGTCGATTCCGAGGTCGAACACTTCCTTTGGATCGGGGCCGGCCTCGGGATGTAGTATTTCACCACGCAACCGACTGTATCCACGGGCGATCGTGGGATACATGCCTTGAGCAGCGTGACCGTAGCGTTCCTTGATGGACTGGGGCAACGCGAAGAACCGCCGGGAAGCCTCGATGGCTTGTGTGATCTGCTCCTTCGGGATCCCGTGCTCGACAAGATAGAAGAACCCAAACTCCTCGCAGGCCATTTGCAGGCGCTGGCGCTCTTCGCGTCGCGTTGCATTGACTGCCAGTTTCGCTAATGAAATTTGCGGTAGCGTGGTCATATTTGCTGCTCCGTTGGTGTACTTTGCCCCATGGGCTTCTCGAAAACTTAACAGTCCGCATTCCTCGCGCGTATGTATGCGGTCGCTCAGAAGTGTGCCGGCTTGGGGTACCCGCTCCTGCAGACGGCACCTATCGCCATCAAAGGATGTGGGCTCTACATACGATGACAGTTCCCTGGGCGCAGGTCGCGCGAGGCAGCCAGCGCGTTAAGGTGTGAAGACGCCGCAGCAGATTGGGTGTCTTACTTCAATCTCGAGTACTCCGCGAGGCACCCATTAAACTCATAACGCGAGTTGTCGCACCTTTTAGCCGTCTTATGTACTTGCTTTTAGGGTTATATAAGAATGAACCTCCGTTATTCATATTAATTTCCGCCGATCCTAAAAATAGCATGTCTCATTGGCAATACATAGTATGGTTATAAATCGTGAATCTATTGCGACGTTCTCGTTAAGTATTGTGTCATTTTTTCGCGCCGGTTTGACCGAGCGACTGGCTCCGTGAGCGGGTAAGCGGCTTCATCGAAACGACACACAGAGCTGGAGCCCGTTTTCCCCTGTACGGCCAGCGAGGGCCTACCGCGGTAAAGGGCAGCAGTCGCGCCCGTCGGGCGCGCTTGCTGACGGGGGCTTCGACGCCATCGAGATCTCGGCGCTCAGGCACGCCACGCCGTAGATGACGAGACGGCGGAGTGGAAGAGCAGCGCCTGCGTGCCTATCGGCAGAGCGACCAACACGCCACGCGTGCGCTTGCCGCGCCATCGGCAAGCATCTGGCTAGCCGCACTTTGGTCTGGCGCAAGGCCAAAGGCCAACAAGGATGCCAGGAAGGCCCGCTCGCTGGCGTAGGAGCCAATTGAAAGCGTGATCATCAAGGGCACGATGGCTTGCGTCAGGCTCGACCGCAACGCGACCGTGATCGCTGTGATGATGGTCATTGACGCGCGGCCGGCCAGAAGATCCAACTTTGCGTCGAGGACATGACCGGCGGGACGACCGCGGCCTAGCGGATCATCGTCGATGATCCCGAGCCGGTGAGTCTCCGGCGAACCGCCGCCATACTGTTCTGAGCCTTGATGGCCTCTAGCCAACGCCCGATGCGACAGTCCACAGCTGGCAGACGCTGCCTATCGATCCTCCGCACCCGTCAGTTGACCTCGCCGGATGAAGCATAACTTCAACCTTCCGCAGGCTGGTCCGCCGAATTCCAACACTTACGCTACGCTCCGATATCTCCATCAGCCCTCATTCAATATTGCGTCAGATATCTTTTCGGCGACCATGATTGTAGGGATGTTCGTATTTGCGCGGGGGGCGAACGGCATCACCGATGCATCGGCGACTCTTAAGCCTGATACCCGGTGAACGCGCCCTGATGGATCCGTAACACTGGTTGGGTCCAGCGCAGGTCCCATCTTGCAGGTTGAAGTGGGGTGGAAATTCCCAAAAACATTCTGACGTATAAAGCCGTCGAGAAGCTCGTCGCTATCAAGGAGGTCTGAGATGGCACGACCATCAGTCATTGCAAACCTAATGAGGCTTCGGCGTAACCGCGCTGAAGAATCCATGAGCGCCGCTACAACGGTAGTGAGCCCGTAATTTAAGCGATTGTATTTACTGATTCGCTTTGCTCGCCCAGTCCAAGTAGAAGGAAATGGGTCGAGCGCGACAGCTGCCAGCGCATTATGCTCAAACAGCCGTGTTACGAACCGAAACGCCTCCTTCAGCCGCTCGGCATCACGTTTGTCGCTTAACATATTGAAATTCACCTCAGGTTCAGTCGCATGAGACGAGTCCTTGAGCGAAACCGTTCCGGTTGAATAAGTGCGGTTAACCCAAAAATAGAGAGTTCCAAGCCGTTTGCCGACCGGATGCCACGCAGACTTTGCGAGGGCTGAAATGGCCATATCCGTTGACGAGCAACCCTCGTAGCCTGATGAGTAGCGAGCATGCATCTGAATGTAGCCTGTCGCGTTGGGCGCCATGCGATCCTCTGGTCTCAAGTAGGCTGAGATGGCGACCCCGGGGTGCTCTTGAAGATTTTTCCCCACGCCATTCACATCTGCGACAACTGGAATGCCGAGGTTTAGTAGCTGCTCAGCAGGGCCGATTCCGGACCGCATCAGCAACGCAGGGGAATGAATTGCTCCGGCACATATGACGACAGTTGACGCGCTGTAGGAGCGTCGGCCAGTTTCACTTCCGGTCTCGACGCCCGATATTTGACGCCCTGAGAAGGTTAGCCGCTCGACCGTGGTCTCGGGCAAAATCGTCAGGTTGGGCCGAGCGCGAACACTCTCCGACAAATAAGCCATGGCAGTTGAGACGCGATGGCCGTTGCGGTTCGTCAATGGAACAACTGAGTGACCATCGCGAAACTCGCCGTTAAAATCAGGCAGGAATGGTATGTCTCTATCTTTATAAGCGTTTGATACAGCGCGAATAAACCCAGACCATTCCGCTTTACTCGCGCGCCTAATAGGAAGCGGACCGTCATTGCCGTGAAAATGGTTGCTAAAATCTAGATCGCACTCAAGCCGTCGGAAGTATGGAAGGACATTTTCCCAAGCCCAGCCCGTTACACCGCTCGATGCCCATTCATCATAGTCCGCAGGGGCGCCCCGGTTTGCTACTTGAGCATTTATGCTAGACCCTCCACCCATGACCCGGGCTTGCTCATAGTGTACGCGACTGCTGACACCCTGCACTGTGCTCGCGGTGAGTGACGGCCACTGATAGCGCGGATTGGAGTAAGCCCGCGTGGGATTGGAATCGAGGATATCATCAGGGATGGCTTGTGGGGTAAAGTCAGGACCAGCCTCGATGAGCAGGACGCTGCTTCCATTGGCCGATAGCCTGTTCGCGATAACGCATCCTGAAGAGCCGCCGCCGACGACTATGTAATCGAAAGCCAAGCCAATCTTCCCTTGCATATGTGTGCCCCGACACGGGCAGCAGGTGCCATAGGTACGTTTAGCAAAGTGCCTCTTTAGAGCCCGGACTTGAGACGGTCTTGCCGAGCGTCCGCTGCAAGTTGCCTACCTCTTCCTCCATGCCCCGTGAAGCGAAGGTGCCCTAAGCCGGCATCGCCATGACCCACGCGCGCTGATCGCGGTCGAATTGGACTGGGACCGAAGGCGGCCAATCGCGACGTCCGCTTGGCCTCGAAGGATTTCGTCGTAGCGCTGAAGGCGCGCGGTCTCAGAGGAATAGAAATAGTCGTGTCCGACGACCCTGGCGGCCGCGCCGCGACGATCCGCAGGGTGTCCCGGAAGTGGCATGGCAACGCTGCTACTTGCAAATTCTTAGGAGGGCGCTCGATTATGTGCATCGCAAGCACGGCAAAAATGCTTGTATGATCTGCGCCTCTTGGTGCCGACCGCCGTCGGCGACGGCGATCGAAAGGCCGGCCCTGAAAACATCCAAACCAACCCTATGTTCTTCCATAACTTCGTCCTCCTGGCTTCAGGGTCCGCCAATTGAGCAACCTTGTTCCCACACCTTATGCAAACATAGAGCCAAATCACGGTTCGAAGATTGCCTGAACCGGTCCGCGGACGCCTTGCGTTCGTCATTACCCGGTAAAGGCGACGATAAAGCTTGACCTCTTTCGATCAGGGCTGCCTACAGCTGCAAGTCAGCTCGCCTCGCTCCGATCGCACGTGAAAGAGCCATCAGGAGAGGCCCGGCGCTTGCGGCTTAGCTGCTGTCCCTTTGATGAGCCGGGATAATTCGCCTCGCGTTAGCCAAATAAGCCAATCATCCTCTTTGATCCCTCGGTCAGGTAAACACAAGACGGCCCCGTGTGGTTGTCGGTGGAGATAACCATACTGATCAGCGACACCCTTCTCAATTGACCAAGTATGGACAAGGGCATAGATAAAATCGGGTCTCCATTTTGCCCACGCTAGCCCAAATGCAATTCCGGCAAATGTTCTAGGTAAACCCTTCCCCCTAAAATCCTCTCGGAGCCAAATATCGCCGTGATAAGCTACTAACCGAGCTATGTTTTGAGCGGCGGGCGCGCGGCAAATACAGGACGGCCTTGAGCCGGAGAGGCTCTCTGGATTCGAATAGAACGCTTTTAATGACTCGAGATGTTCGGCCAAGTTGGTGGTGATCAAGTCCACCCGAAGAGCCTGAACATGCGCTACTTTTCCCGACTGATCTTCTCCTATAATCCAAAAGGCACGGCCTGCGTCAAGCCGCGAACAATCCGGCCTGAAGCTCGGATCGGTCTGTGGCTTGCCGACAATCTTTGCCGTGATCTCGATATATTCGTCGAAGTTCTCACCCATTTTGAACAGGAGGCCAAGTCTACGGGCTGCTTCATCAAGTAAACCTACATGTCTTGATACATCTAGCAGTGTTGTATACTCATTCATCGGCAGTGGCTTGCCTTATTGTTACAGCGAATCTCCCGCGCATAAGAGGTCATAGGACGAGTTCGTCCCGCGGCCTCGCCGAACATCAGCGACACGGTGATCAACTCGGTTCGCCGAAGGCTAAGTTTTTCGAGGTGTCCATCGGGAGGTACGCGACAGAAACAATCGGCGTTAATATTAATACGTCCTACGCGGCAAAAGCACCCACGCGTTTAGGTAGGCATCACGAGGCGGAGGACACGCTATCTTCGCTGGAGACAATGGCGTGGCAGAGGTTCCTATGATGAAAAGTTTGGGCATTAATCCGGCAGAAGACGCACTGCTGATCCCAGTGATCAGTTGGCATTAGCGCAGGCGAGGCACCGTTGTCGGGAACCGCGTGGGCGGGAGCAGGGGCGATACTCGGAACAGATCGATGGCCGTTCCGCCAAGATGACCTCACGTCAAGATCGGCGATCCTCGCAGGCCGGGATCTACGCTGGCCGTTGACTTCTCTGAAGCAGCATACTGCTAAAGCCCGACCGAAAGCTCAATGGTGGCCTCGCCAGTGCGAACGCGCACACAGGAAACGTTAATGCTCAGCATAAGAGGAGACCAGCGATGGTCGACAAGATCTTCGATCGAAGTAACGCAGTATATGTAAAACGTGTTCCCGGCAAGGGTCGTGGCTTGTTTGCAAATATTCCATTCACGGCCGGAGATGTTATTGATCGAGCCCCAACTTGGGGATTTGATCAAGAGGCAGAATATATGTTCAGGCGCACGGGATTATTGCAATACTACTTTGTTCGCGATGACCATAGTAGCAGCGATCTGGCTGGTTACGTTGTATTTGGTTTTATATCTATAGTGAATCACTCGTTTAATCCGAATGCAGAAACAATTTGGACTGACGGGGACGCCGGCGCGTGGGCTACTATTATTGCAACAAAGGACATAATGGTTGGCGAGGAAATAACGCATCGCTATAAAAATTTATCAGATTATCCTGCGGCGATCAAGTTCATCGAATGAGTTAAAAGTTGATGTCCAGCGATATAGAGTCGTTTGACCGTCTGAAACGAGCAGATGAGGGGCGGCATGTCTGGCGAAGGCTCTCTGGTGAAGGGGCCACCGTTGTCGGTCATGACGCGGCTCACGGTTAAGCCGAGGCCTTTGCAATTTGTGCAAGACAGAGACGCCAGCCGCGGTGCGGGTTGATGAGATTTCCGGAAAGGACTGGGAATGGCTACTACAGAGGTGATCAAGAATTACATAGATGGGGAATGGCGGGATTCTTGGTCCGGCAAACGGATCGAGGTGGATGACCCATCGAATGCGCAGACGATTGCCGTGGTAGCAGAAGCAGGGCCCGAGGATGTCGAGCTTGCCGTCGCTGCCGCTCATCGCGTTTTCCGCGACCGCGTGTTGATAGACATCCATCCCTATGAGCGTGGACGCATGCTGTTTCGCGTTGCGGACGCACTTGAAGCGCGCGAGGACAAGGTTGGGACTGTTAACTGCATTGAGACGGGGAAAGCGTTGAACTTCGCCCATGAGGAAGTCCGGACCGCCATCAGATACCTGAGGTACTACGGTGGCTTGGCCGACAAGATTGAAGGTCGCTCGATCCCGCGCGGGGCCAACCTAGTCGACTACACTCTCCGAAGTCCGTACGGCGTGTCCGCACAGATCGTTCCTTGGAATGGGCCGCTAGAACTAACGGCCCGTTCGCTGGCATGCGCCATCGCAACCGGCAACTCTGTGGTGGTCAAGTCGCCAGAGCTGGCACCCTTGTCCGGAATCGAAATCGCACGTGCCTGCGAGACCGCAGGAATGCCTGCCGGAGCAGTCAACGTGCTCACTGGTTACGGCCAAACGGCAGGTCAAGCGCTGATCGAGCATCCCGATGTTCGACACATCGTCTTCACGGGCTCGATGGCTATCGGACGAACGGTTCTCAAGGCCGCGTCGGAGCGCATCGTACCCTGCATCATGGAGTTGGGGGGCAAGTCAGCGGCGGTTGTGTATTCCGATGCCGATCTCGATGACGTTGTCGAAGCGGTGCGCATCGGTACCTTTGTAAATGCCGGCCAGAATTGCAATAACCTCACACGTCTGCTTGTGGAACGTCCTATTGCAGACGAACTGCTAGAGAGAGTGAAGGTATGCGTCGAAGGACTGTCGGTTGGTCCGGGGCGCGACAACTGCGACATCACTCCGATGATATCCCAAAAGCAGCGGCAGGGAGCCGAGCGAGCCTGCCAGATGGCCCTCTCGCAGGGAGCGCGCCTCGTGACTGGCGGAACTGCACTTTCCGAGCGGAGCGGCTATTTTATGGCGGCGACGGTTTTTGCCAATGTTGCGCGAGACAGCACTCTCTTCCAGAAAGAACTATTCGGTCCTGTTCTTGCTGTTACCGCGTTCGATGATACGGCAATGGGGGTCGATCTCGCGAACGATACCGATCAGGGCTTGGCTGCGGGTGTGTTCACTCGGGATATCGACCGAGCCCTTTGGGCGGCCGATCGCCTTTGGGCTGGGCAAGTGTACGTGAATGGATGGTACGTCGGGGGCGTAGAAACACCGTTCGGGGGAGTAAGGCAGTCCGGCTATGGTCGGGAGAAGGGTCAGGAAGCATTGGACGGCTACGTTCAGACGAGAAACGTTGGCATCCGGATCTCGCAACCAACATCCGGTTCAGGCATAACCACGCATACGAGCGCAGTATGAATATAACCGAACAGGTCATTACTATTGGTGCATCCGGACGTCTTGCGGCGGAGATTTGGTTGCTGCCGAGGTGTGGAGTTTACACAGGGCAGCCACCCGAAAGCGCTGATCTAGCGCCTGACCAACCGGCACAGCATTGTTTCGCTATAACCTTCAAAAGCGTTGAGAATCGGCATTGTGAAAATCGTAACAAGCTGGCAGGCACTTCTCCCTGGCCGAACCACAACGAGACACATCCGAGGAGTTTCTTATGCTAGGTCCGCAGGTATTCCCCCGATCGGAATATCTGCGCAGACTCGCTGCCGTGAAAGTGAAGATGGTCGAGTGTGATATTGCTGCGCTAGTTATCACAGACAACGCGCACATTACTTACCTCACGGGGTCCGTCGCTCACTCTTATGACACGCGCGCGGTCATCGTCCTGGCGTCGCGGGAGGAGCCGGTCTTCATTCTCCGCTGGATGGACGTTGCCGCGGCCGTGCAGGAGACCTTCATGAAACGCGACAGCATCATAGGCTACTCGGAAGAGTTGATGGGCGATCCGGACAAGAACGGTTACGATGCGGTGATCGATTTCCTTTTCGACCAGGGACTTGGGGAGAGCGCCATTGGGTTGGAGTTGTGCAATTTGACGGCTGACTCGGCCGCAAAATTCAAGGGCCGGTTGTCGCAGGGACGCATCAACGACTTCTCGGACGTGGTAACCCGAATCCGCACGCTCAAGTCGGATCTTGAGATTGCTGTAATGCGTGAGGCAGCCGCGATCTCCGACGCCGGAGTGCTCAAAGCCGCGGAAGTTATGCGCCCCGGCATGCGGGAGGCAGATGCGATCGCCGAAATTGTCGGGACACTCGCCCGCGGAGCGAACGGCAAACCCGGGACTTGGATCGCAACACCCTACTTCTGCGCCACGTCCCGAATTGGGAATCCGCATACCACCTGGAGCGAAGATACCCTCCGGAAAGGCTCACAAGTCAATCTCGAGATCGCCGGTGTCCGGCATGACTACCACGCTCCGATCTGCCGGACTTACATCCTCGGCAAACCGTCCGATCGCCTGCTGCGTATTCATGAAGCACAGCTCGCCGGCCTAGAGGCGGGCCTGAATGTAATCCGTGCCGGTGCCGCCAGCGGCGAAGTAGCGAAAGTGATTCACAGCACGACCGAGAAGCACGGATTCACGAAGCGGTCGCGCGCCGGATACTCCATCGGTATCAACTGGATGGAAAAGACGACCAGCCTTAAGCTGAGCGATCCGACGGTTCTCCAGCCGAATATGACCTTCCACTTGCATCTCGGTTCCTGGGTTGAGGAAGATTTCGGCTACGTGCTTAGCGAGAGCATTCGCGTCACCGAATCCGGCGTCGAGGTTCTCACAAAGGCGCCGCGGCAACTTTTCATGTTGGGCTGAATCCGCAAAGAGATGTCGATCGCGATTTGATAGTGTGGACGGCCTTTGGCTTGGCGCGTCCGCGAGATTCAGTTGATCATCATGGGGTGAGGTATTTCCCTCCAGCAGCAACTCGTCGGATAGAGCCGCAGATGCCACCGAAAATGCCGATTTCCTGCGCTGATATAGCAAAATTGCTACGCAGTTTATGCTGCTATTTTCATAACGGGTACTGAGACGGTCGAAATCAAGCTGGGCTCAGTCGAAGGTCGGAGGGACGTATAGAGGCGCAATTTTGAACCGACCAGCGAACCGCCGCACCGTAACTCATGCCTATAATATGAACTTCGTCTTACGGTGTGTTTTGGTGGGACCAACGGCGAAACAGGAACGGAGGAATTTCAGGATGTTTAAGTGGCAGCACGTTAAATGCACGAAGGATCCTCTGAAACGTACAGTTCTGAGGGGATTAATAGCCGTGGCAATTGCCTCGACGGCCGATTTAGCTTCGGCGCAGGCGCTGCTCGAGAAGATCAAGAACGGAGAGACGATCCGGCTTGGCTTCTCCAACGAGCCTCCCTTCGCCAATCCGGGCGAAAATCACGAGCCGCTCGGCTGGGTCAATGCAATGACGCTGGATATCCTCAAGAAACTGGGCACCACCAAGGTCGAGCCGGTCGTGACCGAATGGGGCTCGCTCATTCCTGGCCTGCAAGCCGGTCGCTTCGACATCATCAACGGCGGCATGTTCATGTTTCCGGAGCGCTGCCGCGATGTGCTGTTCACCGAACCCTTCGGCAGGGCCGCCGATGGTTTGCTCGTGCCGAAGGGCAGCCCGGAAGGGCTTCGCTCCTTCGACGATATACGTGACAAGGGCCTGACGCTGGTTACAGGTGCCGGCTACGACACGGTCAAGAACGCGCGCAATGTCGGCATCGCCGACGACAAGATCATGCAGGTCGCCGGAACGGCGGAGATCGTGCAGGCTGTGAAGGTCGGTCGCGCCGCCGCTGGCGCCGCTAACTATGCAGATATTTGCCCACGGGGATGAAAGCGTCGAGCTAGCCGCTCAGTTCACCCCGCCCATCGTCGGCTATCCCGCAATCGCATTCCCGCTCAATGAGCGGGCCACAGTCGACGCCTTCAACAAGGTATTGGAGGACTATATCGGCTCAGACGAGATGATGAACGGTTGGCAAATACGGCTACTCTAAAATTCACCTACCGGACGGCACCAAGACCGCCGATCTGTGCAATGAATAAGGCCCGGCGTCAGCCGTCTTCCATAAACCTGGATGAGCCTCCCCGATCGTAGCCGGGGAGGCGCAGTGGGACAAGGGCATGAATGAATTCGCGCTCGGCTTCAACGTGGCATCGCTCGCCAACGGCGTCCTGACCACCCTTATCATAACCATCGGCGCATCTCTGGTGGCGATCGTGCTCGGGCTGATCGTCGGTGGATCCGGGTTTCGCCCCTTTGGCCGCTGCGCTGGTTCGCCGTTGCCTATATCGAATTCTTCCGCGGAACCTCGCTGCTGGTGCAACTCTACTTGTGGTTCTTTGTGCTGCCGATCTTCGGCGTCGCCCTTTCGGCCTGTACCGTCGCCATCTTCGGCATCGGCATGAACTTCTCCGGCTACGGTGCCGAGTTGGTGCGCGCCGCCATCCAAGCCGTCGACCGCAGCCAGTATGAAGCGAGCATCGCGCTGAACTTCCGGCGGCTCACCATGATGCGCCGCATCTTGTTGCCGCAGGCGATCCGAGCCATGCTGCCACCCTGGGGCAACCTTCTGATCGAACTGCTTAAGGCGACCTCGCTTATCTTCTTCATCACCATTACCGAGTTCACCACCGCCTCCAAGCTGGCAGCCGACGCCACCGGCAACTATCTGCTGTTCTTCGCGGTGGCGCTGTTGGGATATTACGTCATCGCGCGCGCCCTAATCACGCCATCCGTGCGCTGGCTGGAGCGCCGCCTCTCGAGTGGCTTCGTCCGGGAGGCGCTGGCATGAACATATGGGACTGGTCCTATGTCTGGGAGGTGTTGCCGTATCTCTATCGCAGCGCGATCGTCACTGTTCAGGCCGCGCTTCTCGGCCTCGCGATCGCGCTGGTGCTGGGCCTGGTCTTCGCTCTGATCCGCCAGTCGCCGAATCGCTACATGTCTATAGCCATGGCGGAGATCGTGGAGTTCATCCGCTCCACGCCTCTACTGCTGCAGATGTTCTTCGTCTATTTCGTCGGACCGCAATTCGGCATCGTCATCCCCGCCTGGACGGCCAGCATCGGCGTGCTCGGCATCCACTATGCCGCTTATTGCTACGAGGTATATCGTGCTGGCATCCTGGCGGTGGAAGAAGGCCAGTGGGAGGTCTGCACAGCGCTCAACCTATCGCGGGTACGAACCTGGCGCGTCATCATCCTGCCGATTTTGGCGGCCGTCGCGATTTTAGAGATGCTGCAGCAGGCGAAGAATTTCGGTGCCAACAACTACCGCTACACGGAGGCGATCATCATGGTCGGCTTCTTCTTTCTCGTATTCAGCTTGGCCGCTTCCGCGGTCGTGCAGGCGGTGAGCTTCTGGCTCAACCGCCCTTACCATCTGCAGTAGGAGGTCCGCATGAGCGAACCCAAGGTCCGCTCGAGACGCCGCAAAACGCTATGGGACGCTAACCGTGCTGGACAATCACGACATCAGGTAGAACGAGAAAGTCATGAACGAACCCATGATCCGCTTCGAGAACGTCACAAAACGCTATGGGGCCCTGACCGTGCTGGACGAGCTCAATCTGGACATCGCCCGCAATGAGAAGGTTTGCATCATCGGCCCTTAGGGCTCTGGCAAGACTACCGTGCTGCGCATGCTGATGACGCTGGAGCGTCTCACTGAAGGCGTCATCTGGGTAGACGGCGAAGCGCTCACTCACGAGCAGAAGAACGGCGAGCTGCGGCCGGCCAGCGACCGTCATCTCAGGCGCGTGCGCGGCAAGATCGGCATCGTCTTTCAGCACTTCAATCTCTTTCCGCACATGACAGCGTTGCAGAACTGCATGGAGGCGCCGGTCTCGGTCCTTGGGCTCTCTAACCAGGAGGCGGAGGCGCGCGCCGCCGAACTGCTGGATATGGTGGGGCTCTGCGATAAGAAAAACCACTTCCCGATCCAGCTTTCCGGCGGACAGAAGCAGCGCGTGGCAATCGCCCGTGCGCTCGCCATGCGGCCCAAGGTGATACTGTTCGACGAGGTGACATCGGCGCTCGACCCGGAGCTCATCGGAGAGGTGCTCAACGTCATCCGCAAGCTCGGCGCCGAGCATGACCTCACCACGCTGATGGTCACGCACCAGATGGGCTTTGCCAAGGAGTTCTCCGATCGTATCTGCTTCTTTTACGGCGGCAAGGTTGTCGAACAAGGCCCCCCTGACCAGTTCTTCGGCTATCCCCAGAATGAACGGACGCGGCAATTCCTCAGTGCCGTGTTGGAGGCGAAGTAAGTACATAGCGCCGTCGCGCTTTTACCAACCGCGGGGGAGTCGCCCGTGAAGAAAGCCATTTCGGCACCGGCGTTGAAGGCGAGCCCCGTTTCTGAGACTATTCCGGTTGAGCTGCGGAGGTCAGGGTGATCGTGGCTGGACCCGTGACGCTGGCGCGGTTGCAAGCAGCGCCAGGAAGAAGGCAAACAAAAGCCTCAGCCAGTTGAGCAAGAGGCTGAAGTTGTAGCCGACGGCGAGCATGGCGTTGTTGGCGTCGCCTTCGGTGAAGGCCAGGAAGCTGCGGCCCATGCGGTGGTCCTGCTTGAGATGGCCGATGACTGGTTCGACGGCGGCCCGGCGTCGCAGTGCCCGCTTGATGGCCTTGGTGAGGCCGCGCCTGTAGCCGGCGACATGGACCTTGAACATCTTGTCCTTCGGCGCGTTGTGGCCGACAGCCGGCATCGGCGACGATCTTGCCGAGATTGGCGCCGATGGCGGCGGGAATGACGGTGGCCAGCGTGTGGCCGTCATAGGGATTGCCGGGCAGCGCCTTCATGGGCGACGAACTGGCCGCCGCGGCTGCGCTGCAGCGTGGTGGCGACCGAGACCTTGACGCCGAACTCATAAGGTTTGTGGGGTCTTACCCTCGCCGATGCATTCCACCTCGGGAGCGTGCAGGGAATAGACCTTGCGGCCGCGCTCGCGCTGCCGCTGGTCCCTGACGCGCCGGGGAAGCGACAGCGGCAGGGCGAGGACCTGGGTCAGTTCGGGTTGCCCGGCGAGCTTGCGGGTAATTTACGGATCACCGCGCCGAGCATGGTGCGCAGCCGTTCGAGCGCCCCGGTTGGCACGCTTGAACTGCTTGGCATGGGCATAACGCTGATGCTTCATCAGCGCGAACTTGCCGACCCGCGCATATGACTGGCGCAGGCCGATGCCGTGTTTTTTGGCCAGCGTCACCAGCCGCTCGGGGGCCCGGTGCATCAGCTTGGCGTCGGTCGGGAAGGTGATGGCCTTCTCCTGCACGGTGGTGTCGACGATCACCGCACGGAAGTCGGCCGGTTTGGCCGCCCCCAGCCGCGTCGCTGCCGCAAGGCTCTCCTGGAGCAAGGCCATCGGCCGCTCCTCGCCCATGCGCAGACGCCAGCGCGTCAGCGAGCTGCGGTCGACGGGCAGGCGGTGCTGGAAGAACTCCTCGCCGGGAACAGCTGGTAATAGGGGTTCTCAAGCCAGCGCTCGCACAGCGCCTCGTCGGACAGGTTGTGCATCGACTTGAGGATGGCCAGGCCCGCCACCAACCGGGTCGGCAGCGGCGGCCAGCCGGGATCGTCGTCATAGACCGCGCCAAGCCGTTGTTCGAGGAAGCGCCAGTCGATCGACCGGGCCAGTTTCACCAGCGCATGGTCCATATTGAGGATCTGGTCGAGCCGGGATCGCAACAGGTCGGTCTGTCCGCTTTCGCGCCGTTCCTTCGGCCGCATCGCTCGCTGCCTCGCAGCTTCGCCACAACAGTTGAATCACGCGTACGGGCACGCAATTTGCCGGAAATCGCCGCTCAAAGCCACGATCTTCGGCAAAGTCAAATGCAAAACTGGAGCAGAATCCTAAATTGAATCTGGAGGGTTCTGTGTGGTCGCGGGCGCGATGGTACGGGCTCGCACGAGTCGCGACTACATTGAAGCCTGATTGAACTGAACCGCGGGATGGTGGGCGGAGCTATGGGGATTTAGGGTGCGACAGTGTGTCCGAGGCGCCGGAGCGGGCTCGCCGATCGCTGTTGAGCGGTCGCCCGTTGTCGCGATGCAGGACCATCTGCGACGCGAGAGACGGCGCCATTGGGTCGTTGACGCTGAGGTGCAGCGTTGCTGGCGACAGCGGGCTGCGACTTTGACTAGCAGCGCGCAAAGGCCCGGCGGCGACTGTAGCAGACGCCGGGATGGCCGGTGCGAGCGTGTCAGTGCGCAGCGTGTCATGAGGTGTCTGGCCAGATCGGGGCCTTGCGCGGGATCGGGCCGAGCGTGGCCATGGCGCCGCCGCAGCCCGGACAGATGTCCAGGGAGGGTCCTGTGAGACAGCGGTAACGCTGGCGATAGTCGGCGGTCGCGTCCGGCGGCGGCGGCGTGGGCGCTGCCAGAAGAAGACGGCACTGGGCGGGTTTGGCGACGCGGTGGCCGTTGGCGAGGAGGCCGTAATGGCGGATGCGATGGAACCCGTCTGGAAGAGCGTGCAGCAGGAAGCGCCGGATGAACTCGTCGGCGCTTAAGGTCATGAGCTTGTGCTTGGACTTGTCGTGATGGCGATAGTCCTTCCAGCGGAAGCTGACCTTGCCCTGGTCCAGGCTCACGAGGCGGCTGTTGGCGATGGCGACGCGATGGGTGTAGCGGCCCAGATAGGCGAGAACCTGTTCGGGGCCGCCGAACGGAGCCTTGGCGTAGACGACCCATTCGATCCGCTTCAGTCCAGCCAGTTGGGCGCAGAAGGTGGCAGGGTCGGCCAGGCTGGCGAGATCGCTGAAGAAGCGAAGCTGGCCAGCGTCGAAGGCGTCCTGCAGGCGCTTCAGGAATAGCCGCCTGAACAGGCGCGACAGAACCCGTACGGGCAGGAAAAATCCCTGCCGGCAGGCGATCCATCGCTGGTCCCCGGCCTTCGCCGTGGCAGGCTCGAGCGACAGGCCGCCGCCCGGCACGACGCAGTGGACATGCGGATGATGGTGGAGATTTTGACCCCAAGTATGAAGCACGGCGACCACGCCGATCTCGGCGCCCAGATGCCTGGGATCGGCCGCCGCCACCCTCAAGGCTTCGGATGCGGCCTTGAACAGGATCGCATAGACCGCCGCCTTGTTCTGGAAGGCGATCTCAGCGATCTGGGCGGGAACGGTGAAGACCACGTGGAAGTATGGGACCGGCAGCAGCTCAGCCTGCCGCTCGGCCAGCCACTGGGCGCGGGCTAGGCCTTGGCATTTAGGGCAGTGGCGGTTGCGGCAGGAGTTATAGGCTTGCCGCACGAGGCCGCAGTCGGTGCACTGTTCGGCGTGACCGCCTAGGGCCGCGGTCCGGCACGCCTCCACCGCGGCCATGACCCGGCGCTCGACACGCCCGAGATGGCCGGCATGGTCGCGGCGATAATCAGCCCCGTGACGGTGGAATACATCCGCCACTTCCAGATCCGGGCGCATGGCGCGCGGCTCAGCCGGGCGGCGTGATCTCCATGCGGAGTTGGTCAAAAGGACTGGCAGTCCGGCCGATCACAGCTGAGACCTGGGCGTATAGTGTCGTCGTCGCCAGGCTGCGATGGCCTAGTAGCCACGAGTCATAATGCTCACTTTCTATGTCATTGAAAATCAAAGCGCTGTTGGGCGGGATCGGCTGTTAGCGGACGCCGCGGGGCATTCTGCATGCGATAGGCGGCGATATCCGCCGCCTTGAACGCCCAGGGCGCGCCATAACACATTTGCCGCCCTTTGATGATGCCGAGCCGGGCCATGCGCAGCGCCGTCATCACGCTCACATCCATGATTTGCGCGGCAGCTTCAAGAGTAATCTCGCCCCGCTCAGCCCATTCGCTCGCGCGGTGGACGGCAATGTCGTAATGGCTGCGGAACGAACAGACCCGCGCTTGGGTCCAGCCATTGCCTCGCCCTGTCGGCTTACCGGCGCGATTGAGGAGCCGCGCGATCTGGCGGTCGGGCATCAGGCGCGCCAGCTCGCGGACCAGCGTCAAAGTATCGTCGGGAACTGTCCAGCGGTGCTTGCCGGCGGCGTTCATCTTCAGCTTCAACTCCGTGTGGTCCCCTCCCTGCCAATGCAGGACCATCTCGATGATGCCACCTTCGATGCGGACGACGATCTCGCTCAAGGCTGCGCGAACGATCCTCTTGCGCGTCGCAGGTGTTGCTGCCGGGTGTGACCAGGCGAGATCCAGATCGGCGCCGAGCCGCATCAGGTGGTCTCGTTCCTTCTCTCCCAGCGAAGATGGTCTTCTCGCCTCGAGTGCGGCAATCTCGCCTTCGATCTGGTGCACGGCTTCAAGCGCCTTGTTCCAGCGGCGCTCCAGCTCGCCGGCTACCAGACGATTGGCAGGGTCGACAGCATCGTATTGCTGACGCGCATGGGCTGCCTCGTAACGCGCCCGCTGCAGTGCCAGCTCAAGCTGCCTTTGTGCGGCTGACGTCTCGCTCGCTTGAGCCTCCAGGGCCTTGGTTGCGGCGTCGATACCGAGCGGCTTCAAGGCGTCAAGAACTGCGGCGCCGACAGCCTGATCGACGTGCAAGCCGCCAAACGAGATGCACCGCTTGGTGCCATGATTGACGAGCGCACCCTCGCAGTGATAGCGCCCCGCCCTGCCGCCATAGGCGACATACATCTTGCGGCCGCGACCGCAACGCAGAAGCCCCGCGAGAAGCAATCCCCCGCGCCGTATCGCTCCTCTGGCGGTGGCGCTGCCTTTGCCGGTCGCGTTATTGGCAATCACCTGTTGGTTCCGCTCGAACTCGCTCCACATAATGTAGCCTTCGTGCTGGTCCTTGAGCAGGACGTCCCATTCCGTCTGAGGACGCCGCAGCCCGCGCCGCACGCGCTTGCGGCCCTCCTCAATGATGACCTTGCTTGTCGTGCGCCCGAAAGCATAGGCGCCCGCATAGACGGGGTTGGTCAGAACGTTGTGCACAGTATTGTAGAGCGGCAGCTTCCAGGCGATGAGGCGCCCCTCTAAATCATGCGACTTAACGGGCAAAGCGATGCCTTCGTCTCTGAGCCAGACATGGACCTGCCGCACGCTCTGCAGCTCGGCGAACTTCGCGAACACCAGCCTCAATGCATCCTGCACGCGCTGGTCCGGGTCCTTTTCGATCCGCTCGCGGCCGGTCTTCACATAGCCGGCGGCGACACCGAGGAACAGCGCGCCCCGGCGCGCCTTCTGCTTCAGCGCCTCCTGCGAGCGCTGACGGAACAGTGACAACTCGAGCTCGCTCATCGTGCCTTTCATGCCAAGCAACAGCCGATCATTGGGATGCCGAGGATCGTAGATTCCGTCCTCGTCGACGATGACGGTCCCGACCAATCCACAGAACTCGATCAGCGTATGCCAGTCGCGGCCGTTGCGCGCCAACCGAGAGGCCTCAATCGCGAACACGGCGCCCGCATGCCCTTCGCAGATCGCCCCCAGGAGCCGCTCGAAACCCGGTCGATTGATGCCGCCGCCCGAGCGGCCGAGATCATCGTCGATGACCTCGATCGTGGCCCAGCCGAACTGCCGAGCGCGATCGGCGAGCCCGTATTGCCGGCGCCGGCTCTCCTGATTGTGCATAAGCTGATCGGCCGTCGACTGACGGATATAGACGAAGGCGCTGCGCGCAAGATGCTCAGCCGTGATCTTGGTCATTTGCGATCTCCCCGTTTGCCAGTGCCATCGCGATCTCGCGCAGCAGG
>NZ_JAMYRR010000044.1:0-22582 GCF_040321535.1 Mesorhizobium sp. M0340 | reverse complement strand
CCAGGCATTGGCTACGTTCGGGCGCATTCAGACACGCCTGCCAGCAAACGGGATGCTCGTCACGCCGACGCAGCGCGAGGCGGCCGAGTGAATGATGCGCCGGGATTAAGCTGCGGTCGCGGCGAGCATTAACATTTGAGATGGCGCAAAGATCAAGGGAACCTAATATGCCGTTGGAGGGGTCGTGCGTACGAGGCGTTTCACAAAGCCGATAGTCGTTCAACCCGGCCGGATCGATCGCGACAGGGTTGTTGTGTCGGTAACGGACGCGGCCGAGGTTCTGCTGAAGGATAGCCGGAGCTGGCTTGCAAGTCGAGACTCGCAACAACCGGGGCGTGCCTTGCCGTCATCCGCGGCGGAAAGTCGCCAAGGGTCGCACGCGAGGCGTTCATCGCTGCGGCCAAGGACGCCAGGATCTTTCTCGGCAGACAGATTTAGCCTTACCGCATTGCCGATGCAGTTAAAGCGCGGCGCACTATCGACAGGGCTATACCGCGCCTGCTGGCTCGTTTTCGAAGGCCTCGAACAATCGGCGCTGGCGCTCCAACTCGTCGGCAAGCGGCTTGTGAAGAGTGCGCGAACCGTCCGCATGAATGGTGGAGAACAAGCCTACTTCGGCGTGGCGAGAATTGTCCCAACCGGGGTAGGCCGTCACCGGGTACAGGCATATGCCCTGAATAGGTGCGCCGAGGCTCATCGCATCGCGCACTTCGTCGCAAACATAATGGAGCCAAGCCGGCCGTCCCGACCCCTCGGCGCCGGTCTCGGCAATGAACATTGGCTTCTTATAGCGCTCATCGACCTCGACCAACATTTCCGAAAGCGCCCGGTATTCGTGGTGCCCCATCGGTATCGTTGGCCCATTCAAGTACCACTGGTTGTGCGGGTAGAAGTTGAGGCCTATGACGTCGACAAGGTCATCGCTGCCACCCAACTCCGGCTCAGCGCGCCCGATCAGCATGTCGTAAGCCTCGAACTGGCCCTGACGAGCATTTTCGGCGCGCCGCCGCTCGGCGCGAGTGCGGTCACGAGGAGCAATATGGATGAGCGGCTCAGCCCAGATGAACCTGCAACCGGGTTCGGCCTCCCGCATTGCTCTGATCCCGGCGATCGCTGCCCTGACAAGGTGGCGTTTGAACCATCCGCGCTTGTCCTGCCCGACGCGCGGGAAATAGCCAACCTCCACCGCCCACGCAAAGAACGAAATTTCGTTGATCGGACATACCAGGGGAGCCACTCCGGTGGCTAAGCGATGAACCCGAACAGCTTCCGCGGCGAAACGGACATAGGCCTCGAAAAAGCCGGGGCCACCTTGCTCGACGTGGTCTGGCGAACCATAGTGGAAGATATCCCAGATGACCTGCACCCCGGCCGCTTGGGCTGCTTCGATCACCGACATCCAGCTCGACCAGTCAAAGACTCCCGGCGCTGTTTCGATCAAGTGCCAGCGCAAGCCGTCGCGGATCGTGCGAAGCCCAAGCTCGGCACAGCGGCGATAGTCGCCGGATGCATGGGTGTCATGTGAGGTCGCACGGATCAGATCAAGGCGCACCCCGTCGGCACGACGATGCGAGGAACACTCGAAACCAGCCATGAAAAAGCTGTCGATGCCAGAGGGATCTGCCGCAGGCCGACGAGCCGGTTCCTCGTTCATACCGGCATCCTGTCGGCCAGGGATGGCGCAAGCACTTGCGTTCGGCGATCGCCCTTTGCCAGGTTCGGTCGCCTCTTCGATTTGGACTCGGCTGCCATCACGTCAACGTGTTGGCGTTGCCTGGCGATCACCGCCATGATCTCCTCGCGCAACACGGAGACGAGATCGGGCTGGTTGCGGCTTCGACGCTCGTAAGCCAACAGCAGTTGCAAGCGCTCGCGCGCCACGGGCGCGCTGCCGCGGCGCTTGAAGATATCGAGCAGGTTCATGCTGCCCTCCTTCCCAACAGCCGGTCGAGGAGGCCCCTCCGCTCGAAAGGCAGAATGACCGGCAGGTCCTCGCCCTCGAGTCTTCTTGCCGCGTCGATATTGGCGCGTGCGGTGGGGTTGGTGTTTTCGCTGAGTGTAACCGGCGCGCCCCACATTGGAGGCGCGCAGTAGTACAATGCGGTTGGTGCCAAAACACGGGTGCTCGACAGGCAAGCGACAGAGGAAATGGCCAACTCCGAATTCGCTCATTGCGCTGCTCAAGAAGATGCAAATTTCGGATTGGCCACCCCAGCAATACGCGACCTTACGCGGCCTGCTGCATTGCCCGTTCATTGACGCCAGTCTCGCCGAGTTGGGTGAGCGCCTCATCGGTCGCTTTTTCTTCCTCGAGAGTCTGTTCCAGAAGTGGGACTGCGTCTCTTAGGCCGAGCAAGCCCGCCCACGTCACAAGAGTGCCGTAGCGCGCGATTTCATAATGCTCGACGGCCTGGGCTGCAGCCACGAGCCCTGCGTCCAATGCTGGAGCGTCCCCGAATTCCTCCAAAATCTCCTGCCCCTCCTCGATCATGCCATCGATTGCTGGGCAGGTCTTGCCCTGCGCCCTCCTGCCAAACGCGTCGAAAACCTGCTGCAGGCGATCGATTTGGCCTTCTGTCTCGTCTCGATGCTTTTCGAACGCGGCCTTCAGCTCTTCGGACTCTGCGCCCTTTGCCATTTTCTTTAAGGCGGTCAGAATCTTCCGTTCGGCGTAGTAGATGTCCTTCAGACCATCGTAGAAAAGGTCTTCCAAGCCCTTGGAACTGCCCTGTGATCTTCTCGTCGTCGCCATTCTCATCTCCTGTTGAGCTATCGATGGATGTACGGCTCTAACGAGGCCAGTGCCTTGTTGTTCCTTCACCATGGCTCGCAAATCGCTGTCCCGCGAATGCTGGAACGAACCGCTCAATCTTAAAGTCGAGGCGCGTCTATTTTGGTCGGTTAACCGATGTGAATGCGCATCTGAGATATGTCGGTACGCGAAGTCGCCGCCAGCGCCTGATTTCGACAGAGCTCGCCTTCAGAGCGCTGAGGCAAATTGTTCCGACGCCCTCGATTTCAGACCGCGAGCTCGAAAACATAGTCGCTGGCCATGCGGCCAGTTGTGGTCTCGTCGTAGACTTCGATCATACGCGATAATGTCGGATGCGACCTCGCCCCACGGCGGCTACACTAATTGACCGATGATTGTGCTTTGAAAGCGGCAACCTGGTTCAGCGATAGTTCGACGTTGAGCGTACCGATCGACGAATGGAACCTGATGTGGGTCGTAGAACCTCGATCTGCGCCATGCTGATACGATGGATGGTCTACAGATTAGGCGGCCTCCCCGACGTTCGAACCCACCCTATTTTATGACGTTCTGCCATTGTGAGTCCAAAGGCCTTATGCGAAATGCGATCGCAAGCGCCTCGGATCCCACGTCGACTTGGCTCAGGCCCAGTTCCGCCGCCTCTATCCGCAATCCGGCAACCGCCAGCAAGGCGCGCGTTCCCGTGGCCACTTTGAGTTTGGCGGACGTTGTCCTGTTCCAGTCTGCACCGATCTCTGTCACCCCACGGGGGTTGCTCACGGCTTGGGCGCAATGGATCAGGGATTGCTGCCCACCGTTGCAGCCGGCTGCCCATCGCGCAGGTGATCGTCTCTTTCCTTCAGTGTCCGCGCCGAGGCTTCGCAGTGAAGCTCCAGCACGCTGGCGCGTGAGCGACTGAGGCGGCTTGTCACTGTTTCCAGCGCGCAACCGCATTATCTCGGCGCGCACGGATTTGGTTCAACGGGACGGCTCGGTCTTCGCCGCCATAAAGGATTTTCGGGGTGTGTATGCCGTTGACATGGCCCGCGCCTTCCCGGGAATAGGCGCGGGCCGATCGGACAACCCGCTCACGCAGCTGGTGCATAGGAGGACAACGCTGCAGGAATCAAACCTTGCTCCGGCGCTGTTGTTCCAGCTCTCGTGCAAAAAAGGCTCGTGTCCTGTTCGCGGCTTGTGCACCGACACGTCCGGACAGCGCCTGACATCCATATCTGCCGATCCCGATTTGAAACTCCCTGTGTCCATGTCGGGGGCAACTTCCCTCGAGTGTCCAGGTCTGCCTTGGCGCTAGCTGTGATTGCTGGATGTGAAGGTCAGATGGGCCTGCCTGGTCCTGTGGGTACATAGGAGGAGGAGATCACTGACGTCCCGGCAGACTTGACCCTTATTCGGCTGCATCAGGGCAGGGCCTTCGGCCTGAAGCCGCCACACCCGGTGAAACAAACCGCTGAGCCGGAGTCCATGTCCCGACCGGGCAGCGACGGCTGTGAAAAGACCCCTGGTGCCTCCGCGAAAATTGTCAGCCGACCCTTCTGATAGTGCGGGACCGGGGTTTTTTAAAGACGCGGGAACATCGATGCTGCCTCACGGGTTCGGCGCAAGAAACCTCCATAGTCCGAAGGAAAGCGGCCGGGGTTGGCTCCGGAATGAAGGAAGCAGGCGTTCTCAGCACCCGTTTGCGCGACGTCAGTTCGGCCGAGGGCGTTGCCGGCGGCGCTGCAGACGGGCATCCACAGGAGATGAAGCATGCGGGCTCTCGTTTGGCATGGAAAAGAAGATATACGTTGCGACGAGGTTACCGATCCCGAAATCGAGGATCCGCGCGACGCCATTGTCAAGGTGACCAGCTGCGCGATCTGCGGCTCGGATCTGCACCTCTATCACAACTTCATCCCGGCGATGCTGCCTGGCGACATCATGGGCCACGAGATGATGGGAGAGGTGGTGGAAGTTGGATCCGGCGTAAACGGCGCCCTCAAGAAGGGAGATCGCATCGTTGTTCCCTTCACAATCATTTGCGGTGAATGCGAGCAGTGCAAGCGCAAGAATTTCTCGGTTTGCGAACGCACCAACCGCAACAAGAATATCGCCGACCAAGCATTCGGGCACACCACGGCCGGGCTGTTTGGCTATACCCATCTCACCGGCGGTTACCCGGGCGGACAAGCCGAATATGTTCGCGTGCCGTTTGCCCACGCCACGCATATCAAGGTACCGGACGGCCTCTCCGATGAGCAGGTCCTCTTCCTCGGCGACATCTTTCCAACCGGCTGGCAGGCTGCTGTTCAGTGCGACATCGAGCCGTCCGATACGGTCGCGATCTGGGGCTGTGGCCCGGTGGGGCAGATGGCCATACGCAGCGCCGTCCTCATCGGGGCCGCGCAGGTTGTGGCGATCGACTGCCTGCCGGAACGCCTTTCCATGGCCGCGGCAGCCGGCGCCATCACAATCAACTTCAAGGACGAGAGCGTAATCGAGACGCTGAATGAGCTTACAGGTGGCAAAGGGCCGGACAAATGCATCGATGCCATCGGGATGGAAAGCCATGTGTCGCTTGGCCAACCAGACACCCTCTACGACCGCGCGAAACAGATGATGCTGATGGAAAACGATCGCCCGCACGTGTTGCGTGAGATGATCTATGTCTGCAGGCCGGCCGGCGTCATCTCAATCCCGGGCGTGTATAGCGGGTTCGTCGACAAGATCCCGATGGGCCAGGCCATGAACAAGGGCCTGACTTTCAGGATGGGCCAGACGCATGTGAATCGCTGGACCGACGACCTGCTGCGCCGCATCGAAGAAGGTCAGATCGACCCCTCCTTCGTCATCACACACACGGTCGGGATCGAACGAGGACCCGAGATGTACAAGGTGTTCCGCGACAAGCAGGATAGTTGCGTCAAAGTCGTACTGAAGCCCTAGGAGAGCCATGAACATGCTTACCAAATTCGGCAATCTCAGCAGATCGCCAAGCGACCCCAAGGTCGTAAAGTCTGGCCCGACTGCGCTGGCAGCCTCCGATATGCTTACCCGCAAACTCGGCTGGTTCAGCATAGCGCTGGGTGTCGCCGAGCTTGTGGCCTCCGAGCGGATCGCCCGCGCACTCGGCATGCGCGGCAAGGAGAGCATCATCCGTGCCTACGGGGCGCGGGAGGTCAGCAGCGGCATTCTCTCCTTGTCGGTAGACAAACAGGCAGGGCTTTGGAGCCGTGTGGCCGGTGACGCGCTCGACATAGCAACACTCTTGCCGGCGTTCCGGCGCGACAATGCAAAACGTGAGAATGTCGGCCTTGCTCTGGTCCTCGTCGCCAGTGTGACGCTCGTCGATTGGTTGAGCGCCCAAAAGGTAAGCGCCCGGCACGCTCGCGGCCGCGCGCAACCGCAGGATTTTAGCAACCGCAGCGGCTTCCCACGCGGAGTGGCCGCCGTGCGGGGCCTTGCGCGGACAGAGAGGTCGACATCTGCCAGCCAGAACCGACGTGATGGTTGACCGGCAGTACCCCTGTCCTCCTTCTCTGCCGTCGCCGCTGTCCGAAATGGCCGTGGGTCAACAGGATGGCAGCCGGTCGGGCGCCACTGCCAAAAGGTCTCTCGGCGACATCGATGATGTTTTCCGGACATTTGGCACCGCGGCATCGACCAGCACCAATTGTGATCGCGGCCACAGGCACACCGAAGTAGACGACCTTGACGTCGCAAGCCGCAGATTGGCAAGTTCAGGCGTGATGCTGTGTGGCAAGGCGGCGATGTCCTTGCGAAACTGCTCCATACGGTTGCCTCGGGCAAACTCTGACAGCTGGATAAGGCAGATATCCTGAAGGCTATGGCCCGCTCTTGGAATCATCGACCTCCAGCGCATCCATGACAGGTCCCAGATCGCTCTGTTCGGCGCGGACGGTATGCACACTTGGCACGGAATTCTTCAGCGCTTGCCCGATCGCATCTTCGATATTTCCGAGCTCGTCCTCACGTACCTCGCGACCATAGCCGGCCGCTTCGGCATCCTGCTCGAACTGCTGCGCGAGCACGGCGACACTCACTTCCTCTTCACCGGGAAGGGTGCTGACATTCTCCTGTAGCCAGGCTTCAAAAAACTCTTTGGTCGCGCTCATGCGATAGCTCCTTCGCCAAACTAAGCGCGGCGGCGAGCCGCAGTTCCGCTATCGCGTCACTTTCCAATCAGCAGGGGGATTTATCTTTCCGCGACCCGATGCGCTTCTCGGCCCCTCAAGTTCCGGGCGACGTCAGCCACGAACTTTCAGGGGCTGCGTTGGGAATGGGCGGCGTTATTTATTCTTTTGCGACTCCGGTCCAAGCGAAGCTTTCCCTGCCAGATCCGCGTGCAACGTGCGAGCCATGTCGAGATGTTCCAGCACCGTCGGCAGCTTGTCGGAGGCGAAGTGCTGAAGCTCTGCATCCTCGCCGGAGCCAATCTCCCAGGCCAGAAGCTGCGCCGCCTTCTGGTGGTCGACGATCTGCGCGGCCAGATAAGCCAGCTCGAAGGCGGCGCCGTCCACTTTTTCGAGATCGGCGCGGATTTTGTTATGATCGGGGTCAAGCTCTTCGGGAAGCGGAATCTCGCTCTTGTCCGCGATGGATTTCAGCTGTTTATTTGCCTTGTCGTGGTCTTCGACCATTCGATTTGCAAATTCCCTCACCCCATCATGGCTTGTCTTTCCGGCCGCGAGCCGACCCAGCTCCACCTCGGCCCTGCCGCCAGCCGTGACCAGCTGGGCGAAAAGCCGATCCTGATAATTCGTCTGGTTCGGCGCTGGAACTCCAGGCTTCTCCATCCTCGTGTCGGGAGCAAGGCCGGCCGGATTGCCGATCTGCGCCAACGCACAACAAGGCGACAGCGCCAGGGCGAAGGTGATTGCGGCAGCACGCATGATGTCCTCCATTCTGCGCCGAAGGCGGGCCCCCGGCAGCGGCTTTCTCGCTCGCTCAGAGAGTGAGCAGGTAAGCCACGAGTGAATCCTTTTCCGGCTGGTCAAGCTTCGTTCCGAGCACCAAGTTGAAGAACTCAACCGTATCGCCAAGCGTCATCAGGCGGCCGTCATGCAGATAGGGCGGAGAATCCTTGATCCCGCGCAGTGTGAAGGTCTTGATCGGCCCATCCGGTATGGCGACCTGGTCGTTGAAGGTCTTACCGATCTTGTAGAACCGCTCGAGCTTCAGGTCATGCATGTTGTTGTCCATGAATGACAACCCTGGAACATGACACTCGGCGCAGCGGCCCTTGCCCATGAACACCTGCTCGCCCTTGAGCTCCTGCGCACTTGCGGTGGCCGGGTCAAGCCGCCCGAACGGGTCGAGCTTCGGCGCCGGCGGAAAATCGATGATGTTCTGCATCTGCGCCATCATCGCCACCTGGTTCGTGCGGTCCGGCAGATTCACCCCTTTGCGGGTGGCGCTCACGTGATCGCCGTTGAAGTAGGCGGTACGTTGCTCGAATTCCGTGAAGTCCTCGACTGAGCGCAGCGAGCGTTTGGAGCCATGAATCTGCTGATTGAACAGGCCGCGCAGGCTGGTTGTGTCGAGCCGAAAGCGCTCGGCTTGTGGCCGGACGTCCGGCGTCAGGTGAAAGGCTGCGTTGGTATGGAAATTCGCGTGGCAGTCGAGGCATGCCACACCCATGCTTTGCATCGCGACCTTTCTGTCCTCGGTTTGATTGAACTCCTCCTGCGGGAAGGGCGTCAGCAGCAGACGCAGTCCTTCCATCTGTACGGGTGTGATGATGCCGTTCATACATTCGTAGAAGTTGCGGATCGTCAGCAGATCACCGCGCGACACATCCCCCAGTTCGGGGTGCGTGGTAAGGAATATCGGAGGTGGGAATTCCGGCGTAAGATAATCGGGCAGGTCGAAATCGACGTCGAAGCGGCGCAGATCGCGCCCTTCATCGGCGCCGATCTCTCTGATCTGGTTTTCCGGAAAGACCTGGCCTCCGGTCGCCTGCTTGACGTGCGGCAGCGGCAGGAAGCCCTTCGGCAATAAACCGCGGTCGCGGATTTCTTGGGGAGTTTTGGCGGCCAGGCTGTCCCAGGTCTCGCCTGCCGGCAGTTTGACCCTGACGCCCTCCTGAACCACTTTCCGGCCGCCCGACATCATGACGCCCCGCATCGGCCGGTCCGCAAGGTCGTAACGGCTCTCAAGCAGCTTGCGCTGCCGCTCGATCACGGCGGGTTTTTGCGCTTCGTCATTCTCCTTCACCGCCGAAAAGGGCAGGCTTGGCAATGGACGATAGGTCAGATCCGGCGGCAGCGGGTCCGAAGCAACGTTAAGCGTGAACGCCGCAGCGCCAAGAAAGACGGGTAGACCGAAGTTGAAGACACGTGACATATCCCCTCCCCTACAAGAAAGTCTCAACGCGTATCGCGTGGGCTTGGTCCAACTCCCGCGCGCGATCTTTGTTCCCAGGCTTCGAAAAAGACGGATCGGCGCCAAGCGTCCTGGTGCGTTTGGCCAACCGGCCTGCCACCACCGGTCGAACAAGAGCGGTTGGTACGCTCTGCGGCTGCTACCCTTGGGCAGGATGGACTCTCGGGCCGTGTTCCTCGGAACGGAATTACCCAGTGAGCATTGCTCCGGGTAGCAGGAGGTGCCCATGCCCAGATTTCGCTTCGAGAATACTGAATTCGGACAGACGAACGCCTTCGAGATCGAACTCGCCAGCGTCGAAGCAGCCAACCAAAAAGCCATTGAAAGAGTGCGAACTGCGCTGGTCGCGGGCCTTCCGACCCCCGTCGATCAATCCGGGTCCACGACTAAGGTTTACGATGAAGCTGGCTATCTGATCGCGACGGTCAATTTCGCTGACGTAATGAGGGACTATCCGGAACTTCAGCCGAGACGAGATGAACCGCCTCCCGAGGAGCCTGGTGTCATGCGGTCCGGTTGATATCGCCCATCAGTGAACTCCCTGGATGTTTTAGAAGCACTCGAGACAAAGAAGTCCGCCACTTTGAGGTGGGAGTGAGCCAGAGGCTTGGAGGGCGTCAGGTAGCGGGGGCGAACCGTTGGGACGACGATGCTCTGGCTTTTCCGGCTCACGCAAAAAGCCGGCCGGCGTGAGCCTGCAGGCGAGTTTGTCCGGGTTGTCAGGACCAATAAAGATGGACGAGGCAAGAGCGTCCAACTTCCCGACGTTGGAGCTACCCCATCAAGCCGGCAGGACGCAGCGCATGCTCCATCACCTTGGTGATCCCAGCGGCTACTGTGCCGCTGCGCTGGAAAGGCGTGCCGCGCGGCTTTTTTGGCATCTATCGGTCTGCAAGATACATCCGGAGACGTTACACCGCCGAGTTCGAATAGCGCTCCACGGAACATCCGACCCGCAGCCCTGTTGGGCAAGATTGCCTCAGGAGGATGTTGTGCGGCGGATGATTTTGGGCGCTCTGGCCGGCCTAGCGGCAACGATGGCGATGACCGGCGCCATGCGACAGCTCCAGGCGTTGCTGAACGAGAGGAGCCGCTACCCGTTGCCGCCCCGCGAAATTGTCGATCACTTGGACATGCACGGCGATGAACGGCAGGCGCGAACGAATACTCTGTTGGCACACTTTGGGTTCGGCGCCATCACAGGTGCTGTTTTCGCAATTTTGCCTCGGCGTCGCGGCAGCGGTACGCTTTATGGCCTCGGAGTGTGGGCGGCGAGCTATCTGGGTTGGATTCCTGCGGCGCGAATTCTTGCTCCCGCATGGCGTCATCCTGCACAGCGAAATCTGCTTATGATCGCCGTGCATATGGTCTGGGGTACCGCGCTCGCAAAATCTCTCAACGAGTTGGAAGCCGCCGAATCCGAAGCGTTCGGCAGACCTTCGGATGCCAAAGTGTCAGCCTTGGAAAGGCGCGAGAGAGGGCCGGGCCGATGAAGCCAATCCCATTTTGGCTCGATCGAGAGCGTGAGGTTTCAATTGGAGCCTTGCAGGGCAATCATGACTACGAAGTCGCGATCGTCGGCGCAGGCATTGCGGGACTGCAGGCGGCCTTTCTCTGCTGCGTAGCTTCGGGTCTGAGGGTCGCGGTTCTTGAGGCGCGCCAGATCGGCCTGCAGGCCTGCGGCCGCTCTACCGCCAAGGTCACATCCCAGCATGGCTTCGAATACGCTTCCCTCATTCGCAATTTCTGCCAGGAAGGCGCGAAGCTTTACGCGGCCGCGAATGAGTCGAAAAGCCCGTGGAGGTCAGCCAGGGCGGAGGCCGCGGGAAGGTGTTTGATCTTGAAGAGGGCCGGCTGCGCCTCGCTGAATACGCAACGCCGACACGCCTTGAGGATTGGGCTGGTCCTGTCGCCGGTCCCGGAGAGATCGAAAAGATGTTCGGGATGAAGCGTTCGACCCTGCACGATTGGCAAAGGCGCGGAGCCGTGATCGGACTGCTCAAGGGCGAGCGCAAACACGTGTTTCCGCTCGCCCAATTCGTCGACGGTCGTCCTGTTGAGGACATGGCCCGGATCACGAAGATCATCGGGAATCCTCGTGCGACGTGGCTATGGCTGACCCGGCAGCATGTGAGCGAAACAGGCGAAACTCCGCTCGACCGACTCAAGGCTGGGCGCATCGATGAGGTCGTCGCTGACGCCGAGTTCGATTTCGGCTGATCGAGGAGCTTGAGGCCGAAGCCGTCGCGGACCTGGCAATCAGGTTCCAGCCGCAACATTACCGGCGGGCAAGGCGACAGGAGTACGCAGCTACTCCATTGGGCATGGGGTTCGGACAATCGCGCTTCGCAAGCCCCGACCGGTCCTTCATGGTCCTCTACGTTGCTCGCGACCTGGCGACGGCGATCGCCGAGACGATTGTTCGCGACCGGTTCGAGGGAAAAATCTGACCGCACGCTGCATCTCTCGGAAATCGCTGGCTGGACCGTGTCCGAAGTCTATGCTACATCGCCCCTGACGGTGATCGATCTCCGGACCACCGGCCTGCTGCGGCTTGGGATCAGCACCGACGCTGCACGTGCCAAACAACAGGAGGAAGGCCGGAAGCTGAGCCAGACTCTCTTTAACGGGTTCGCAGTTGACGGGATCCTCTACAATTCGCGGCTGACCGGAGCCGAATGCATGGCGGTCTACGACCGCGCCGTTGACGGCAGGCTCAAGGCCGACGGGCCACGACGCTCGAACGGCATGCGCAGCTCGTGCCGGCGCTGAGGCAGCTGAACGCCCGGGTTATCCGTGCCGACCTGACGCAAGGAGCCGTCGGGCTATGTCTAGGTTTGCCCCCTGCCCGACACTGGTCCCACCCATCGCACAGTACCGCTGGTCATGTAGACCGCGGCCCCACGACTTGCCCCAGTTACTTGAAGGTAGTCCGCGAGTTGGCCTGCGTGAATTCGCATGTTCTCCTCCGTCGGCGCGATGTCACTTTCCATCGAAAACGACCGAGGCGCGACCCTCGACCAATGCGACGGCGTCAATCCGGCCGGCAAGCGCTGTGGGTTCGCTCGCATGGGCGAGCAAGGCGTAGATCGGCCATTCTGGAACGAGACGCGGTCGCAGCGCGGCGATCTCCGGGAGATGCAGGGTTCGCCAGGCGGTCGAGGCGATTTCGTCGGCTTCGGGAAGACCTGCCTCGTCTTCGCGATCCACCACCAGCTCTGCTATAAGCGCGAGTGCGCGACCGGCGAACTCGGCGAGGTCTTCCCCAAGTTCGCCAATCAGGACCTCCTCCATCACCTTGTGCAAGACAAGTCCTCGGAGACGTCCTGCGCCGATCGGCAGCCCCGGCTCCGGAGCGTCGCCGGAACCGATCGCGATCGCCTCGGTCATAGGAACGCGATCTGGATCCTGGTTGCTCGGCTGTAGCCACGTGAGCGGGACGGCAGCAGCGGAGATGGCGGCGCGCTCTGTCTCGAACATGTCTCGGATCTGTCCGTTTGGCAGATCGGCCGCGGCGCGGCGCGGTGCTGCTTCGAAACGCCAGAGATCCAGCAGCGGGAGGTCATGATGCAACAGGTCGACGATCCGCGCCCGGGACCTTTGCTCCGCCTGCGGCAGCTCCGGGACATCAAGGCTGTTCGGCGGGCTCTACTCCGGAACAATGTCTTCTTCTGAAAGTTTTTCCTTACATCGCAAAAGGAGATTCGAAATGTCAGAAGGACGGGAATGGTTTGTCCAATGGCTTAGAGATGCTCATGCCATGGAAGAGCAGGCCGAAACGATGTTGAACGGGCAGTTGAGCCGTATCGAGAATTATCCCGAATTGAGGGAGCGGATCCGACAGCACCTCGACGAGACCAAGCAGCAGGCTGCCCGGCTGAAGAGTTGTCTCGATCAGATGGACGAGGGTTCATCCATGATGAAGGATGCTGGCGGTAAGCTGACGGCGATGGCGCAATCGCTGAGCGGCGTCTTCGCTGGAGACGAGGTGATGAAAGGATCGCTCGCGAGCTACACGTTCGAGCACATGGAAATCGCCTCCTACACGATCCTGATTGCCGCCGCTCGATCGCTCGGCGAAACTGAGGTTCTTCGGGCTTGCGAAGAGAATCTGCGAGAGGAAGTCGCGATGGCGGATTGGCTGAAATCCCGTCTTCCCTCAACGGCCGAGCAGTTTCTTGCGCGGGCCGAAGCGGACAGCGACAGCGCCAAGCGGTAATCGTGAGGGTCGAGGCGTTCGACTACACAAGCCTGGTCAAATACGCATTGGCAAATAGCCAGATGGAAGGGCTAGGTGGCAGCGCTCGGCGAAACCAAGCTCGGGTGGTGGCAAGATCGTTTCCAGGTTGCATCCCAAGGCGGCTGGGTAAGCCGGCGGGCCTCTTCCACTCAGCGCATCCGACGCGTCACAACCTTTGTCCAGTACCGGCGCCATCCGCCAGAAACGTCCGGATGACACACGCTGGCTCGCAAATTGCCCACATGCGGCTGCTCCGCTTCTGCCTCGAACTGGAGCCGCGGTCCGGCAATGGCGATGAGCCGCTCGACCAGCGATCCGCCAGCCGAGTTCCAACGCGAATGCAAAGCCGCCGAGCGCCGACAATTGCCGATGCCGCTCGTTCGGCCCGGTAAACAGGCAGGATCGACCACGGCTTGCGCCCGAACACACTTGCCGCTTTCTGGTAGATCGGCGTGTCTGTGGCGGCGGGAAGGATGGCGCGGACATGAATGCCGGGCGTGGCACGCCGCTCCTGCCGGATGCTGGCCGTAAGCCCGCGTATGGCGAACTTGCTGGCGACATAGCCACTGACGAAAGGTTCAGGCGTCACTCCGAGCATGGAGCTGACATATCGGCGGCAAAGGCCAGCGCCTCACCGCCCGAGCCGGCGCACTCCTTGGCGACCTTGTCGAGTGCGCCCGCGTTTCTTGAGACCAGCACCAGCCGTGCGCCTTTGCGCGCAAAACCCAGAGCAGCCGCTCTGCCGATGCCGCTGGAGGCGCCGGTGACCACCACGACGGCTCCCGGCAGGTCGGCCATTCGTCAAATCTATCGGGATCGCTCCGGGCGGGAGTTGACGTCCTCACCCTCTTCGGGATGGACGCCTACCCTGTGTTCGTAGATAAGTGTTCCGCCTTTCCAGCCGGTATAGACGAGCAGCAGAACGACAATCGTTGACAGCGCCAAGCCCCAGGGCAACGCGCCCTCGGCGGCACCGTCGCTTAGGCGCAGGATGAAGTTGGCCAGCGCCAGCACCACGGCCGCGACGTTGCCGACCATATGGTGCCACGCGGCATTGATGGACCGCACCCTTGAATTTCCAAGAAAATCGGCAAAGCCGGCCAGCGCCGCGGCAGCGCTCATCAACAGGGCAAAGCCGAGCAGCCAGAAGGATGCTTCGGCCCAGAATGCACGGCCGGTCGACCAGAACACTAAATCCGACAGCAATACCGACACGAGCAATGCGATCGGGAAAGGGATCAGCATGGGGTGAATCGGATGGCTGCCGATCTTTGCGGTGGTTGCAACGCCCAGCAGATGACTTGTGCGATCGTCAGCCATGCCCAACAACGTTGAAGGCGGCCCGGGCGTTCCAAAGTCGGGAACAGCTTCGATCAGCGCTATCGAGAGTTGTTCTCAGCGGCGCGATGGGCAGCATCAAAACCTACGGCTCAAATAATCCGAGCCGCGCAGTCCAAACCGCCATTCGGCCTCGAAATGCCGATCCTGCGGCCTGTCAGAACGTGCTGGGTTCGCGCGGTGGCGTGACGTAGGCCTGGCTCTTGACTATGGGCCCCTACTTCTCCTTTTTGAGGAGACGAGCTTCCCTTAGGATTGAGCCGCGATCGAAGCCGACCAGCGACATTATCTCGCGTATCTGGTGTTCGGATGCGCCTGACTCTCGCGCGAGCTCGCTGACGATTTCAAGTTTCAGGCCGGGCCGCCCTTGTTCTTCCGCCATCAAACCAATGCCTCGTGTTGGGCCAAGAGTGCGATCGTCGCTCCCAAGCGTCAGCGGCCATGTCGTGGCTAACGATTTGCACTGTGCGCTTTCAGACCAATTTTGACCAGTGCGGCCGCTCCGGTGACCGCTTAACAATCTAACTGCCTCGGACGTTAGGCTTACTCGGCCAGGCCTAAAGGGCATGCGAAGTGGCGCTGCCATGAAGAACCTGGCCCTATAGTGCCTCCTTCGATTCGGAGGATAATGATGCACCCTCAAAGTCCGGGATCAAAGACCTAGCGGCGCCCGCTTTGCAAGGACACCTTTCGCGTCTCCCACCGATGCCTCATCGAAAAGCGGGGGGCGCTTTCTGCTGTGCCGCTGCCGGATGGCCTCTTCCCGCGAACGTGTGCAGACTGGGAGCCGCCGGCACCAAGATTTGGCGCTTTTAGCGAACGATCAGTTCGGCACGCCCGCTTCGGAATTCGTGCTTGGTAACGAACGAAACGATCGCTGAAGCGATCTTGCCACCGCCCTGCTCCGAAGGCTCGATGGCGTTGACAAAGTCGGCGTCCTCATCGCTGACAATGCGAAGGTCGATCACTGCAACACCGCGTGTAGCGGCTGCTCGTGTGATGCAGTCATTGAGGATCGAGAGGGCCGTTACCGCAACACGCCTCTCGTCAAGGTCCGCGTAGCGGACGTCGTAGATCGTGCAAACGGCGGTGGGCAGATTGACAGCCAAAACAGCATCCAGCGTCGACGCGTACTCCGAGCAAAACTGCTCTCTTATTTCGGCGAGTTTTAGCAGGGCGTCGGCCACGGACCGCGACGGAGCGTCCAAAACAGAGGAAACGCCGAGTGCGTCATTGCCCCCAATGCTGACCACCAGATGAGTGGCGCCGGCTGGCAGGCGCTCCAGCTGCTGGCGCACGCCTGCCATGACGCTGCCGTCGACGGCAAGCAGCTCGGCCGACCATCGCTCCGGAAGCTGGCGCGCCAGGTGGGCCAACACATCTGCTCCGCCGGCCACATAGGCGCGGTTGTCAAAAACCGAATCGCCCAGAAGCACAACTTTGTTCGTCATAGCCGCAGCCTCGGCGAAACTGGTTTGCGTCGACGCGAATGCCGGCCCCGCGGCAGCGGCCAGCAAGAGGCTCCTCCGCGATATTGGGAACTTGACCAGATTTGCGTCTCCACGGGGCTCTCGCTCGCCCATGCAGCTAGGGGCGAGGAGATGGGAGGCAACACCGGGGCGAATAAAAGCCGCACGCTCCAGGCGCCTGGTCGCTATGTCTCTGGAGGGCTCCTCCCTACCTGAAATCCCGCGTTGTTAACTTGATCTGATCAATGTGGTCTTAGGGTCAAAGATGTTGCGCGGCTGCGGGCTTTTCGGCAGGTCCCGCGGACCGGCGCCAGGACTTCCGTGGTGGGATTGGTTACCGCAATGTGGGGCAGCGGGACGTTCCTGCGCGAGGACCTGCAACGGAGGGGCGTCGTAACCTGCGCCGAAGCCATGGCCGCACGAGACGGCCGCTGGCTTGTAACCGCAGGCCTCGACCTCGTACGGCAGATGTCCGGATCGGCCAAGGGCGTCATGTTCATCACCATTGAGGACGCCGCCGGCGCGGCGCCACAGGTCATCGACCGAAGCGAAGGGCCGGTCGGTGCGTATGGCGACGATCCTCGCCGCGTGGGCGTTGGCCAAGCCGCGCACCATGCGCTGGCCGAGTCGGACTGCGAAGCGGTCGTCGCTGTGGGTCGGCTCCAGCGTGCAGTCCCCATCGCGAGGCGTTGATGCAGACCGGCCGAACTTCGACGCCGTGACCACGCGAATCGCGAACAATCTGCACCGGCGCATGGAACCCCATCGGTTGCGCGTTGAGCAGTGCTGCGCAGAACAGGTTCGGATGTTGGCGTCATCCAGGAGGAGGCGCAGACGATCAGTGCAAAACGGACATTCGAGGGCCGCGACGAGATCATCAAAAACAGCCTAGCGAATTTCACATTCGAGAACTACGAGATTGCTGCTTACAATTCGCTGCTGGTACTCGCCGAGGCCGGGCGCTTTCAGGATGCCGAACGGGTCCTCAAGCAAAATTTGAGCGAAGAAGAAGCCATGGCTAATTGGCTGAAGGAAAAAGCTGAGCGACGTCACCTTGCGGTATGCGACGTTGCGCGAAGCTGGTGAAACTGCAAAAAGCTAATCCAATGTCGCGGGCCGGGCGTTCATAACGGATGCTCGCCCTTGCGGTGTGTCGCAACGCAATCAGCGCGTCCGGTTTGCCGTGAACAGATCTTGCTGACGCACCAGTTTCGTCCGCGACGGGCTGACGGAGGCGGCGTGTGCCATCCGCGGGGATGGCCGAAAATAACCCCACCTCTGCATGACGCGAATTGTCCCAGCCCGGGTAGGCCGTTACAGGCAAATACCCTCGATCGATGCTCCGACACCCATAGCGGCACGCACCTCGTCGCGGGAGCCAAGCCGGCCCGCCGGATCCCTCTGAGCCGGTCTCGGCAATGAAACATTGGCTTGCCGTACCGATGAGCAACCTCGAGCAACATCTCCGACAAATCGCGGTACTCATGGTGTCCCCTCGGTATCGTCGGCCCGTTTTCGAACCATTGATTGTGCGGGTATAAATTCAGGCCCACAACATCGACAACATCTTCGCTCCCGCCCAACTCAGGTTCGACGCGGCCCAGCAACATGTCGTGAGCTTCGAACTGCCCCTGACGGGCGATTTCGGCCCGACGCCGTTCGCTGCGGGTCCGGTCACGAGGAGCGATAGGGATAAGGGCTCGGCCCAGACAAATCTGCAGGCGGGGTCGATCTCCCGCATTGCACGAACCCGCGATGGCAGCCTTCACGAGATGCCGCTTGAACCACCCACGTTTGTTCGGGCCCACGCGCGGGAAATAGCCGACCTCAACAGCCCATGCGAAAAAGGAGATTTCGTTGAGGGAACACAACAGAGGCGGTGTTCCGGCGATCGAACGGTGTACCCTCACGGCTTCTGCCGCGAACGAGGCATAGGCATCGATGAAATGCAGCGATCCCTGATCAACATGGTCTGGAGATCCGTAATGGAAGATGTCCCAGATAACCTGGACACCTGCCGATCGGGCCGCCTCTTGGCGCCCAACTTGACCAGTCATAGGTCCCGGGAGCCGTTTCGATCAGGTGCCACCGCAGTCCGTCGCGGATGGTGCGACGGCCGAGTTCGGCGCAGCCGCGGTAGTCGCCCAGGGCATGCAAATTATGCGAGGTCGCACTAATAAGATCGAGGCGAACCCCGTCCTTGCGCCGGTGCGAGGAGCACTCACAGCCTGCCATGAAAAACTGGCGAAGCGCGAAGCTTGCGGAGCCGGAGCCTCCACCTGGTGCTCGTCCCTGCGCCCCACTTCGCTCATTCGAAGTCCCTTTCCGCAGTCGGCTTCGAACTCGGCCGCCTTGTTAGGACCGGAACCGCGTTGGGGAAATACCGCATCCAATCGGGCGCGCGCCATCTTCGTTGCTCAGTCCAGCTCGTCCTTGCGTGGCCGGGTAATGCCGAACCGATGTTCGACTCCGGTGATGGACTGTCCGGAGCTGCCTGGCGAACGAGGAACAAGGAGGGCCGTGCCAAGTTCGGGGCGATACCACCGCCGCCGATCGACTCGAGCGGCTGCTCAGCAACAAGAGAGGCACGGGATCACATGACCGTTCAGATTCGACTTTCCGAGATCGACCACGCCAGGCGCGAGGATCGTGGCGACGGCGCTTGGAGCATCGCACCGGACTTGGGTTATTTGCGGCTAGCAATCGTCAATGTCGTGTTCTTCGGCGCACCGGGCAGCGGAGATCGGAACTGGGTGCTGATCGATACGGGGTTGCCGACGTCCCGCAACAGCATTCTTGCGGTCGCGGAAAGGCGGTTTGGCACGAACGCACGGCCGGCCGCGATCATCCTGACCCACGGCCATTTCGACCATGTGGGAACGGTTCTAGACCTCGCAAATAAATGGGACGTGCCTGTCTTCGCGCATCCACTCGAGCGCCCCTATTTGGACGGAACCGCATCCTATCCGTCACCCGATCCCTGGGTCGGGGGTGGACTGATGGCGCTGCTTTCGCCGGTTTTTCCACGCGGGCCAATTGATCTTAACAACCGTTTGGAACTCTTACCTGCCGACGGATCGATCCCCGGAATGCCCGGATGGCGATGGTTACACACACCCGGGCACGCCCCTGGGCATATCTCGCTCTGGCGCGAGGAGGACCGTTCGCTGATCGTAGGGGACGCTTTCATCACCACCGGTCAGGAGTCAGTCTATGAGGTCGCCGTCCAGGGTCTCGAGATGCACGGTCCGCCGCGCTACTTCACGCCGGACTGGGATGCGGCAGAAAGATCCGTGAAGCACTTGGCTGCCCTGAACCCGCAGATGGTCATCAGTGGACACGGTGCGGCTGCTGCGGGAGTGGGCATGCGTCACGCTCTTGACAGCCTGGCTGAGCGGTTCAGGGTGTTCGCCGTCCCGCCGAAATTGAAATTCGTGCGCGAGCCGGCGGCAGTCCAAGATGCCTGAGACTAACCGAGCCGCCGTCGTTCTGAAGATGGTCAAGTTGCGCAGACTCTACCTCTCGAGCCGGTAGAGTTACCCGTCCGATCGCGCGCCCCATCGTCGCCGACAAACTCTGACAAGCGGAACAAACCCGAGAGGCGCCGGTTAGGTCGTTCGATCGGCGCAGGGCGACTGCGGCCAAGCGCCCCGAAGTTCGGCGTCAGGAGAACGTCCGATGGAAAACGAGTACCCCCAAGGACGTTTCCTCTCCGCCGGCGAGCCGACCAGTCCACACGCGTCGGCATTCGCCAAGACTTGGCTTCGATTCGCTCATAGGCCAAAACCGTGGAGGAGACCGAATGGCAAATCTGGGAAGATTGGCGATCGCGATGCTTGGCGTTCTGGCATACCAAAATCGCGACAAGCTCTGTGAATTGATTCCGGGAGCGGGGTATCTTAACCCAAACGACCCGCAACGCAGAATTCTGGCTCAGATAACGAATAGCGTGTCGAGGGCTGACCTTGGTGAGATCCTCGACCGGTTCAGGGAGGTGGGGGCAGGATCGAAGGTCGACTCGTGGGTTGGCAGCGGGCCAAACCAACCGATCGAGCCAAGGGACGTCGAAGCGGCAATGGACGAAGGTACACTCACTTCTATCTCGATGCAGACGGGTCTTTCGCGCGAGGAGCTAATCAAAAGGATTGCGCGGGATCTACCCGAGACAGTCAACGAGATGACGCCGAATGGTGAATGGCCGCCTGAGCCGACACAAGGCTTGGATAAGTTGGCCCTGCTCGACAATGTATCCTAGGGGACACAGCCAGGAATGCAGCCGGCCAAGGCGAGATCCAGGGTGGCAACTCTACATCGGGGGACGCTCCTGCGCGATCACCTTCATCGGCTCGCGAAGCTTGCCGTCGTCCGGCCTGCTGGTCTCGTAGCGAACCGTCATGCGGCAACAGCCGATGGCTTTACACGCCCGCCGTTCGCTCATCCCGAAGCCCTCCTTCAGGCGAGCGACAGCTTTCCGCTTGGCCGCGGGCGTCACCATTTCTTTCCCACAAGATCCTTCAACACGGCATTGTCGAGCATGGCGTCGGCCAGAAGCCGCTTCAGCCGCGTGTTCTCGTCCTCCAGAGCCTTCAGTCGCCGAGCCTCGGAGACATCCATCCCGCCGAAGCGGGCCTTCCAGTTGTAAATCGAGGCGTCGCTGACCCCGTGCTTGCGGCACAGATCGGCAACCGATACCCCGGCCTCATGTTCCTTCAAAATTCCGATGATCTGCTCTTCAGAGAAGCGGCTACGTTTCATGTCCTGGTCCTCTCGATGGGCCAGAACGAACTTCAAACCGGATTAGATCAGAGGGGCAAGGTCAAACTCTGTCGAAGGCAATATACATCACATCCCCGATTCTGACTCCCGGGAAGAGAACCTACGGGGCATCTCGAGGGTTTACACCTGGGATGACAACGTCTTCTCCTCCTCGGCAGCAGCCAGGAATGCCTTCCGTGCCTCCTCAGGTTCCATCTCGTCGGAAATGCAAGGCGATGCAGACGCGCACCGCTTGGTTCCATTTGGGGCCACGCTTGGTCCACTTCATCACCTCCCGGCCGGCTGCCTCGACGTCCACGTTCCGGGTCAGACCAGCGCGCTCAGTCCTCACAGGGACCGGAGGGGAGAACGAGTGGGTTGCCATGGGGGAACTTAGAGGGGGAATAGCCTGCTGACCAACTCAGGAACAGTCCGCTGGTAAGGGAACAACGGAGGCCCTCGTAGGTTTCGAACTCGCAGCGGTCGATTTCTTCGTGGATGTAGCCGCTGTGAGTCCGTCGCCTCATCCTTTCGGGGCGGCGGGCCCTCCTGGTTACCAAGTGCCATGGGGTCACTCACTCTTTGTGGGCCCGATCAATTTCATCAAGCAAAGACTTATGCTCGTCCGGCAGCTCCTGTTCTACCGGAAGATTTAGCGCTCTGCGAAGGTAGTTGCGGACGGCTTCTGACGTGACCCACCGTCGTACAAGGTCGGCAATAACCTTCTGTTTCCTTCTGTCGACCTCAACCATGGTCGATCCTGCATACGAACAGGATAGAACCTTCTGGCGAGAAGATTTGTTCCTTGTCCATTCACGGAGATCGGGCAGGACGGCGCGCCCGCTCCTGCGGGGCCACAATGAGCAAAATTCCTGGAATGCTGGGCGGGAACGTTAGTTAGTGAGGCGCGGAGCTGAGAACTACTCCCGGCCGTCGAAACACACGAACAGGCCACTGGCGGAAGCTACCTCAAGGATAGCCTCAGTTAGCTCTTCGTCAGATGCCCTCAGATTAGGCGCAGTCACACGGACTCGTTCTATTGCAGTCTTGATCGAGACAATGTCTCCGCGAGCCGCCCCGTTCAGGAGTGCAGCAATAGCCTCATGTAGAGTTGGACTGATAATTTGAACGACACTCATCCGACCATCCCCAAGGGGCACGCCGAAGAGAGACAGTACTCTCTCCCTGACCGACATCAACAGGATGTAAGAACCGTACAATGCTGAGCCGTAACCGTCGGGAATGTTTGGTAGAAATTCTGAGCGGGGGATCGGATAACTGGCTCACGCGGCGACCCCCCGGTGCCCCTCTTGATCCACGCAGTGCGGCGCGTTTGGGCTGCCCCATGTCACAGGCAAGGCCTAACCAATTAATTTCGTTAGCGTGAGTGGGCGTTGTGCATCGCTTTGCGCCATGTGAGGGGCTGCCAGGCGAAGTGAGGATTTGACCCCTTGGGCGAAACGAAAAACTGACCCCCTCATTGCTTTGCGGTTTCGTTGGTGTCGAGGGGGGGGGGGGGGGGGGGGGGGAAAAAAGGGCCGACCCCGCTTATATAGAGACGCGGGGGGGGGAGGGGGGGGGGGGTTGGGGGGTAGTTAATAAAAAGGAGGAACAAAGAGGGGGGGG